>CALGDE010000023.1 GCA_937883785.1 uncultured cyanobacterium
TGATGCTGTAAGTCATGGCTAAAAAGGCTTTCACCTACTCTGTCACCCCGTCAGTGCCTCGGGTCACTGTGGAATGGTTCAGCCTGGCTCTGAAGGATTTTGCTAAGGCAGTGGGTGCTGGAAAGACCAAACGAATTTTGCTTGTGATTGATGGCGCTGGATGGCATCGCAGTAACCGTCTGAAGATTCCCGATGGGATTCACCTAGAAATCCTTCCCCCTTATTCTCCCGAATTGCAGCCTGCCGAACGGTTATGGAGCTTATCGGATGAACCATTGGTGAATCGCTGCTTTGACACGATTGAATCTATTGAAGAAATCCTGTGTCAACGATGTATGCATCTAGCCACTCAGATGCAAGAGCAAGTGCGGCGTCTCACTCAATTTCATTGGTGGCCTGCATAACTCTCAATTTGGGGTTGAAAAAGCGGATTTCGTATGATAGTGGTGTGATGAATCTCGGTTACCCGTTCAATCGCTCGAAATCCCATGCCATTGAGGTACATCTTCAGACACAGTTCTCGCACGTCGTCACTGTAGCCTCGGTGAGTTTGAGGAGTTTCAATGAATTGCCGCCCACAGTCACGGCAGCGATGATTCTGTTTAGAGCCTCGGAAGCCATTTTTTGAAATGGCGGTGGACTGACAGCGAGGGCATTGCATAGGTCGGGGGAGTTTGGATTCGATGGCTGATCACTTCCCATCATCTCTCAATCCTGCAACGCCAATTCGAATAAAGCATTGTTTACGGGAGCTGGGGTCAAGTGATCGCCCTTCGCTCCCGTTTTATTAACTGCTGTTGTTAGTTTTTTAAAACTGCTTTTAGGGCATTGAGTTTGTCCCACGGCGCTCCGGTGGTGACCAGCGATCGCGACACCTCAAGGGCTTCAGCCAGGGTTTCCCGCTCCTGCAAAAGCCACAGAAAAATCCCGGCGTTCCAAATTACGCCAGTTTGGATTTCTGTGGGTTTACCTTGCAGGGTTTCCGTCAAGGTGTCCTGTAACTCGTCCAGGCTGCTGGGGAAAGGGGTGCTGGGTTCGCGCAAATCATGCTGACGTCCTTTAAATACCAGGCGCTCCCAGGTGTCTCCCCGGTCAATGCCGGCCAACGCGTTGCGATCGCTGGGCAAATCACAGCTCCCTTCAAGCCCCTTAATGGTGGCGAAATTTTTCGCGCCTCGGAGTTTCAATGCGTCGCGCATCATAACCTCAGTGGGGGTGTGCACATAGCCCGCAAATAGCCGCATATTTTCGCCGCCGTAGGGAGTCCACATTAGCTCCAGGGTTGCCAAGGGGGGACGCTTGCCAATTTCTTCCCGATACTGCACCAAGCCGTGGGCTAGGGGAAAATGCTTGGGCAAGTAGAGAAATCCTAGCCCCTGGCTTTGTAGATAGTGGTGAACTTCGTCGAGGGAGAGCGATCGCCAATCCACCCCCAGCGCTGACCAAATATCCACCGTGGGCAGCCCGTATTTGCTGGGCATGCGCACGCCGCCGTGGAGCAGCACCGGATAACCTGCCGCGGCCAAAGTTAAAGCCACGCCAACGCCTAGGGGAAAGGTGCGCGATCGCCCATCATAGGCATTGCCGAAAATACACACGGGGTTTTCTGATGCGATCGCCGGCACCACTGGACCTAGCTCATCGTAAGCATCCAACATCCCCGCCAATTCGATGGGCGTGGGACGGCGAATACGGTGGGCAATTAAAAAACCGCCAATTTGAGCCGGAGTCGCTTCCTGAGTCAGCATCAAAATTGCCGCCTCCTTTGCCTCCTCCCGGCTCAAATTTTTGCCTGTATGGGGACCACTGCCGGTTTTTTTCAGCAACTCGCGAAAAGCACTGCTCATGATCTCAAAACTCGATCTCTAGTAACGCAGTGTTTCACTGTAGATCGCTTTGCTCACATTAACTGTGCCTGTTTATCGTTTTTGCGCTGACCCGGGCTCCACCAAACCTAGCTCGCTGATGTGGCCGCCTTTTCCTGGGCTTCCGACGGGGACATAATGCGGGTATCTTCGCCGGTAATTAGCCGTGCGCCGCGCCCCTTGGTGAAATAGTTCCAGCCCCACTGGAGCAGCACCACCAACTTATTATCAAACTCAATAAGGTAGTAAATATGGGCAAAAATCCATACGAACCATGCCAGGGGACCGGAAAATTTGGTGAATTTCAAGTCCGCCACCGCTGAGTTACGACCAATAACCGCCATGCTGCCAAAGTCGTTGTACACAAACTGGGGTAAATCGTTCCCCGCTTGACGGGCTTTAATTAGCTTTGCCACATACTCCCCTTCCTGCATTGCCACTGGGGCCACGCCTGGCAGAGGACGCTCACCTTGGTGGGGGAAGTTAGCAAGATCGCCCACCACAAAAATATTGGGGTGACCGGCAACGCTTAGGTCCGGCTCCACCACGACGCGACCGGCACGGTCCAGCTCAACGCCGGTGCGATCGCTCAAAACCTTGCCCATAGCCGACGCTCGCACGCCCGCCGCCCACAGTACGGTCTTAGCCGACACCCACTCGGTATTGTCACCCTGTTTCAAGGACACGCCGTTTTCCGTTACCTCAGTCACCAGTGCCTTGGTACGCACCGTTACTCCCAGATCCTCAAGGGACTTTTGAGCATCGGCGGACAGGTCGGGAGCATAGGGGGGCAGCACTCGGTCCATGCCCTCCACCAAAATAATTTTGGTTTGGGTGGTGTCAATATTGGAGAAATCCTTGCGCATGGGACCGTGGGCAATTTCCGCGATCGCCCCCGCCAACTCTACGCCGGTAGGACCTGCACCCACAATGACGAAAGTCAGCAGCGCCTTCTGAATTTCGGCATCGGTCTCCTGTTCAGCTTTTTCAAAAGCCGAAAAAATCCGGCGACGAATTTCCAGTGCATCCTCAACGGTTTTCAAACCCGGAGCAATATCCTTCCACTGGTCGTTGCCAAAATAATGGTGGCTGCCGCCGGTGGCGAGTAGCAAGGTGTCGTAGCTTACTTCTCCCTCATCCAACATAACCGTTTGGTCTTCCGTATTGATATCCACCGCCTTACGGTGAATCACCTGGGTGTTTTTGTTGCGGCCCACCACCACTCGTAACGGCGAAGCGATATCCGCAGGGGACACTGTGCCGGTGGCTACCTGATATAGCAGCGGCTGAAATAAGTGGAAATTACGGCGGTCAATAATGGTCACATCAACGTCATCGGCACTACCCAGCGCCTTAGCGGCATAGAGCCCACCAAAGCCTCCACCGACGATAACCACTTGGTGGCGTTGGGCTTTACCGCTCGCAGAAGATTTGGTTTGGGAAAGAGTGTTGGCCATAGTTCTCAGGGTATTCGGAGGTCTAGGTTCTAAAGGAGGCGTTACACCTAATTACACCCAAGAAAAAGGTCGTTGAAAGACGTTCAGAATGACGTTCAAAGAATTAGTCTCGCCGAAGAATTAAGTTCAGTGAATTTGCCTTGACTTCAGCGTTGTCATTCGGGCAATTTCGCCGGGTGATTTTGGGAATGGTCAATCTTACCTTGTTGGGCGCACTTTCCAAAAGAGTGCCCATCAGAAACTGCGAAAAAGGCAAGGGCGTTAGTACACGGGAAATGGAACGGAAAGGTTTAATGAGCGATCCTATCCTCGCCATTTTGAGCAAAATTTGCAGTATTGCTTTTAACTAAATAGCTCTCGCCGCCAATTCGATAGCGTGGACCAAGGTTGAATCTGGCTTCCCCTCTTATTCATGAAGGGTTGAGGAAGATCTCTACCCATTGCCCCTAATCACCCAGAACTTACGCAAAGCCCCCCGGGAAGAGGAGCTTTTTCTGGGGGGGATGGGATGCTGGCTACTCGGCTTTTTTCGGACCGCCACCCATACGAATTTCCGAGCAGAAGGACGCCACTGTGGGGTCGCCATTTTCCGTTACGGTGCTGGTGCGCATACGCAGGTTAGGGCTGGCAAACCACATGCGTTCGGTAATCTTTCCGCTGGGCAAGGGCAGGGTAAAGGTTAGGGCTTCGTCGTCGCCTAACACGTAGGTGCCGGGGTTGGGCTGGGCGACGCCGGTGCTGGTGGTATCGGACAGCACGTGACCCTGGTTAGGATTGTCGCTTTTTAGTAAGGCGATCGCCCCAGTACCCGTTTCCTTTTTCGGTGAGGCGGCGATGGTGGCTTCCCACCGCAGCTTTAGGGCGATCGCTACCTGATCTGGGGTTACACCGTAGCGATCGCACAGTCCCTTAATGGCCGGGTCGCTGTTGTCCACTGCATCTACCCATAGATCCGACTTGGCGAGAAAAGAAGTTTTTTGCTGCAAATCGTGGGTGGTGCGCTGGGAAAACCACTTGCCAGTAAACGTGTCTATAAATTCGTTGAGATCCATCGATGCAGCTTGCTGATTGGTGTGTCTATAAAAATAAATTAGTAGTTCAAAGCCCCCTTGAACAGGAAAAACTTAGTTCAAACTTTTCGCGTCTTAGGGCTACCCAGGAACTTTAACACTGCCCCTAGCGCGGCCCCTAACGCTGCATCTAACGCTGCTCCACTGCACTGGTCTGTAGCTCCGGGTGTTGATCCAGGCGATCCAAGGAAAGCTGAGCCGCCTGGCGCACCTGGGGGTGGGTGTCCTTCAGCATATATTTAACGGCGGAAACGCTCTTGGGGGATGGCAAGTTACCCAGTGCCTCCGCTAGGCGTTGGCGCACTAGCCAGTCACGCGCTTGGACAAATTCCAAAATCTTATCCAGCGCCTCGATCGCCCCCACTTCACCCAATGCGGCGATCGCCGCCTGATGCATAATCACTTCGTCGCTATCCAAGCCCGACATCAATGCTTCCCGCGCTCGCAAATCCCGTAGATTCCCTAGGGATACCGCCGCGCTAAACCGCACCAGCCAGTCCGTATCCTCATAAAAAATTCGCACCAAAGGCTCCAACGCCTTCACGTCCTGGAGATAACCCAAGGCGCCCGCCGCTGCCGCTCGAATGCTGTAGTCATCGTCCGTCAGCAGCTCCAGCAGTAACTCCAGGCACTCGCTTGTCGGCTTTAGCCCCAGGGCAAACACCGCCATTCCCCGCACCTGCAAGTTATCGTCGTCCAACACCTTACGAATTAGGGGCACTGCGTCTTCCGCTTCCACATCTTTCAATGCGGCCAGCGCTAACAGGCGATCGCGACTGTTGGTGCTCTCAAGCTGGGTTGAAAGTTCCTGGAGATCAAATTCTGCCATGGTAAAAAAAGAATTCTAAAGGCGACTTAGATACCCAAGGGCAGCAGCATGTACTGCACTAAGTATTAAGTCTTATAAAAATTGAAGCACATCCCTATGGGCTTCTCCTAGGGCGGTTTCCCCGGGCGGGGCGGGGACGGTTTCGCGATCGCTGTTTCCTCGCCCCCTGGGATGGGGCGGAATTGGAGGCGTTAACTAGCGATCGCAAGTCATCCAGTTCAGCGGCAGTTAATTCGCGACATTCCCCCGGTTCCATGGAGCCCAAGGTCAAAGGTCCCGTTGCCCAGCGCACCAGCCGTAGCGTGGGAAAACCAACGGCTGCAGTCATGCGCCGCACCTGCCGATTTCGTCCTTCGACCAAGGTCAGGCTAAGCCAGGCGGTGGGGATAGCTTTGCGAAAGCGGATAGGCGGGTGGCGCTCCGGCAATGTGGGCGGCGGGTCCAGAAGATGGGCCTGGGCGGGGCGGGTGCGTTTGCCCTGAATGGTAACGCCGGTTTCCAGAGTATTTAAGGCGGCTTCGTCGGGTACCCGCTCCACTTGCGCCCAGTAAGTGCGCGGGTGGGCAAAGTTAGGGTTTAGCAGCTTGTGGATTAAAGCTCCGTCATCGGTAAGCAGCAGCAGCCCTTCACTGTCCCAATCCAGGCGCCCGGCTGGATACACATCCGGCACGTCAATAAATTCCTTTAGGGTACGGCGAGGCTCTGTTTCTCCCTTGGGTGGCGTGGTGCCAGGGGTGAACTGACACAGCACGTGAAAAGGTTTGTAGAACAGTAGGTAACGAGCCATAACGCCGATCGCCAGTCCTGATTGCTGAGATGTCTAGCGCAATATTAGGCAGTGATTGCTGGAAATATCTAAAATTCCGGGAAATCTCTAAATAGAGTCCCCTTGCTGAGCGCTTTTTCGACGACTCCAGCTCCATAGCGCTATCTAGAAAACGCCATGTTTTAGAAACGGGATTTTTAAAAACGGAGAGGGTGGGATTCGAACCCACGGACCCTTGCGAGTCACCTGATTTCAAGTCAGGCGCATTCGACCACTCTGCCACCTCTCCTAATAATGGGCATTCTAGCGCTCCCCGTCGGTCCCCACCAGGGGCGATCGCAAAAACGAATCTCTGCGCCTGGGCTCCGGTTTATTAACCATCAAACCTATAAAATTTCAGCCGCAGTCTCCGCCGCAATTAAAGGGAAGCCAAAAGATATTATCGAAACGTAACGGGACAAAAAACACATCAGGTAGTTATTGATACAGGCGGACACCAGGACTTCAAATCTGAGTCCCAATAATCAGAACTCGATAATCCCAGAAATATCAGGGCGGTCCCGTTTTGCTCCGCCTTTCCTCCCCACCCCTCCTCCCCATGGTTTCTCTTCGTTCTTCGGCTCTATTTTTTACCTTAACTAGCGGGTCCTGCTTCGGGCTGTGTGTTGCCACTTCCTTGCAAGGAGCCCATGCCCAGGTGGTGCCTAGCCCCAACGACGCCCAAACCCAGGTCACCCAAACGGGCAATCAAATTCAAATTAACGGCGGCACGGCGTCGGGAGACGGACAAAACCTATTTCACAGCTTTTCTCAGTTTGATGTGCCCAGCGGCAGCACGGCTACCTTTGTGGTGGGTGGCGACATCAACACAGTGCTGGGGAGGGTTACGGGGGGATTCGCGTCAGTTATCGACGGGCAAGTGCTGGTAACGGGAGCCAATACCAACTTGATTTTGATGAATCCGGCGGGGATGTTGTTTGGTCCCAATTCGTCCGTGTCCGTGCCGGGAAGTTTTACCGCCACCACCGCCAGTGGGGTGCAACTGGGCGATCGCTGGTGGAACGGCATCGGGCTCAATGATTACCAGGCTTTGAACGGGGCTCCCTCTAGCTTGGCGTTTACGGCGCTAAATCCCGGCGCCCTAGTCAGCAGTGGCAATCTTGTGGCTGGCGGTGACGTGCTCTTGTCGGGGGGCGTAACGGCGGTTACCGGCACTGTTTCATCGTTGGGAACGATCTCGATCGCCAGCGTTCCTGGTCGCCAGCAGCTGACCCTGTCAGCCCCCGGCTCTCCCCTGAGCTTAAATATTGTCCCTCTGACTGCCAGCCCCAACTCTCTACTGTTCCAGCCTGCGGATTTACCTGCCTTGCTAACTGGGCGCACCGACACCACGGCCATTGGCTTGGTGCCCAATGGCGACGGCAGCGTCACCCTGGTAGCTCGTAACACCCGCCTAAACCTATCACCAGGAACTTCCATTGTTTCCGGCGAGCTAACCGGTGATGCGGTGAGGATTTTAGGGACTTCCACAGTGGATGTGCGAGGCAACCAGCGCATGGGCGACTGTGACCCAGCGGTGCAAAACTGCGACGACCCACCTGCTGGCGGCGGCGCAGATCCTGACGATCCGCCTGCCGGAGGGGGTGGCACTGACCCTAACGATCCGCCACCGAATAGGGGAGGCGGTACAGATCCTAATGATCCACCCTCTGGAGGGGGCGGTACAGATCCCAACAATCCGCCACCGGATGGTGCTGATCCAGGTAATCCACCTGCTGGCGGCGGCGCAGATCCTAATGTTCCACCGCCGGACCAGGGGATGTTCCCCGGCGACAATTTGCCCGCCAGTGGCGAGGGGCAACCGCCAGCCGATGACCCCGGAGTCAACCCTGGAGCAAATGGTCCTGGTCCTGAACTGGATGCTCCCGAAGGAGGGCCAGTGGCTGATAACGGAGCCTTGGGACAGGGCGATCTCCCCCTAGAAGAACCCCTCTCAGGTAATGGTGGGGAACCCGGTGAGGTAGCGCTTGGTCCTGATTTGGGGCCAATGGACAATGATCGGGAGGACATGGATGATCGGGAAGATATGGAAGGCGTTTCAGAACCTCGGGATGGGGAACCGCAGATTGGGAATCCCGATGAGCCGGTGATGATGGCGCTACCGCAGGAACTGGAAGGGAATCCCAACTTAGAGGGGGAAGTGCTGGATCGGCTGAATAACCAAGGGCAGCCAGAAACGGAGTTATTGCGGGCGATCGCCGGAGCCGAAGGGGATTTTGATGAGTCCTTGTCTGCTCCTTCGGAGGGAAGAGTATCCACAGAGGGACCCGCCAGGCTAGGTAACGAGTTTGATGTGGACCCGGGCTCCATTAATGGGGGGCAATTGGATGGGTTAGGCGATCAGGGCATCCTCGCCATGGAAGACTCCCTAGGCGCTGAGCCTGGCGCAGGACTGGAGGGACAGCCTCGAGGGTCTGGCTCCTTTGAAGGTCCTTTAGAGGGGCCCCTAGAGCAGCCCCCCCAAGAACTGCCGCCGGAATCGGGTGGGGAGCTTGGTGATTTGGCAGCGGCGGAAGAGGGACCCTTAGGCGATCGCCGTTCCCTCCGCGGGGACGGAGGCGATTTTGAGGCTGAAGGCTTGAGCAACGGTGAAGCGATCGCCCTGGGAAATGTGGGCTTAAATGCCAATGACTTGGCGGCCTTAAATCAAGGGGACTGGCAGGTGGGGAGCGAAGCCTCATCAGCCTTTGGCGCAGGGGACTTTGACGATGGCATTGGCTTGGTAGAGCAGGCTTGGGATCGTCAGTTTGATAACTATGGGCTGGACCAAACCACCGTTCAAACCTTAAGTTCCACTAGCATTCGCGATAATTTATCGGTGATTGCTGAGCAAACGGGCGATCGCAGCGCTTTGGTCTACGTGATGCTCCAGCCCACGGGACTGGAACTGGTGATGATTGGTCCGGAAGGAAACCCTATTTTCCGCCGCATCCGAGGTGTCAGCCGCGACGATGTCCTGAAAACTGCGTTCCAGTTTCGTGAAACCATCACCAACCCGGTTTTACGTCGCTCTGAGGTGTACAAGCAGCCTGCCCAAAAGCTGTACAACTGGATTGTGCGGCCGCTGTTGCAGGACCTGGAGAAGCAAAATATTTCTACGCTGCTGTTTGCCCCCGATGCCGGGTTGCGATCGCTACCTTTTGCCGCCTTGCACGATGGTGAAACCTTCCTGGTGGAGCGCTTTAGCTTAGGGGTTACCCCCAGCATTAACCTCACCGACACCAAGTACGTAGACCTGCGATCGGCGCCGGTGTTAGCTATGGGCGCGTCAGAATTTGGCGAAGGGCTGTCCCCATTGCCAGCGGTTCCGGTGGAGCTGGAAAGTATCGCCGGCACCGAACGCACCACTGAAATTTTGCTCAACGACGAATTTACTGTGGACCAACTGCGCTCTGTTCGCGATCGCAACCCCGCCCCCATTGTTCACCTCGCCACCCACGGCGAATTTCAATCCGGCTCCCTAGATAACTCCTTTATTCAATTTTGGGGCGATGAGCGCTTGACCCTGGATCGTCTAAGGGAACTACAGTTCAATAGTCCCCAGGTGGAACTGCTAATCCTCAGCGCCTGCCGAACCGCCGTGGGTGACCCTAATGCAGAGCTGGGCTTTGCGGGGGTTTCCGTCCACGCGGGAGTTAAAAGCACCCTAGCCAGCGTTTGGTATGTGGCTGACGCCGGCACCTTAGCTTTGATAGATCAGTTTTATGACGCCTTGGGCAACGTTTCCACCAAATCCCAAAGCCTGCGCCAGGCCCAACTGGCGCTACTACGGGGAGATGTGCGTCTAGAAGCAGGAGCCCTGCGTACCCGAGGAAAACGTGCCATTAACTTACCCGCTGAATCCCTCGAACTTCTAGACTCTGGCACCGACCTGTCCCACCCTTACTATTGGGCTGGCTTCACCTTGATCGGCAGCCCTTGGTAAGGGATGTTTCCCTAGATCGACAACTATAGCCATTCGCCTCAGCAACGAAACACCGTAGTCAGCTCAATAAAAAATAAGGCAATTTTAAGGTGCGCAATCAAAGCTACGTTAGTTCGATGGCACAAAACTAGCTCAAATCCACTTTCCCCTTTATCAAGGAGGGGAAGACGATGCAACGTCTGTTTTTGGACTCAAACAGCATGTCTGGCGTAAGTCCTGCTGGTAAAGGCTTTCTCCCGCACTTCGACTCTGATCATGTTAATTCGCTAAATTAAAGCAATTTTTATTGCACTAAAGGTTCGATGCTGGGCATTCAATGTCGCTTTGATTCGGAGAATTGGGTCGGCGCTAGCGCTCATCTGTGTGAATTGACTGTCACTAGGCATGCCCCCTAGTGGGTGTTCTACGTTGGTTCGCCGCCCACATTGACCACTTCGGCATCAGTGGAAGGCACGGTTTCAGAAGCCTCGGCATCCTCTGAGTCTGATGCCGCAATCATCTCGCGGGCGGACTTAAGCACTAAACTAAGTTGCTCTGGATTATCTCCAGCACTGGTGTCCAACTGAAAATATCGGCGGAATTTGTCAGTCACCTGCACTGAAAATGATCGCCCACTGGGAAGCCGCCGCCGCTTAACAAACCCCTGGTCCACCAAATCATGGACCTGTTGATACGCTCCCGAACCCCGGATTTCTACTAGCTCCGACTGGGGGAGCGGTCCTTTTAAAGCCACCACGGCCAAGGTTCGCAGGGCACCGACGCCAATATTAGACGGCACCAGTTTTTCAATAAACGGCGTATAGGATTCGCGCAACTGCAAGCTATAGCCCCGATCTGCTTCCACCACCTCCAGGGCTCCGTTGCGGTGAACATAGTCCATCATTAAATCCACCAGCGCTGCCTCGATATCCTCCTTATCCTCGCCGGTGTAGTCCACTAACTCTGCCAAAGACACCGGCTGAGCCCGCAGGTACAAAACTGCCTCCAATGTGCCCGTTAAACTTTTATCCGTTGAATTTGTGTCCGTTACATCCAAACCCTCTTCAGCCACCTTTCCAGCCCCTTACTCACGTTCCTCGGTCAATGGTTTTCTATGGTTTTTCTAGGGCGTGTCGTCAATTAAGTGCCAGAAACCTTACACAGTGGGTAGTCCACGCCCTTTTAAAACAAAAAAATAGGGGCTGAAACCATTACGGTCAAAGACTTTGGAGTTTAAATGATGACAGCCCCTAGTAGTTCTTTACTTTATGTTGCCATTGTCTTGCCCTAACCTACGATCGCTCGCCGCCTACGCCATAAGTTGATGCCTTCAAGTCAAGGGCTTTCGATGACATCTTTTGTATTGTCAAGATGCTTCTAACTCGACAATAAGGTTAAGGTTATGGGAAGCCCGGAGGGTGAAGTGAGAACAAAAAACGTAGATTGATGAAGGGATCGCAATAAACAGCGTGTTGTCTGTGGATACGGCTCATCTTTGAACGCAATGTCGCGTATTCCAATAGATGTTTTAGCGCTTACAGGATACCCATCACGATCAACGTAGAATATCGGTGCATTTTACTGGGATCAAATTCGTAAACTTGAACGTTTTTGGTTTTGTTTTTTTATGATTACAGTGTCATCACTAAGAGTAATTTCCTATTGGTCTGTATTAAGCTCAAGTTAGGGAAGGGAAATCTTTTTACTGAAGCGCCCCAGCGGGCTGTCGCCGACCCATATTAGAAGCCTTGGTGTGTTGGGGAATACGCGCCTTCAAGGTGTCTTTACAGCAAAGGCATTAAGGGCTAGCCCTAATGGCTATTAATTTTGATATTTAACCGATGACACTTCCTAGCCGTAACCCAAGGTTATTCGGAAAGGACCGTTTTTAAAAAGGACCATTTTTAATGGGTGATTCCTCCAGAAAGATTGTAATTGGCGACGTGCACGGGCAGTTTGATGCTTTGATGCAGCTTTTGGGGGCGATCGCCCCTAGCGGCGATGATCAGGTTTGCTTTGTTGGCGACTTAATTGATCGGGGTCCGAAAAGTGCCCATGTGGTGGACTTTGTGATGAACAGTCCCTACGATTGCTTGTTGGGCAACCATGAAAAAATGCTGTTGGACCTGCTCCAGGAGGGACCCCAACAGCAGCAGATTCTCCATTCTTGGATTATGAGTGGGGGGCAGGCGACCTTGATGAGCTATGAAGACCTGTTCCACAATCCGGGCATTCCGTCCAACCATATTGACTGGCTTGCGAAGCTTCCCCTGTACAAAGACTGGGGGGATTACTGGCTGGTGCATGCGGGGCTTGATCCGGCGCTGCCCATAGAATGCCAAACGGCTCAGCAGTTTTGCTGGATTCGCGACGCCTTCCACGCCTCCACCAAGCCTTACTTTGAAGATAAAACCATTGTCACCGGACATACAATCACGTTTACCTTGCCTGGCATTGAGCCGGGGGAGATTGTGCAGGGTAATGGGTGGATTGACATTGACACGGGGGCATATCATCCTCGCAGCGGTTGGATGACGGCGTTAGACGTGTCTAACGATTTGGTGTACCAGGTGAACGTTTACGAGCCCCAAACTCGGGTGTTGCCTTTTAAGGAAATTGTGCGCTCAATTAACCCTGAACAAATTCGCGATCGCTCTGCCCAAGTCGCTGCATTTTCATAGCTGCTCCACCGCCACTGTATGGGCTAAGTTTGCCGTAGGATCCACTGAACCCCGTCTTTTAAGTCTGTCGCAATATAGTCCGGCTGGGCGGCGTGCTGATAAGTCCCTCCTAAAACGCGATCGCCATAGCCGGTCTGCACCAATACTCCTGTACAGCCAGCATTGTGGGCCAAGTCAATGTCGGTGGCTTTATCGCCAACCATAAAGCTGCGACCCAGGTCTAAATCAAAATCCCACGCCGCTGCCACCAGCATTCCAGTGTTGGGTTTGCGCCAGGTTCCGTAGCAAGTAAACTCAGGATTTTTTGCCCCCTCTGGAGCGCTGAGATAGGGACAATGGTGCACCGCATCTAGCTTTGCCCCCCCTTCGTCCCAAAGCAGTTGCGCCAGCCGTTTATGCAAATTTTCCACGTGTTCCAGGGGATAAAACCCCCGGGCGGGACCCGCCTGGTTAGAAGCCAAACAGCAGAAAATTCCGGCGTCGTTAAGTTGCTTCACGGCTTGCGCTGCCCCCGGGATTAAATGCAAGTCTTCCACCTTGTGGATGTACCCTGCTTCCTGGTTGAGAACGCCGTCACGATCTAAAAAAACTGCCGCCCTAGACACCCAGCTTCTCCAAAATAGCGGTGGGCGTAATATCGCCCATTTTGGCTGTGCTGGATTTGAGCCCAATAAATTTGTCGCTAGGGGGCAATAGCTTAGCCGGATCGGTGGGACCGAACAGGGCGATCGTGTAGGTACCCACTGCCACAGACACGTGCATAGGACCGCTGTCGGTACAAATCATTAGATTGGCTGAAGCGGCCATCGCAGCCAGTTGCCCAATATTGCCCGGCTTGGTGGTTTTGATGCCGGGGCAAACGGTGCGAATTTGCTCCACAAACTCTCCGTCCTCAGGCCCCTCCACTAACACGATGGGCAGGTCCGGCTTGCGATCGCTCAAGGTGGCAATTACCGTTTTCCAGCTTTCCACCGGGTAAATCTTATCGATGCCCTTTTCCTTAGCCAGGGTGCTCGACCCCCCGTGGAGCAGCACATAGCCCGTATTCTTCACACCCAATTCCTTCTGGGCGGCCTCTGCCCACTCCAAATCTTCTTGGGGGACCTGAGCTGATAATGCGGGTCGCTCCGCATGAATCCCAAAGCCGTTCACCAGGTCGTGGTACATATCCGCCGCATACTGGTCCTTTTTCAGGGGCACAGACTGGGTCAGAAACAACTTGCCGCTCCCTGCAAATCCCACTCGCGCTGGAATTCCCGTTAGCCACAGCAACAGCCCCACCGCCCACCGTTGCCCTAGAGACAGTACGGCGTCGTACTCGCGATCGCGAAGGGTGCCAATTAAATTTCCCCAATCTGCCGGGCTAGAGCGATCCTTGAAATCGAACGGAATCGTATCTCGCACCGGTTTACAAATGCGGTAGGCTGCTCGCGCCCGAGGTTCCACCACCACATCGATCGCCGCATTAGGATACTGTTCCTTGAGTTGGGACAAGGTGGGGAAGAATAAAACTTGATCGCCAATTCCACCGGGAACGAGGGCTAGAATTTGCATCATGGTTAAGGGACCGGAGAAATCTAGTAAGGGGTTCGGGCTCTATTTAATCTAAGTATTCTAAGGGATAGGGGGATAGAATCACCTGCCACCTAGGTTTCAAGGGATGGAATTGTTTTATAGGTCTGTTTCACACTCACCGTCCTGCTTATTGTCCCACCCCTATTTTTGCCCCTGAGTTGCCAATGCCTTGGAACCGCTATTCGTTGTCGGGGGCTGTGATGGCGCTTCAGCAGGCTGGGGTTTGTCCGTGGGTTGGGATTTATCAGCGGAGTCGCCTACCGGCTTATGTGTGGAGATGTCAGAGGAGATATCAGGCAAATCCATAAACTTGCGATAGGATCCACGCAGATCCTCCACCGCCACCTCATAAAACTGCTTTCCCAACTCTGGACTCGCTAAATTTGGATTGGATCCCATGCGTCCGTCGGGATAATGGGCACGGAAGTCGGCGGCGCTGTAAATGCGATGCCCCCGAGGACCCACTTCCGGCTCCATAGGCTGACGCTTAACGGTTTCGGGATAAACGTACTGGGTCAAAGACACCTCGCTGGGGGTGGCGTGCCCCCCTTCCCCGTCGCCAAATTTTTCTTTCGCCAGCTTGTACGCCTGGGGACTCATAAACCAGTTCGCCAAATGACATCGCAAGGAATCCCCCTGGGGCACCGCCGGGTGGTAGCTTAACTCCCCATAAATTTCCTGGAACGCTGCTTTTAACGTGGCCATATTGCCGCCGTGCCCATTTACAAAAAAGAAGTGGTCAAAGCCATGTTTTGCGAGGGAAAATACGTAATCGCGCACCACGGCAATCAAAGTGGTGGGGCGCAGGCTAATGCTGCCGGGGAAATCCAGATGGTGCAGCGCCATGCCCACGTTAATGGTGGGACCCACGATCGCCCCCTCCTTCTCGCCAATTCCCTTTGCCACCGCCTCGGCACAAATGGCATCAGTGCCGATCGCCCCTGTGGGACCGTGCTGCTCTGTGGAACCAATGGGAATAATAATGCCGGTGGATTTTTCCAGGTAGGCTTCCACATCAGGCCAAGTCATCAGGTGTAGTTCCATAGGGCGGGTAATGGGTGATTTATTTGGAAACCTATCTGGTCTATCTGGAAAGCTATCTGGAATTAGGGTCGGTTTCTGGGCGATTTTTGGCTAAAAGCAATTTTGGGGCTAAAGGTGATTTTGGGGCTAAAGGTAATTGTCAAAGCTATGTGCACCCAAAGGACTTACTGACGATTTTCGTCAGAATTAGGATTGCCTAAGTAGTAGCGAGGGGGGTGTTGGCGATCAGGGGCAGCCCAGCGATCTTCCAAAAGCTCCTGCTGGGATAAGCCACGAATAACCAGCTCATTCCCCTGCCATCGCGCCTCGATAATGCCTGTGTCGATCAGTGCCTGCCACGCCTCACTGCGGGCAATTTCCTGGGGAAGTTGAATTTCTACCCCTTCGCGCCCCTCGTTAACCTCCCCTTCGTAGCGTTCCGCCGGAGCCGACGGCTGCTGGAAGATTTCGGCGATCGGCAGAGATACGGTGACTCCGGACTCTGGACAGTGCAATTTATAGCGACTGTTCAGTTCTTCCAACGATGCCAGGTCCTGTAAATCTGCTGCGGCCCCGTGTACAAAAACCGCATGCTGGGGACGTAGGTTATGGATGAGCTGCAACGTGCCTAGCCCGTCGCAGTGCTCCGACAACATATAAAAATCCACCGTTGCTCCGCTGGATTTCGCCCCTTGGAATGCCCGCTCTATCAACCCCGCCGAGCTATTCTCTAGCAGCAATAGTCGCCATGATCGTCCCTTACCTAAGGTTCCATCTAGAAACCGATCCAAAGGCTGGCTTTCGTCCGCCAGCACAATTACCGGCTCATTCGTGTCCAGAGGATTCCCGTCAAAATTAATGCAAGAGTCCCCTTCAGGAATAGCCTCAAGGGGCACTTCAGAATCTGTAAAGCTATTGGTCAGCCGCTGTAGCCGGGGGCGTACCCGGTCATCCCAAAATAAATTTTGGTGGCGGGCAAAGTTCTGCACCGAACTGGGCAGCTGATCCAAAATCTTCAAATAAGCATCACAGCCTCGGGCGATCGCCCCGTCCACCAAAATGCTCACATCCCGCCCCGTTAGGCGATGGTGACTACGCAGCAGCATAATCAACTCTTGAGCCATCCCCAACGCCGTTACGGGCATTAACACTGACTGCCCTTGGTCCAGAGCCTGGCGCACCTGTTCCGCCACTGCATTTTCTTGGGAACGCCGTCGCCCGTGTCGTGCCGTGCCGTAATTACCGTCCAAAATCAGCACGTCGGGACGGTGTGATCGCGCCTCATCCAGCGGCAACCCTTCCACCAATCGACTGTTGGATAGGAAAAAATCCCCGGTGTACACCACTCGCATCGGCTGGGTGGCAGCATCGGGAGAACCATAGGTAATAACAAACAAGGCTGCCCCCGGCAAATGTCCTGCCGGAAGCAGCTCCACGGTAATGTCTTCAGCGACGGCAACGGGCGATCGCCAGGGCAATCCCTGAAAATTTTCTGGCAGATCCCATTCCATGGCCCAGTTCAAGGGCATCAGCTGCCGAGTCACCTCACTGGCATACACCGGCACCTGAGGAAAACGACTTTGGAACTCCATCAGCCCAAAACTGCTATCTCGGTGGGCGTGGCTACACAGCACCGCATCCAAAGCATCGCCCCGCTCAATCAGCGGCGTTAAATCCGTAAGTCCGCAATCCAGAAGAAGGCGGCGATTACCCAAACGCAATTCTAAACAAACGCCCTCATCGCCACGCCCTGCCCCGTGTACTGTACAGTCCAGCGGCAAAGGAGGCGTCTCGCTGCGAATATTGGAACGACTAGCAAAAGTACCGGTCATTTCCAAACGCCCTCAAGGAAACGCTAAAACCGCCCCAAGCAGACCAAACTCCAGCTCAAAGCGGTTAACGTCAATTATAAAAGCCCAACTACAAAAGCCTAGGCACAAGGGCAAGACAAAAAAGCCTAAATGGGAAAGTTTAGTGGGCATTAACGGGCAACTAATGGGCAGAGCCGTTACCGTGATAATCCTCAGTGTCATAGAAGCCATTGCGGGTGCCGAAGAAAAGGCAGGCAACGGTAAATACGGGAATAAGCCCAAGCAAAAGGATTCGAATATCCATAGTTGTTTGTTCTCGATTTATCTCAAAGTCTTGTTTCAGCGCTGCTAGATTTCTCTGTCCATCCAAGAAATTACATATCTAAAAAATTTGGATATAGATCCTCTAAATGCAGCTTATATACACAGACTAACGAGAAAATTTTGATCCCGAGTTCGGCTGTAACGGGACTTTACGTTGGGGATCGCCCCCCCCTTTTTTCTTAAGCTCTACCATCTAACGTTGAGTTGACTTAGAGTCCCAGAGTGTCAGCCCTTCATTTCACTGTTCTTAAGTTCTTAAACCCGCGCACCTTAGTTCTTAAACCCGCGCACCTTCCGACACCGCCACTGGGTACACCGCCGGTGAAGCAAAGTGGGGCAACACGTCCTGCGTAAACGCCTCTGCAGCTTTGGACCGATAACGATTGGGGTTGGTAATCACTTTAAGGGTGCGCTGTACCGTTACCGAATCCACCCGAATCCGTTTCAATGTGCCCATTTGCAGCTCTTTCTCGATGGCAGCAATGGACACAAACGCTGCTCCCAATCCAGCCTGCACCGCATTTTTAATGGCTTCAACGGAATTCAGCTCCATCTCAATGCGCAGCCGTCGAATATCAATATTAGATTGGCTTAGAACCGCATCGATTACCTTGCGAATGGTGGATTGGGAATCGAGGGAAATAAAATTCAAGCTGTACAAGTCATCCCGCTCAATCATGTCATGTCGCGCCAAGGAATGGGACGGTGGCAGCACCAACGCCAGCTCGTCCTGGGCATAGGGCACCACTTTTAGGGAATCTTGAAGCTCTGACGGCACCTTACCGCCAATAATCGCCAAATCAATTTGCCCATTCGCCACATTCCAAGAAGTGCGACGGGTGGAATGCACATGAAGCTGCACCCCCACCTCGGGATAAACCTCACGAAATTTGCCAATCATGCGCGGCAATAAATAAGTCCCCGTAGTTTGACTCGCCCCCACAATAAGGGTGCCGCCCTGAAGATTTTGTAAGTCCTTAATAGCTCGACAGGTTTCCTGGCACAGGGTCAGAATTTTCTCCCCGTAGTTCAGCAACATATGCCCTGCTTCCGTGAGCTGTGCCCGTCTTCCGCCTCGATCAAACAGGGGCACATCAAGCTGCCGCTCTAGGTTTTGCACCTGTAAGCTGACTGCTGGCTGGGACACATATAGACTGTCGGCAGCACGCTTAAAACTTCCCTCTTCGGAAATTGCTTTCAGGATGCGCAATTGATCCAGAGTAAACGGAAGATCCGACATAGACATGGGCGTGTGACCAAAAACTGGGCAGAGAAAAATACCAGGAATAGAACAAGTGGGAAGACCGCTGGAATACTAGTAATAGTGATCTCAACGGCTTCGGCTATGTCGCATTAGACATAGCACAACTCAGGCTACCTGCTGCGGTCCTTAGTTCTCATTAGTCTATTGTCGGGCATAAAGTGACAAACTATAAAGAAAATTTATAAAACGCTTCTCAATTTTGAATCTGCCTTTTGGTGATTCTCTACCTAAAGCTCCTTTTCCCTGCACCGTTTCTAGCGATAATTCTGCTTTTTCCCTTTCTGTCTATGTCTTTCGATTTTTCTACGTTTACTGAGCTGCTGTCTAAGATTGTCGCGATGCTGACGCCGCTATGGTTTCCGGCAAGTCATTGGATTATGACGGGCTTGCTGGTGGGATTTGCGATCGCCCACAGCGGTTTGGCCGCCCTGCGTCCTTGGGGAGAATCTAAACTCGGAGCTCGCGCCTACCGCGTGTTGTTTGCCCTAGTTAGCATTCCGTTCGCCACAACGCTGCTGCTGTATTTTTTTAACCATCGCTACGAGGGCGTTCAGCTGTGGCAATTGCAGGGAGTGTCGTGGATGCAGCCAACAGTGTGGGTGTTGTCCTTTATTTCCTTTATCTTTCTTTACCCAGCCACCTTTAATCTCTTAGAAATCGCCGCCGTCCAAAAGCCGGAAATTCATCTGTATGAAACGGGGATTATGAGGATTTCCAGACATCCCCAAATGGTAGGGCAGGTGATTTGGTGTGTGGCTCATACTCTGTGGCTGGGCACTAGTTTTACCTTAGTCACCTCTATTGGGCTGGTTTTGCACCATTGTTTTGCGGTGTGGCATGGCGATCGCCGCTGGGAAAGAAAACACGGTGAAGCGTTTTTGGTAGTCAAAGAACGCACCTCTGTTATTCCATTTTTGGCGGTTATTCGGGGGCAGCAATCCTTAAAACCACATGAATTTTTACGCCCTGCCTATGTGGGGGTGACCGCATTCGTTTTAGGTTTATGGTGGGCTCACCCAACCCTAATGCGTCTAACGGCGCAGGTGAATTTTTGATCCCGCCGTTTTGGGATCTGCGGTGCAGTTTTTGCAGCGCTGTTTTTGATCCAAAATTTTAATGTCTGCTTTCACGGGGATCAGCTCCCTGAAAGGGGCCCTTTGAGAATGCTTTTTGGGACGTAACGATCTCGGATCCGTGACTCTCGAGGCCATGACTTTGCCCATGAATTTAGTGGGCGCTGCAAAGTTTGGACATTAAAGCTTGGGGCATTGGTGATCGCGGATGAACATTCTTACCATTGGCGGTTGCAAGCAAGTTGCTTATCCATTGATCCCCATCTGGGATCACAATATTAAAAAGTCTCTGTAAAAAACCTTTGCAAAGATCTATATAAAGAACAAAAAAATTTAATAACCCGCCCACCCCATGACACAAGATATTAGCGAATCTTATTTTACTGAAGAGGTTTTAAACGCTTCTACGCCGGTTCTGGTGCACTTCTGGGCTCCCTGGTGTGGCGTCTGCCGCCTAATTGAGCCGCTGCTGTATCAATTTCAGATGGAATCAAAAGCCAATCTGAAGTTGGTCAAGGTTAACGCCGACAGTAGCCTTCATTTGTCCAACACCTATCGCTTGAGAAGTTTGCCCACCTTAATTCTTTTTGAATATGGGCAACCTACTTACCGGCTGGAGCATGTATCCAGTCGCGACGAATTGCGATCGCAGCTAAAGTCTCTGGAGCTGACCTTGACTCAAGCTGCGGCATTTCGATAGGTCTACCTCGACTGTTCTGGCGATCGCCGGAATCCTTAGACGGCTTGCTTTGGTCCTAAACTTTAAGATTATTTTTTTCTTCCTTTAACAATCCACTTCTTCGACAAAGCCCTCACTACGGGGCTTCTGAGGTTACTTTAAATCGGGATTGGGACCTCTTGAGAACCGCACATGCGTGGATTTTTGGACCTAACGGAAGTCCAACCTATTAGATGCCCTCATAGGCTTTATCACCAGTTTGCCTGGATTCAGTCTTAGGGGGCTTAACATTCCATGCCAGAATGGTTAGGAAATAAGTACATTGGGGCGCCTTGGTCACAAAATTTCCCTTGGCAAACTCTGAGTGGTTGTCGCTGAGAGAATTAATAGTGTGACTGCGCGTTTGCAATTTTCACCTTATATCTACCCGTTTAGGTCTTCGAGCCATGGGCTGAATGTTTTTCGGCACCCGTCAAGACCGTCCTAAGTCGTGTAATTCAGGCTGATTCTGATGGAACCGCTTTACGAATACGCCTGGTTGATCCCAGTTTTCCCGCTGCTAGGGGCAACTCTAGTGGGTCTTGGGCTAATTGCTTTTAACCAGCAAGTTAACCGCCTTCGCCAACTTAACGCTGTCTTTATTCTGAGCACCATTGGTGGCTCGCTGGTCATGGCGATCGCCCTGCTATGGAGCCAGTTGCAAGGTCACGAGGCCTTTCTTCGTTCCATTGAATGGGCCAGCGCCGGAGACTTCCACCTCTCCATGGGCTACACCATCGACCACCTCAGTGCGCTGATGATGGTGATCGTGACCACCGTTGCTTTCTTGGTCATGATCTATACCGACGGCTACATGTCCCACGACGAAAGCTACGTTCGGTTTTACACCTATCTCAGCCTCTTTAGCTCCTCCATGTTGGGGCTAGTGGTGAGCCCAAACCTGGTGCAGATTTATATTTTCTGGGAGCTGGTGGGGATGTGCTCCTATCTGCTGATCGGATTCTGGTATGACCGCCGCCCTGCTGCCGACGCATGCCAAAAAGCTTTTGTCACCAACCGCGTCGGTGACTTTGGGCTGCTTCTGGGGATGTTGGCTCTGTACTGGTGCACCGGCAGCTTTGAATTTGACATTATGGGCAGCCGCCTGACGGATCTAGTGGAATCGGGAGCGTTGAGTGCTGGATTTGCCACCTTGTTTGCGGTCTTGGTGTTCCTTGGCCCTGTGGCGAAATCAGCCCAGTTCCCCCTTCACGTGTGGCTGCCTGACGCCATGGAAGGTCCTACTCCTATTTCGGCACTCATTCACGCGGCAACCATGGTGGCGGCAGGGGTATTCCTGATTGCTCGCATGTTCCCCGTGTTTGAGGACCTGCCGGGAGTAATGAACATCATTGCTTGGACCGGTGCCCTGACGGCATTTATGGGAGCCACGATCGCCATCACCCAAAACGACATCAAGAAAGGACTGGCGTACTCTACAATCTCTCAGCTCGGCTATATGGTTATGGCCATGGGCGTGGGAGCTTATGGCGCTGGTTTGTTCCACCTGATGACCCATGCCTACTTCAAGGCAATGTTGTTCTTGGGGTCGGGCTCGGTAATTCATGGCATGGAAGAAGTGGTGGGTCACACGCCGGTATTGGCGCAAGACATGCGACTGATGGGCGGTTTGCGCAAGTATATGCCCATTACCTCCACCACTTTTTTGATTGGAACTTTGGCAATTTGCGGTATTCCTCCCTTTGCTGGTTTCTGGTCCAAGGATGAGATTTTGGCCCAGTCCTTTGAGGCAAACCCTGCTCTGTGGTTTGTGGGCTGGCTAACCGCTGGGATCACGGCGTTCTACATGTTCCGCATGTATTTTTCCACCTTTGAAGGGGAGTTTCGCGGCACTGACGCCACCATTCGCGAACAGCTATTGGCGGCCGCTGAAGTGCCCACTACCGAGGTGCCTGCCTTTGGTCCTGGTGCAATGGACCCCCACGAGCTGGAGCATGGACATGGTGATCACCACCACAGCAGTGAGCCCCATGAGTCTCCGCTGACGATGACTTTCCCGCTGATGGCGCTGGCAGTTCCTTCAGTGCTGATTGGCTTAGTGGGAACCCCGTTCAATAACATCTTCGAGGAGTTCGTTCACGCTCCTGGTGAAGTGGTTGAAGCGGCTGAGCATGGTTTTGATTGGGCTGAGTTTCTGATTATGGGCGGTAGCTCCGTGGGCATTGGCCTGATCGGAATTTCTTTGGCGATTCTGATGTATCTTCAGCGCAAAATTGACCCCGGGATGATCGTTGAAAAAATCAAAACCCTGTACAACTTCTCCCTAAACAAGTGGTATTTCGACGATCTTTACGACACTGCCTTCGTACAGGGCAGCCGTCGTTTGGCGCGTCAAGTGATGGAGGTGGACTTCCGCATTGTGGACGGGGCGGTGAACTTTACCGGTTTTGCTACGCTGCTGTCGGGCGAAAGCTTGAAGTACTTTGAAAACGGTCGTGCTCAGTTTTATGCGCTGATTGTTTTCGGTGCAGTGTTAGGCTTCGTCGTCGTTTCCGGTTTGACCGGCTAATTTCGCTGGAAATTAGAGAACAGACAGAGTCTCGATTAAGAGCCGTAAAGTGAAAGCGATAAGAAAGGCGTTCCAGAAACTATATCTGGAACGCCTTTGCTTTCGAAAAAACTTTTAAGGTGGCTGAGACTATGCGCCAGCAGGCATTGTGGTTTTTCCATAGGCTTGCCAGGCTAGATCCACTAGGGCATTGGCGATCGCTGCTGCTACCACCGCGCTGCCTTTTCGCCCTTTGATACTGATATAGGGCACCTTACTTTGGGCAAGGCGCACTTTGGTTAGCTCCACATTGTTGAAACCGGATGGGGTTGCAATTACCAGCGCTGGAGTGATTTCTCCCGCCTCCAGCAGGTCTAGGAGCTGTTCTAAGGCGCTTTGGCTTTGACCAACAATGAAAATTCCCTCTGGATAGCGTCCTGCCAAGGTTTGGATTCCCCATGCTGCCTGGCTTTTTCCCGTTTGGGGACGGGTAATGGTTTCCATACCGCAATACACCGGATTGGCAAAGGTGGTTTGCAGAGCCGGAACCACGCCCACCTGAACCATCGGTACGTCCACCACCAAAGTGGAGCGGGAGGCTAGGGCTGTGGATCCGGAGGAAAGGGCCTCTTCAGAAAATTCAATTAAAGTGCGGTATTCGAAATCGGCGGTGGCATAAATAACCCGTCGGACAATTTCGTACTCAGCTGGCGCGAAAGGGTGGTTGCCCATCTCCGCATCAATTGTGGCTAAGCTTTCAGCGTCAGTTTGGTGCCATTCCATAACTATTTGGCTCGAAGTATTGAGGAGTGAAACAGGAGACGATCAGTTTGGTAACGATCAGTTTTTAGTTTAGTGGCGATCAACTTGTTCAGCTAATGCGTGCCTTGGCGAGGGCATTTCTTTCGTCTTCTACAGTCAAGCAGAGACATCCACTGCTGTACAACTGTCTAATAGATGTCTAATAGAAAACGCAAAGGAGATCCGTGTCAGGTGTGCGATTGGATACAAGAACTAATGAAGATGACTAGATCTCACTGGGGAGATTTTTGAGGTGCGCCCTCTAACTCCCAAGGTACAGCATACCTATGGGGTGTTCCCCCTCACTGTGATATTTCTATCAATTTTAAGAGTGCCCAATATCGGACTTTAAGCGATCGCCCCCCATTAAGACCCCGCTCATATTGGGTTGATATTTTGAGCTTGCCACACTATCTCCCGTCCACCTAATGTTCAGGCGCTAATGTTCAGGCGCTTTCTGGATCTTTAATAAAGAAGCCTAGAAGCCAGGACACCGTCGACAGCACCAAAGCGCCGACGGTTGCCGACACTAGCCCCCGAACCCGAAAGCCGGGAGGACCGAGGAAATCGACTAGCAACAAACAAAGGCCGTTGAGGACCAGGGTGAATAGTCCCAAGGTCAAAATATTGAGGGGCAAGGTGAGCCAAAATAACACCGGGCGGATGGTGGCGTTGATGATGCCTAGAATTAAAGGGGTAACAATAATGGCGAATGCCCCTTTGAGCACGATTCCTTTAACAAGGAAGGCGGTAATAATCAGGGCGATCGCACTGAGTATCCAGGTAATTAAAAAGCGTTTCATAACTTTTACGGTGAGGGCGCGGTGACGATAGTTCTATCCTAGCCACAACGTTGTAGGGACTCTCCCTTCTCAAGGCTTATTGAGGGCTTGCCGAGGGCGTAAGTTGGGGCATAAATGGCATAAATATCGATATGCTTAAAAGGCGAAATGCCTGGTGGACAAGGGGGAATGGTGATGAAATTTGGGCAAGGTTGGGCACGGATTTCTGGGAGGGGGTGGCAAATTTGCTGGGTGGTTTTGGTGCTGGTGGGCGTGTTCTTGGGATCTGGGGAGGCGGCGATCGCCCGGGGAGAATATGCGCCGCCGTTGTCCTTTAGCAATGCGGAGCTAAGCGGTCGAGACTTTTCCGGGCAGTGGCTAAGGGGATCAGAGCTGTCTAATGCCAATTTAACCGGCGCGAACTTTTCTGACGCTCACATTGAAGGGGCGGCGATGAGCGGCTCTACCTTGACCGATACAAACCTGTCGGGGGCATATTTGACCAATACCTTGATGGATTCCATTAAGTTTGAGCGCACTGATTTAACCAATGCGGTGTTATTGGAGGCGCTGCTGTTGGGCTCCACCTTTGAAAATGTGACCATTAACGGGGCAGATTTTACCGACGCTTTGCTGGATGGCTACCAGGTGAAGCAGCTATGTGCGATCGCCGCCGGTCGGAACCCCAACACTGACGTGGACACCCGCGAATCCTTGGGCTGCCGAGATTAACTCCGGAGGCGATTAACGCTGTAGCCCTAGATCCCCCCCGGGGCGTAAACTCGTATCGATACATCAAGTTTAATTGCTGGAAGTTCACCGGTCCCGGGGGCAACCGGCAGGAGTGTTCCGATGGTGAAGCGAGTCGGCGTGATTGGTGGCGGGCAGTTGGCGTGGATGATGGCGGCGGAGGCGGCAAAGCTGGATTTGGAGCTGATGGTGCAGACGCCGAGCTTAGATGACCCGGCGGTTGCGCGGCTATTGGGGACGCATTTTGTGGTGCAGGGGGCGGTGGATGATGTGGGCGCAACGGCGGAAATGGCTTCGTCGTGCGATGTGATCACGTTTGAAAATGAATTTGTGGATTTAAAGGCTCTGGGACATCTGGCGAAGTTGGGGCATAGGTTCTACCCCACCTTAAAGTCCCTGAAGCCATTGTTGGATAAGTATGAACAGCGGCAGTTTTTGCAGGAAATTGGCTTGCCGGTGCCGGGGTTTGCGGATTTATCGGCGGTGGGTGCCGCATTGACCCACTGGGAAAATGGCGATGCCGTGGAATTTCCAGTGGTGGTGAAAACCCGGCGCAATGGCTATGACGGGCAGGGTACTTTTGTGGTGCGATCGCCCGAGACCCTACAAGAAATCTGCGAGAAGCTAGCCCATCAGCCGCTGTTGGTGGAGGAGTTTGTGCCCTTTGTGAAGGAGCTGGCGGCGATCGCCACCCGTAGCGTATCGGGAGATGTGGCGGTGTATCCCATCGTGGAGACTCAGCAGGAGGACCAGGTGTGTCGGCGGGTGATTGCGCCGGCGGAAATTTCGGCGACGGCGCGGGATCGGTCGATGGCGATCGCCCAGACCCTACTGGAAAAACTGGAGGGGGTGGGCACCTACGGCATTGAACTATTTTTGACGGCGGATGATCGAGTGCTGGTCAATGAGGTAGCTCCGCGCACCCATAATTCGGGGCACTTCACCATTGAAACCTGTGTGGCATCTCAGTTTGAGCAGCATTTACGAGCGGTGGCAGATTTGCCCTTGGCTCCGGCGAAGATGACGGTGCCGGCGGCGATTATGGTGAATTTGCTGGGGTTTGAATCGGTGGACTTTGAATCTACACAACCTGACTCGCTGAAAGGGGGCTATGGCGATCGCTTAAACAAAATTTGCGCCTTGCCCCATACCCAAGTGCATTGGTACGGCAAAATGGCTTCCCGTCCCGGTCGCAAGTTAGCCCATGTAACCCTTTGGGCAATGGAGTCTGAGGAGGTGCCGACGCTGGGCGATCGCGCCAAACAAATTGAAAAAATTTGGTACGAGTCCTAGGAAGAGAGATTCCTTAGGGGAACATGGACTAGAAAATTCATTGGGGTTTCCAATCCAGCGCATCTTAAATTTATGGCTTCTTTTCTTCGTTTCCTCGGTGTTGGTGTGGGGCGATCGCGCCTAGTGTTGGTGGGGCTTGCACTGACAACGGCTTTGTTGACCAGCGGTTGTAAGGACGAGTTGATCACCTTTCTAGAGGCGGTCAATGAGGAAATTAATCGGGAGACGCAAAATACCACTACGGATGCTGATAGCTCGGAGCATTTGCAGTTGGGGAATCCCAGCGATGCGATCGCTGACCCCACCAGCGCCGATAACTATCTGCTGTCCTCCCCGGAATACGCCCTGTCCTACAGCAAGTCGCGCGGCACCGCCAATTGGGCAAGCTGGAAACTGGATCGCTCCTGGTTGGGACCGGCAAAGCGCGATAACGATTTTCGCGCTGATGAGCGTTTGCCGGTGGGCTGGTACCAGGTGGACGGCAATGATTATCGAGGCAGTGGCTATGATCGCGGGCATTTGGTCCCTTCAGCGGATCGTACCCGCACCCAGGACGTGAACTCAAACACGTTTTTTATGACCAATATCATTCCCCAAACGCGAGATAACAACCGGGAAACCTGGCGACGCATGGAGGAATATTGCCGACGGCTAGTGGAGCGTGGCTATGACGTTTACCTAGTGGCGGGGGTGTATGGGGGCTCGAAAAAAATTGCTGATGGGCGGGTAACGGTGCCGAAGCAAACCTGGAAAGTGGCGATCGCGGTGGAGGCGGGAGCCAATCCCAAGTCCGTGTCGCCGGGGGACGCCCTAGTCTTCGCCGTGGATATTCCCAACACCAACCGCCTATCCAATAACTGGCGACGGTATCAGCTATCTATTGACGATTTGGAAGCTCGCACTAACCTAGACTTCTTTGAACTGTTACCTGACGGTCTAGAAAACGCCGTTGAGAGTCAGAATGTGGAAGCGCCGCGCTTTTGATGGTGCGCGAAGACTAGTCCTGTTCACCCCAGGGAGAAGGGCTGGGGGTGAAGGCTTCAGCAACTACTCATAAGTCCTGTCTGTTTAAGCTGTAGCTAATCGGTGCGGACGCGGATTAAAGGCTGGTCAAACTCCACCGGTTGCCCGTCTTCCACCAACAGTTCGATGACTTCGCCCGTTAGCTCCGCCTCTAATTCGTTCATCAGCTTCATGGCTTCAATAATGCATACCGTCTGCCCGGCTTGGATGCGATCACCCACACTAACAAAGGGATCTTCACCGGGGGCGGGTGCACGATAGAAGGTGCCCACCATGGGCGACAGCACCTCTTTAACCTTGGCATCTGCCTGGGGTGGTGGCGCCGCTTGGGGCTGAGCGGGAGCGGCGACCGGAGGGGGAATAGGTGTTGGAACAACGGGGGTGACCGTGGCGATGGTTTCTGGGGCGATCGCCATTGAGGCCACGGGACCAACGGGAGCAATCACGGCATCGGGAGACGCCGCCGCTGCTACAGCCTTACGCACCGTGAGTTCAAAATCACCATTTTTCAAGGTCACTTCGGCAACATCTGTTTGCCCAATAACCTGAATCAGCTCGCGCAGTTCTTCAAAATTTAGTGACACGGCTAACTAGCTCCAAAATTTCGACGGCGCAGTGTGACTCGCCTACTTCCCGTAAATCCTTGCAATACGTGCTTGCAGCGCTTATGTGAATTTGATAAAGCTGCGCTCAGGATCCTGCCTTACTCGCGTCCCAGATATTTGTCGGATCGAGTATCAATTTTGATGCGCTCGCCAGTGGAAATAAACAGGGGCACCATAATTTGAGCGCCACCCTCAACGATCGCCGGCTTTGTGCCACCGGTCGCCGTATCTCCCTTAACGCCCGGATCCGTTTCCACCACTTCCAACACGATAGAGCTGGGCAACTCCACCTCAATCACTTTCTCATTCCAAAATACCGCCGTTATCTGCATCTCCTCTTTCAAATACTTAGAGCGATCGCCGATTTCCGACTCGTTTAGGCGCGTCTCCTCATAGGACTCCATATCCATCAGCACATACTGATCCCCATCCCTATAGGTGTATTGCATATCCCGCTTATCGAGGGTGGCCTGGGGAACGGTTTCACCGGCGCGGAAGGTGCGCTCAACGGTGGAGCCGGTGGTGACGTTTTTCAGCTTGGTGCGTACAAATGCCGATCCCTTCCCTGGCTTAACGTGCAAAAACTCCACAACGCGCCACACTGCCTTGTCGAGCTCAATGGTGACACCGGGTCGGAAATCGTTACTGGAAATCATTAGTCGCTAACACCGTCTAACGCAAAGTTGACTGTTTTAAATACTCTTTTCGAGCGCTTGTTTTTGATACCCAAGGTTATTGCTGAGTATCAAAACAGCCGCGTCAACTTTAACCCGTTTTGGGGCGTTTTGAACGTTGAGAAATGCGTAGAAACTAGGCGGGACGGGGACGTAACGAAAATAGGTACTGGGTTTTATTGGGGCTGGGGGTAACACCTATGGCAAGATTATGAAGGTTCAAATATTATTACGGCTGCTTAATGCTTATTTTTGCCGCCATAGGGGACCGTCACCAATCAAATTTCAAGAGTCTGTGCCGTAAGGTTGGCTGTCCCGAGCTGACTTGTTGTTAGGGTGCCGTCTTTGCCTCTAAGTGGGGTTTACAGGGCTTTTGAAGTTTATTGATACGTGCCCTGGTTTTGCCGTTATTGGGCGAGACCGGTGAACAAAAGCCGTAAACCAAGTTATGAATTTGAGCGGGAATACCCTGGGAGGAGCAGTGAATCGGTACAGTATGGGCGATCGCCCCGTGAGCCAGGTGATAGGTGAATTGGTTAAAGGTGTGGCAAGTCGAGTTGGGGCGATCGCCTTGACAGTGGCTTGCCTCGCCGTAGTTTTGGCATCGTGCCTTAGCGCCCCTTTAACTGCCAATGCCTCTCCGTTAACTTTGGCCGCCCTTCCCTCTGGCAATCCCATTTCCAATGGCAAGGCGTTGCTGCGATATTCTTTGCCCATTGACAACGAAACCATCCGCGACGTGCAAGGCAACCTGGAAGGGATGTCTAACGACCTGCGGGCAAAGCGTTGGGGACCTATTGATAAGAAGGCGAAGAAGGCCCAGCGGGTACTAGAGAAAAAGTCTGATGATCTGTTGGTGGGCGTCCCTGATTCCTTTATGCCCGAGGCAAAGGATCTGGTGGCTCAAATTGGCACTGGGTTGGAAGATTTGCGGTTGGCGGTGGATGAGCGCGATCGCGAAGCAATTTGGACGAAGCGCAACGAGATTTTGGACCGCATCGGGGCGATCGAGGAGTCGATGGTTACCGAGTTTCCTTTCGAAGTGCCTGAGGACTATGCCAACCTACCTCAGCTAAAAGGACGCGCCACCGTTGAGTTGGAGACCAGTCGCGGCACCATTCAAATTACCGTTGATGGTTACAATGCCCCGGTGACGGCGGGCAACTTTGTGGATTTGGTGCAGCGCGGTTTCTATGACAACCTGCCTTTTATTCGGGCGGAAGATTCCTACGTGCTGCAGTTTGGCGATCCTGAAGGTCCCGACGAGGGCTTTAATGATCCCAAAACCGGTGAGTATCGAGCAGTGCCCCTAGAAATTATGGTGGAGGGCGATACGGATCCTCTGTATGGCTACACCACTGAGGAAATTGGGCTGTTTAAAAAGCTGCCGGTGCTGCCGTTCTCTGCCTACGGTGCGCTGGCAATGGCACGTCCCGAATCTAATAATAATGGCGGTTCTTCCCAGGTGTTTTTCTTCCTGTTTGAGCCAGAATTAACCCCTGCTGGTGCTAATTTGCTGGACGGCCGCTATGCGGTGTTTGGTTACACCATTAGCGATAAAAACGGTAAGCCAATCCTCGATAAAATGCGAGCTGGCGATAAAGTTATTTCCGCAAAGGTTGTGTCTGGTGCTGAGAATTTAGTGCAGCCTGCTTAAGCGTAGAATTGTTTCCTAACGAAATAGGATTGCGCTTTCTTTCGGTATAAGTTCCCTCTGGATTATCTGGCTTTGGATATTCAGGGGGCATTGTTTTTGGAGGTATTTAGAATGGGCGATTCGATGGGGAGTTCAGCGGAAAAATCCGAAAAATCTAAGGTGATAGGGGCAATTAACCTAGACAAAATCAAATTTAATGATCAGGGTTTAGTGCCGGCGATCGCCCAAGATTATCTCGATGGAGCGGTGCTGATGTTGGCGTGGATGAATCGGGAATCGCTGGGGAAAACCTTGGAAACGGGGCAGGCGTGGTACTGGAGCCGATCCCGCCAGGAACTGTGGCACAAAGGTGCCACATCGGGACATTTCCAAACCCTGCACACCATCCGCTACGACTGTGACAGTGATGCGATTTTGATGTCCATCGAACAGGCGGGGGACATTGCTTGCCATACCGGAGTGCGCAGTTGTTTCCATCGGATTAATGACGGCAGCGAAGGTGGAGAATTTGCGGTTAAGCAGCCTCCCGCCGATATGTTGTCCCAGGTTTTTTCGGTGATTCGCGATCGCCGGGATAACCCCGATCCAAACTCCTATACGTGCAGCCTATTTGCCGGGGGCGACAACAAAATCTTGAAGAAAATTGGCGAGGAGTCTGCTGAGGTGGTGATGGCTTGTAAAGATAATCAGCCCGATGAAATTGCCGGGGAAGTAGCGGATTTGTTTTATCACGCCCTGGTGGCGATCGCCCACCACAATGTGGATCTTCGAGATGTATATCAGGTGTTGAAACGTCGACACAAGTAAAGGCGAGTTAGAGTGTGTCGTTGACTAAGCTTCAGAGACTTTACACAGTGGGAAATGCGTACCCTTTTAAAAGGAAAACGCAAGAGTTGAGCCTCTTACGACTCTTGACTTAGGAGTTAAATGGACAAAAAGCCCCTGAATCTTTGCTCGCCCACTTTGGGCAAGATGCAAGCTGGCTTGAAGGGCGCAAAAGTAAATTAGGGGTTTTATTGTGGCAATTTACATTTCTGAGGTGTACGAAGGCAACGGCGGCTCCGTTAAGTATGTGGAGCTCTACAACAGTGGAAGTACTGCTGTTGATTTCAGTGCAGGTGACTATGCCCTTCGTCGGTACTCCAACATCAATGGCACTGGCCTAGTAATCGACTTAACGGGCACTATTGGTGCCAGCGACTTCTACGTTATTGGAAATGCCAGCACTGAGGTTGGTGGTGGAGGTCCTTTTCCTAACGGAACTTTGGATCAAACCAGCGGATCTATCAATCACAATGGCAATGACAAGTACGAACTTGTTACCGATGCCTCTGGCACCCCGACCGTAATTGATAGCTTTGCCGCCGATAACGTTGGGGATAATACAGACTTTGCCATTAATGCTGTTGCGTATCGAATCGCGTCCAACTTGCCTAACGATGGAAACTGGGGCAGCACAGTTCAGCCTGGCGATGGAGCTGACAGTGCCTCAGGCAACTGGCGTATATTCGATGTCTCTGCGGGTAATGCAAATGCGTTAACCGTTGGGACTCCAGGGACGAATAGCGGCGTTGAAGCTGTTGCTAACTTGGCGATCGCCCCAACGGATGCAAACAAGGCAGAAGGGGACACCGGCACCACATCATTTACCTTCACCGTGATCCGCTCCGGCGACACCAGCGGCATCACCGACGTTAATTTTGCCGTTACGGGCACTGCTGATGCCGCAGACTTTGGCGGCGCGGTGCCCTCTGGAACCGTTAACTTCGCGGCCAACGCCTCCACTGAAACGGTCACGATCCAGGTGTCTGGCGACACTGATGTTGAGCCGAACGAGAATTTTACGGTTACGTTGTCTGGCGCGACCGGCGGCGCGACCATCACCACGGCGGCGGCAACGGGCACCATTCAAAATGACGACACGGGACCCACGCCAACTCCCACGCCAACTCCCACAACGCCACTGCCTCCGCCGCCTACGTTTGTTTCCACGCCGACCCTGGGGGCGATCGCCGGCAGCATCACCTTAGATTCCACCGCCAACACGTTGGTTCAGGAAACCTTGACGTTGAGCAATACGGGATCTGCCCCGTTGCAGCTCCAAAGCTTGACGCCCCAGTTCACCGCCCCTTTGCCCAACGGCATTGCCCCAACGGAAGTGCTGCTGCTGGATCCTGCCACGGGAGCGATCGCCCCCGGTGAAACCCTAACGGTGCAATTAACCTTGCGGGATGATTTGCTGCCGGGAGATTACAGTGGCACATTGGCGATCGCCACCAATGACCTCGCCAACCCCAGCGTCACCGTCCCCTTTTCCGGCAACGTCACCCTGCCCAAAGCTATGGATGTGGCACCAGTTTACGGAGCCCAACTGCCCAGCAATACGCCAATTTGGACCACCGAGGACGACATCATTGTGGGGGCGAATATTGACGGTGATGGGCGTCAGTGGCTTAACGGCAGCTCGGGCGATGATTTGATTTTCGGCAATTTGGACCGGGATGTTTTAACGGGCGGTCCCGGCAATGACAGTTTGTTTGGTGGGCGAGGGGATGATTTTCTGCGGGGTGCTGATGGAGATGACCTACTGGCGGGCGATCACGGTGATGACACCCTGCAAGGAAACGGTGGTGCCGATGGTTTTGTGCTGGCGGAAGGCTTTGGTTCCGACGTGATTTTGGATTTTGAAGACGGGCGCGATCACCTCGTACTTGCCGCCCCTCTCACCTTCGAAAGCCTAACTTTGCAGAGCCAGGGCAACTCCACCCAAATCCTCGCTGGCGGTGAAATCCTGGCTACGGTCATCGGTGTAGATAACAGCCTGCTAACTAGCGCTGACTTTAGTTCGTTTTAGCTCGCCAAAGTGGGATCGCTGCAGTGGCTGACAACCCTAACGCACGCACTTGATTTTTGTATTCTGCCTAGCAGCCTTGCCCCGCGACGGCGTAATAGTCTTGTTTCAGGAGAGGGCGTAAAACTCCATATCTCTTCGTAAAACGGCATATCTTGTGTCGCAGTGCGAGTTCCTAAACTCTATATAATGTCGGAGGTATCTATGCACATCAGCTTCAACCTGTTGCCTAAGAGCTATCGCCATTCACTAGATTCAAGGGTTTGCATTGCAAAGCTTACGAGTCCTAGCTTGTTCTTCGGGCAGGGGACATCACCTGGGCAGCCCTAGAGGTCTAGAGCTAATGGATAGCGTGCCCTTAATCCGAGGAAATTATCCCAACTATTTTGCCTGTTATCTCTGTATTTGCTGTCTCCTTTTAAATCCCTGTTGCGCCTGCTGATTGCGCTGATTTGAACTTCGCTTCTTGGCGTAGACGTTGCATCTTCCAGCACGACCACCTTCCCTGGGGCGCTTCTGGGCACTCCGTCTTTCCCAACTTCGCTTCGTTATGAGACTCGCGTCCAACCCGTCAAACTCCCCAAATCGCCTGCCCCGTCATCTGGTGGTGGGGATCACTGTGGTGTGCCTTGTTCCTTTTGTGATGCAACTGGTGGGCATTGACTTTGGCTCGCCAAGTCCCCCGCCTCCAGATCCTTCCCTGGGCAATCTTTCGCCACCCGCCCTCAGCGATATGCTGCACCGGTCCTTGAGCGGCAGCTTTTTGCACACTATTTTGGAGTGGAGCGCCTTTTGTACCGCAATTTTTACGGTGATCCTGTCCTTCACCTATTTCAATATCAAGCGAGATATCACCACGCCTATTCTGGGCGTTGCCCTGTTTTGCGCGGGCATGATGGACGCGTTCCACACCTTAGCCGCTGATCGCTTGATTGATGCAGTGGCGGACAATACCAACTTGATTCCCTTCACCTGGGCCATTTGCCGGCTGTTCAACGTGCTGATTGTGCTGGTGGGGGTCAGTTTATTGCTGATTGCCAAGCCCCACCGGTTCCGGCGGGGATCGCCGTTTATTGTGGGGGTCAGTTTGCTGTTTGGGGCGATCGCCTACGGGACGATTCGATTTTGCGCCACCAGCAACGTGCTGCCGGAAACCATGTATCCCACCATGGTGATTACCCGCCCGTGGGACGTAATTCCCCTAATTCTTTTTCTCTTTGCCGGGCTATTTATTTACCCCCAATTTGATCGCCGCTACCCTAGCCTGTTCTCCCACGCCCTAGTTATCAGCACCATTCCTAATGTGGTGACCCAGCTTCATATGGCTTTTGGGTCGTCCACGTTGTTTGACAGCGACTTTAATGTGGCTCATTTTTTGAAAATCGTTGCTTACTTTGTGCCTTTAACGGGGTTGATTCTGGACTACAACTACACCTATCGCCACGCGGATCTCATCAACCAAAACCTTACCCTCACCCTAGAGGAACAGCGACGCACAGCGGCGGAGCTCCAGGCGTCCCAGGGGCGGCTTAAGCAGCTTAATGAGGAGCTGGAGGATCGGGTGGAGCGACGCACGGAAAAACTGGCCCAGGCGACGGCCCAGGCCCAGGCGGCTAACGAGTCGAAAAGTCGCTTTCTGGCCAATATGAGCCATGAATTGCGCACTCCCCTGAACGGCATTATGGGGTACGCTCAGGTGTTGCAAAATATGCCGGAGATACCGGTTTTGGGGCGCGATCGCCTCAACACCATTTACCAGTGCGGCGCTTACCTGCTGGCTCTCATCAACGACATCTTGGATATTTCCAAGGTGGAAGCGGGCAAAATGGAGCTTAATCCTGATGTTTTTCATCTTCCCGCCCTGCTGGAAACCGTGATAGAGCTTTGCCGGGTACGGGCCAACCTCAAAGGGGTGGACTGTGTGCTGCAAATGGATCCTGAGCTGCCGGTGGGGGTGGAAGCGGACGAAAAGCGCCTTCAGCAAGTATTGCTAAACCTGTTGGGAAATGGGGTGAAATTTACCGAATCGGGCACGGTGACCTTGAAGGTGAATCGAGGCAGTGGGGATCAGATTCGCTTTGAGGTGCAGGATACGGGGGTGGGGATGGACCCGGAAGACGTGGAGCAGATTTTCCAGTCTTTCCAACAGGTGGGTGATCGCCGCCAACAAACAGAGGGCACCGGGCTGGGGCTTGCCATTTGTCAGAAGCTTGTGCATTTAATGGGCGGCAATATTCGAGTGCGCAGTGAGCGCGGAGTAGGCAGCGTCTTTTCTTTTGTCATTGACCTACCGCGGGTGGAAAACTGGTCTGAACAGCTTCAGCAAGATGGTGAAGGACAAATTGTTGGCATCCGTGATGACCGTCGACCGGTGGTGCTGGTGATTGATGATAAATGGGAAAATCGTTCCGTGCTGGTGCACCTCTTGGAACCCATCGGATTTACCATGCACGAAGCGATCGACGCCCAAACTGGCCTTGAGCTCGCCCTGCAACTACGTCCCGATTTGATTATTTCAGACTGGTCCATGCCTGGGATGGATGCCTCCGATATGATTCGCCGGGTGCGGGCGATCGCGGATCTGATGCATATGCCCCTGTTGGTATCCTCCGCCAGCATCATGGATTCGAAGAGAGGTGAAATTATTGAATCGGGCGCTAGCGATTTCCTCAACAAGCCCGTTAATGCGACGGAGCTGTTTAAAAAGCTGAGGCACCATTTACAGTTGGACTGGGTCTATGGGGACAGCGATTCTCCGGAAGACAGTGTTCCCGATGGCGCCAACACCCTGTTCCCTAATGCCACGTCTATTACGGAAATTCACTCTCTGGCGATGCAAGGCAATATGAATCGCATTCTTAGTTACGTGGATGATCTGGTGCAGCAGGATTCCGCGTTACGCCCCTTTGCTGAGCAAATACGCCAGTATGCCCGAGCCTTTGATGACGAAGCGATTTTGGCGTATCTTGAGCAAGCCTGAAGACCGACCGTTGCTAAACTTTTCTGTCTTCGCCCTTTAAACTATGGAAAAATTACATAGAGCTCACCGATTTTCTCCCTTTCCGAACCCCAATCACTCTAACCATGGCTAACGTTTCCTCTCACTTTGATACTGGGATAGGCGATGGCGATCGCGAAACGGGGTTGGTGCTGATTGTGGATGACAACCCCACCAACTTGGGGGTGCTATCTGACGTGCTTGCCCGAGCGGGATGGGAAGTGTCGGTGGCCAAGTCGGGGCAGAAGGCTCTGGATCGATGTCAGCTGATCCAGCCGGATTTGATTTTGCTGGACGTGATGATGCCGGGCATTGACGGTTTTGAAACCTGTATTCGCCTAAAAGACGACGCCCATACTCAGGATATTCCGGTCATTTTTATGACAGCCCTTTCCGATGTGGAAAATAAAGTGAGGGGCTTGGAGCTGGGGGCTGTGGACTATATTACAAAGCCATTTCAGCAGGGGGAAGTGTTGGCGCGGGCCCAGACCCACTTGCGGCTATACCGTCTACAGCAGCAGGTGAAGCAGAACAATATTGAGCTGGAAGAACGAGTGCAGCAGCGTACTCGAGAATTGGAAGAGGCGATGGAAACCCTCAAATCCACCCACTTGCAGCTGGTGCAAACGGAGAAGATGTCCAGTTTGGGACAGTTGGTGGCGGGCATTGCCCACGAAATTAATAATCCGATTAATTTTATCTACGGCAACCTGAGCCACGCGGATCGGTATATGAAGCTGGCGCTGGAGGCGATCGCCGTTTACCGTCCTTTGGCCTACCAAGCGGTGGGGAGTGATGTGATGCCAGAGTTAGATGAGGAAGAGCTGGAATTTGTGGAGAATGACTTTCCCAAACTTTTGGTCTCCATGCTGGCTGGTGTAGATCGAGTACGAGGGATTGTGAAGGGATTGCGCACCTTTTCCCGCATTGATGAATCCCCCTGTAAGTCGGTGGATATTCACGAAAATATCGACAGTACGCTAACAATTTTGGGCAGCCGTCTGAAAGGGATGGGCGCTTTTCCCTCCATTGAAATAGTTCAAAACTATGGCGACTTACCCCAGGTGGAATGCTACTCGGGGGAGCTAAATCAGGTGTTTATGAATCTCCTCGGCAATGGGATCGATGCTATTCATCAGCGCTACCACGAGCAGCTAGAGCATCAGGAAACGGTGGTGCCGGGGCGCATTGAAATTACAACTCGGATTAATCCCAATGGACGGGCCTGTATTGCGTTCACCGATAACGGGTGCGGCATGTCCGAAACTACCCGCCACAAAATGTTTGAGCCATTTTTTACTACCAAGCCTGTGGGGAAAGGTACGGGACTCGGCTTAGCGCTCGCTTATTCCATCGTCACCGAAAAACACCGTGGTCAGCTTGTTTGTGATTCCCAGGTGGGAGAGGGTACGCGGTTTAATGTGCATATCCCCACCACTGGGTTTACCGTCGAAGCCAATAAAGCTGATGCCGATGGGAAACCGTAGTCAGTGGCAAAGCTGTCGATACGCTATGGGCAAAATGAGGGACGGATCTTTAGTGGGCAGACTTTTAGTGGGCAGACTTTTAGTGGACGGTACATTATGGTCTGTTCGAGGAAAAACAGGACAATTTTGAATCACGTAACCAAAGCTCAGTCCGCACTCCGACTCCGCTCAGCTTTTTTCGCTGACTGTTTTACTAATTCAAGAGTTGATCATAAATAAAGCTTGCTCCTAAGTTAGGATTGCCCCTCCCAATAGTCGGCGGTATCGAGTTTTAAGCTCGGCGGCAATGCGGGGATAGTTTATTAGTTCAGGATCCTCCGCCATCAATGCTTCGGCAGTGGTGCGAGCCTGTTCCAACACGTCCCGGTCTTCAATTAAGCTCGCCAATGCTAAATCAGGCAGACCCGACTGACGTTTGCCTAACACTTCGCCGGGACCGCGAAATCGTAAATCCATTTCCGCAATAAAAAATCCGTCCTGGGACTGGGCCATCACCTCCAATCGCTGCCGCGCAATTTCCCCTTTGCCGCTATTGACCAACAAACAATAGGAGCTAGACGACCCACGCCCGACTCGCCCCCGTAGCTGATGGAGCTGGGACAAGCCAAAGCGATCCGCGTGTTCAATCATCATCACCGTGGCGTTGGGGACGTCTACGCCCACTTCGACAACGGTGGTGGAAACTAGGATTTGGGTATGGCGATCGCGAAAGGCCGTCAGCGCCGCATCCTTATCCTGGGAACTCATCCGCCCGTGCAATAGCCCCAGAGAATACTGAGGAAACACAATTTCTGACAGCTTTTTATACTCTTCAGTGGCGGATTTCAAATCGAGCTTTTCCGACTCTTCCACCAGGGGCAAAATGATATACACTTGGCGACCCTGGGCAATTTCCCGATCCATAAGATCGTAAGCATCGGGGCGATTCCCTGGCTTGAGCACCGTGGTTTGGATAGGCTGGCGACCGGGGGGCAACTCGTCAATTTGGCTGACGTCCAAATCACCGTGAATAGTTAGCGATAAGGTGCGGGGAATAGGCGTGGCGGTCATGGTGAGCACGTGGGGCTGGGTGCCTTTTTGCTGCAGCTTTGCCCGCTGCGCCACGCCGAACCGATGCTGCTCATCAATTACCGCCAGTCCCAGCCGATGAAACTCCACCGGATCTTGGATCAGCGCATGGGTGCCCACCAGCACCGGCAGTTCCCCCGTGCTTAGCTGGGCATGGATCTCTCGCCGCTTCTTCGCCCGTGTGGATCCCGTCAGTAATTCCACTGGCAAATGCAGCAAATTAAACCACTCCACCAGCTTGCGATAATGCTGCTCCGCCAGCACCTCCGTGGGAGCCATTAGGGCGGCCTGGTAGCCCGACTGAATTGCCGCTAAAATCGCCACGATCGCCACCACGGTCTTTCCCGATCCCACGTCTCCTTGAACTAGCCGATTCATGGGGGCGGGTTGGTTTAAATCCGCCAAAATATCGTTTGCCACCCGCTGCTGGGCTCCGGTAAATCGAAAGGGCAAAATCTCGTAAAATCGGTCGATTAATTCCCCCGTGGGAGCCAGTACAGCGCTGGTGGTGGCTTGTCGCTGCTGGTGCCGCCGCTTCAGCAAGCCTAACTGCAAATACAAAAACTCGTCGAATACCAACCGTCGGCGCGCCTGCTGGAGAATTTCATCGTCGGGGGGAAAGTGGATGGCGGTGATCGCTTCAGCAATTTTGATCACCCCGCTACGCTCCCGTACCACCCGAGGCAACGTTTCCTGCACCTTGCTCGCCGCCGGTAACACTGTGGCGATCGCTCGGCGCACCGTATCCGCCGCCACCCCCTCCGTCAGGGGATACACCGGCACCACCCGCCCGATTTTCATGGACTGGATTTGACCCTGCGCATGATCCAGCACCTCCAAATCGGGATTATCCAATGTGATGCCGTACTTATTCTTTTTCACCAGTCCCGACGCCGCCACCGTTTTTCCTGGTGAATAAAGCCGCTTTTGCCCCTGTTGCCATTTCACCGAGCCGTACCGCGCCCCCGCCATAAATTTTGAAATGCGAATCTGCCCCGAAGTATCCCGCAACACCAGTTCCAAAATGCTGAGCTTGGAATTTTTAGGGCTGGTAAAACAACTGCACCGCTTCACCGTCCCCACCACCGTCACCGTTTCCCCCGTTTCTAAGGCGCGAATATCCACCTGTCGGGCGTAATCAATGTAGTCCCGCGGATAATGGTGCAGCAGATCATCCACCGTCAGCAGCCCCAAACTTGCCAACTTCTTGGACGTGCGCGGTCCAACGCCCCGCACCTTTGTCAGGGGCGTGTCCAAGTCGTAGGTTTTGGCGTACTGATGGGCGACTTTGCCAGAAATATCCGTAGTTTTGGTGCGTTTAGGCTGGCTTTTTCCCGTGGCTTCCCGCACTCGACTGCTGGAGGACCTTGTAGGGGCGATCGCCCCCGCCTCCTCGTCTAACTTGGCTTCAACCTGTCGTCGCGCCTTAAACAAAAACTGTCGGGTTTGGGCCACCAACTGTCGGCGTAATCCCTGGGATAGGTTCCCATATCGGGCAAACTTTTCCGCCGTTTCCCGCCATCGTCGGCGATCGTCCGCCGCCAGCCCCGGTGGCACCTTGCCGAAACTTAGACACAAAAACTCGCTAAACCGGTATTGCCGCCCCTGAATATCCTCAAATCCCCGCTCCGCCTCCACCCCCAACGCCTGCTGCAACCGGTTCCAATCCAGGGTCTCTTGCCGCTCCTCTGTATTGTAGGCGGCGGTTTCGGCGGAATTTACGTTGGAATTTACGTTTGGAGCGATCGCCTCACCCATTCCCAGCCCCCGGGGGTTATCGATGTCCATCAAAACCCATCAATGCCACATCGCCTCTGCCATTCCACCCTAACAACAAAAATATGGGCGCTGCATTATTTGACGCCCTTACTTAATGCCCCTGTACTTAATGTCCCTGTGCGGAGACTCTATTTTAGGCGCTCAAATTAAGCTTAAGCACTCAAATTAAGTGTTCAAAAAACACTCAAACCCTAACGCCTAAAACCAAGATAATGCTGGAAAATATTTATTGGTGGCGTTAATCGATAGCTGTCGAATCTGGTGTTGTCGGATCTGATGTTGTCGGATCCGTTATCGCCATCTGATAGTGAACATCCAATAGCCCCGTAACCACCTCCAAAAATTCATTGGAGCCACTTTGGTGGGACAAGTACGCATCTATCAATGGGCGATCGCCCAAAGTTACCCCTGCCGTTGGGGCCGTCCACTGGGCTAACCACCAGTTCACCTCGTCTCCCCGGGCCTGGTCCCCCAAAACCAAGATTTTTAACCGTTGCCCGCCGCGCTGTCGCAACGTGGGCACAATATCTAACTGCTCAAAAAGCGGATTAAACTCTCCAGACTGGTGCTCTGCCGTGGACAGGGGCACCTTACGCCCTTGGGCTTCAAGACTTAAAACCACCAGGTCAGGATGGATCGCTTTAAATTGGGCGATCGCCATTGCCCCATCATCCACCCACACCACGTCGTGCCCCGCCGCCGTCAGTAAATTACATAAAATCAGCGGACGCTCTCCGTCCCCATCAATCAGCATCACACTTTTCTTCGCCCAACCTGTGCCCAGGGGAGCATGGACACCATTCGCCGTACCGGTGATGGCGTTGACTGCGCCGCCTTTCTCCTCATTGGCAGCAAAAGCCTCCCCGCTAAGATCACGTTGATTCGGCAGCCACACCGTAAAAATTGAGCCCTGGTTCACCACGGAGCTAACTTCAATGGTGCCCCCGTGCAGCTCCACCAACTGCTTCGTTAGCCCCAGCCCCATACCCAAGCCCCCATGGACCCGTTGGTAGGACGCCTCCAGCTGGTGAAATTGCTCAAATAGGGATGGGATTTGCTCTGAAGGAATCCCAATACCCGTATCTTCCACCTGAATAATTAAGCCGCGATTTTCTCGCCACGCCCGCAGAATAATCTGCCCGGAATGGGGCGTAAATTTCGCCGCATTGCTGAGCAAATTTGTCACAATTTGCTGCACTCGCTGACGATCTGCCCAGAATCGATCCTCCGCCATCGATAGCTGAAATTCGCTGGCGATATTTTGAGCAGCATTTCTGGTGGTGCTTCCAGCGCTCCTTGGGCGATCGCCAAACTGTTCCTGCACCTGAGCAATACTTTGCAGCAGCACCTGAGACACGGAGAACTCCCGGATGCGCAGCATCGCCAACCCGGACCCCAGCTGCGCCACCTCCAAAATATCGTCCACCAATCGCTTCAAATGCTCGCCGCTGTCGTGGATGGTATGTAAATATTCCTGCTGCTTCGGACTAAAGTTATCCAAGGACCAGCGCAATAGGGTGTCAGACAGACCAATCACGCAGGTTAAAGGTGTGCGTAGTTCATGGCTGACCGCCGCCAAAAACTCACTTTTCGCATGGGCGGCTGTTTCCGCTTGGGTCAGGGCATACTGAAGCGCTTCCCCTTGATCATGGAGAGTTTGCTCCATTTTTTGTTGATTTTGCTTCCCGGACGCCTCCACTTGTCCCTGATAAATCCCCAGAGTTAAAATCTGCGCCAATCGATTGAGCCAAAGCTCTTCCTGCTCGGACCATTGATGTGCCTGGTCCACCATTTGAGCCACCAGCAATCCCCACGGCTCCTCTCCCGTAGGCGATCGCCCCGAAATATCCACCGCCAACTGGGCCCGAACGGGCGTTTTATGGGCTGATTGATTTTTATGGGCTGATTGATTATTAACTGATGGACCTGTTGTTTTGTTGAGCGTAGTATCTGTCGCGATCGCCTTCCAACTGTCGGCGATCGCCCCCGCATGCCCCCGATCACCCTGGGCACCTCCCCAAAGATCCGTACCCAAACCCCCCGCCGCCATTTTTTGATAAAGCACCGATGGCACCGTGCCATCCCGGCGCGCCTCGTAGGTCACCCCGTCACTAAGCTCTTGCCACTGGGGCGTTTCCCACAGGCGATCACTACTGAGGCTTTCCGAACCACGCCAAACTTTAACCGACTGAAGCCGCGCCTGGAACTGGTAAATCAAAAGCCGGTCCACATCCAATAGCCGCCGTGCCTGCACCAGCGCCCAATAAATTACCTTCGGCAACTCTTCTGCCCCCGCGGCCATACGCTGAATTAGCCCGTGGTGGAGCTGCTCCCATGCCCGCTCCACCTCCGGCAAGGCGCAGGAATGGGAAACCCGTGACGATGAAACGGGGTCGAGCAAAGGCTGAAATAACCCCTGAAGAATCTCCGATGACACGGTTGGCGGCGGCGGCAACGCCGGCAAAGACCAAGACTGTTGATCAAGCCAACTTAAAATTGCCTTACCGTCTACGGTTACCGCACTTTGCCAGTCCGTTGTCTTTAAGTGGCCGCCGGTTAGATATTGTTTAAAGTTTTTTTTTGCGGCGTCTCGATGGGGATTGTTGCTGGATGCCTTGTCCGCGTTGTTCCCCAATAAATCCCCAATTCCTTGCCGGAAAACCAAGGTGCACAGCAGCCAGCCACGCGGGGTTACCGTCAGCCAAAAGCGATCGCTCCTCTCCCCACCGCCAGACTTTTCCGACTGGTCTTGTGCTGCAACCTTTGTCGCCTCTGTTTCTTTCGATTCAATCTTTTGCGACCCAACCTCTTTAGGCACAATAAAGCGCCCAGCATAGGGACCAGACTGACGCACCGATTGGCGATCGCAATAAACCAGCCCATCCCCCAGAAATAACTGACAACTTTGAGCAATTTCTTGGCACAGATCATCCCACTGACTGGGCGATAAATGCCACTGAAAAGTGTTGGGGAATATAGATAACACGATCTGCTCCGGGTCAAGCCGTTGCGATTATTTCACATTCTGAACTCCAACACTCTAAAACTTGCCAAATCGAGACTGCGATCTAGAAGATTGAAGACTTTGGTATCTGAAATAGACCCACAATGTCCGTATATCGCTTTTTAAACAACGGAAAATGTAAACTACTTTCACTACACCTACAACTATAGGTTAGTTAAGATAACCTCTATTGGACCTAAAGTATTCCTGTATTTTTAGGTGCCGATCTAAAAAATAAGACTAAAAAGTAGGCGCCGAAATTAGTGTAAAAACTAAACTTTTGAACGCATATTTTTGCGAATCAAAATCTATTGATCGATTTGTTCGTAAAACATTAAATATGCCCATCCTGATGCCTTCAGTTTTGGGATTCGGTGGGATGCCTGAGAGATACACCGTAGAGCCCAAAGCTCATTGTCAAAACGGAAAATTCAACGCTAGAAGCTGCTCTAAGCTAGGGCTTCAATTCATAGGCCTTACTTTCGAAATTGTTGCTTTAGGTTTTTGGGTTGTAAGGGGCTTATATTCTTTGCCGTGTAACTCTTTTAGGGCACGCTAGAACCATGCCCTAAGTGGAAGGTTGGAATCCCATCGCCGCTAGGTTTTCCTTGATCTCTTCAGCGATCGCCTCTTGCCCCTGCTCCTGGTACAGGGAAATTGCCCGACCAAACGCTTCCATGCTCGCCGGCACATTGCCCCCTTTCAGCAGTGCCGCCCCCAGATTCTGGTACACTTCCGCTCGGCTAGGATCCAGTGTCGCCGCCTTTTCATACGCCGCGATCGCCCCGTTTAGATCCCCCTTCGCCCGCAAAGCCAGCCCTAAGTTGTAATGAACCTGAGGCAAATCGCCGCTAGTTTGAATTGCTAATTGGTACAGGGAAACGGCCTCATCCAGTCGCCCCGCCTGTTGATATAAATTCCCCAAATTCACTTCTGCACCCAGCCGCACCATGGGCAGCACCGGTTGTTTCAACGCCACGCGATAGTGGGACTGGGCTAAATCCGGATTGCCCCGCTGGGCATCCACGATCGCCAAATGGTAGTGCAGCTCGTACAGCAGTTCGACATTGTTCTCCTGTTCCGCCTGCCGCAGTCCCTGCTTTAATAATTTGCGCGATCGCCCCAGCGCCTCTGGGTCCACACTGCCATCATCTAACGTTTCATCCGCCAGCAAAGCACCCAACTTGCAGCACACGTAGGCGTCTTCGGGATGATCCGCCAAATAGGCTTCCATGGCTTTACGGGCCCGTGCCTGTTTATTGCCGCTGGCTATGGCTTCCTGTTGATATCCCTCATGGGCGATCGCTGGGCTGGGCAACGATAGCACTCGCCAATGGGAATCCGCCGCCATCAACCGAGTCACGCTGTCGTCAATTAAGGCATGGTAAGGACGCTCAAATTTCACCGCCGGATGTCGCCGAAATAGGCGGGATACCAGAGAGTAGGGGGACTGAGCGGCTCCAATTTCTTGGCGCAACAGGTTGATGGCGATTCCGTCGTCCAAGGTCACTGCTTCTCGGATCAGGGGGATTGCCTCTGGCAACAACCACTCATCCCCATCCAGCATTAGCACCCAGTCCCCGGTCAACTGCTCGAGCCCATAATTGCGTGCCGCCGCAAAATCATCACACCATTCAAAAAACGACACCCGCGCTCCTAAGTTCACCGCTTTCATGACGGTGCCGTCGGTGGAGCCCGTATCGATAACCATCAGCTCGCTACATAGCTCCCGCACGCTATCCAAACACCGCGCTAAATTTGCCGCCTCATTTTTTGCAATCAAGCAAAAACTAATTGATGCCGACTGAGATGCCGACTGATATTCCGGCTGAGATTCCGGTTGAGATTCCGGTTGAGATGCTGATGCAGAGTTATCCATGGCGATCGCCAAACCCCTTGATAATGTCCATCAATTTTGCCGTAATTCCTGGCTCACTCATGGAGTGCCCGGCATCGTCAATTAAACAAAATTCCGCTTCCGGCCACGCCCGATGGAGCTCCCAGGCTGTCATCATCGGGCACACCACGTCGTAGCGCCCCTGGACGATCGCCCCCGGAATAGATTGAATTCGGCTGACATTGTCCAACAGCCAGGAATCCGACTCCATAAAGCCCCCATTAATAAAATAGTGGCACTCAATGCGGGCAAAGGCCGCCGCAAACTCTGGATCTGCCATCTTTGACGCTAGCCCCTTGCTGGGGAATAGCTTACTGGTACGCCCTTCCCAGGTGGACCAGGCGATCGCCGCTTCCTGCCGCGCCACCGTATCGCCGCCCGTTAACCGTCGATAGTAAGCCCTCACCAAGTCGTCCCGCTCTTCCACCGGAATTGGCGCCAAATAATCCTCCCAGAAATCAGGAAAAATAAAGCTTGCCCCCTCCTGATAAAACCACTGAATTTCCTGCTGGCGCAGCATAAAAATACTGCGCAAAATTATTTCCGTACAGCGCTCTGGATGGGTTTCCGCATAGGCCAGCGCCAGGGTGCTGCCCCAGCTGCCCCCCATTACTGCCCACCGATCAATACCCAGATGAAGCCGCAGGGTCTCAATATCTGCCACCAAGTGCCAGGTTGTATTGTTGCGCAGCTCCGCATGGGGAGTACTTCGCCCGCAGCCTCGCTGGTCAAACAATACGACCCGCCATATTTTCGGATCAAAATACCGGCGATATTCTGGCTGAGCGCCGCCTCCCGGTCCCCCGTGTAAAAACACCACTGGCTTTCCCTCGGGGTTGCCACATTCTTCAAAATAGATGGTGTGAATTTCATCCACCGCCAACGTACCGGTACGGTAAGGCTCAATGGGAGGAAATAGGGGCGATCGCTCAGCGGTGAAAGCCATAGTTAAAACAAGAAACCTAGAGACGAAAATTCAAACGCAGAAACCTGGAGGCAAAACCCTGAAAGCAAAACCCTAAAAATAGGACCCCAAAAACAGAAAACTACAATTACGCGCCACAATAAACAGCGACACCAACAACAACATCAATACTATGGGCGAAAATCTCTTGCGCGTGGGGCAAGTGGCACCGGACTTTACAGCAACGGCGGTGATGGACCAAGACTTTCGGTCGGTGCGGCTATCAGACTACCGTGGCAAGTACGTGGTGTTGTTTTTTTATCCCCTTGATTTCACCTTTGTTTGCCCCACCGAAGTGGCTGCCTTTAGCGATCGCCACCCTGAATTCAGCCAACTTGATGCGGAAGTCCTCGGCGTTTCCGTGGACAGTGAGTTTTCCCACTTGGCCTGGATCCAAACGGAGCGCACCAATGGCGGCGTCGGCGACCTCAATTTTCCCCTTGTTTCTGACATAAAGAAGGAAATCAGCGACGCGTATAACGTGCTGGACCCTGACTCAGGGGTTGCCTTGCGTGGGTTATTTTTAATTGACAAAGAAGGCATCCTTCAACACATCACGATCAATAACCTGGCTTTCGGTCGCAGTATTGACGAAGCTTTGCGGGTGCTACAAGCATTGCGTCACGTGCAGAAAAATGCCAATGAAGTGTGCCCTGCTGACTGGAAACCTGGGGACAAAACCCTAATCCCTGACCCCACCCAATCCAAAGATTATTTCTCTGCCTTAGGACAGTGAACGTCCTTTAAAGACACTGGCAAAATATTGAACAATAAAACGTCTTGGGATGATTGTTCCTAGGATGTGAACTACACGATCAAGATCACAAATATTGGGCGATCGCGATCGCACTTTTCAAGCGACAAAGATCATAATCCGATGGCAATTTCGATCGCCAGGTGAATCCTGAAATTCGTCCATATTATGTGTAATCTTTCAAACTGCTATCAACAGTTTTTACAAGAGGTCACAACACCCCGTCGATCACCAGCGATGGAATGTTGTGAATTCACTTTCTCAAGGGTGCCTACAGGGGAGAGCGTATTTATTTATTAAATATTGCTCTTCTCGCCCCCTGGGACAGGCAGACCTAATGCTCTAACGATCTGGTGATGAGGACGCCCCCATGACAGCCCCTAATGAATCCCGACTAATTCAATTTCTGAAAGACGAGCTCAATATCGCTAGCCAAGAAATGGCGATCGCCCTCAAGCATCCGTCCCATAAGACTAATCTGCCCACTATTCTGTGGCAGTACGGCATCATCACCTCCAGTCAGCTTGATCAAGTTTTTAACTGGCTTGAAAATAACGCGGTTGCAGAGCTTGGTTAATAAGCGCCTTACCTACCTCAGTGATTGCCAGTTTAGTGATGGCCAAGAAACTGTCATCAATTGAATCTTTAAATTGAAAAGGTGTGCTCTTGAGTATTGCTTGTTTCAATGGAGCCTGTACTTCTCGCTGCATCGTGCTTCTGAAGATTAATTGATAATGGTTCGCAGTTTTTTGGAAAAGATTTCAGCCACGGGAACAATCCCAATAATTGCGGTTATCCAGCCATTCGCCTCTATCTGAAGGTTCGGTTCTAGACACTGGTTGCAAGATAGCCTGACCCCTACACTGTAAAGAACGGTGAACAGAGGCAAGGTAAACAGCCCCAACTCAGCGGAGCAAACTGTTGTTAAGCAGCAATGCAAAGCTTGATATTCATTACAAGGGGATGATGAACACTTGCAATTCTTATGTTCGTCTAAACTGTAACGAGAGCACCATTAGAAGCGGAGGTTTCTGCTGTGCAGGATAATCACAACGATTTGGAATTTTCTGGGTTTTCGTCGGATTCTTCGTCGACCCAGAAAGGACAAGAGCATCGTTTGTTGGATTATGTTCAATCCCTTCATCCAGAAACTATCGCTAAGCTATCTAAGCCAGACTCCAACGAAACTCGCTACTTGATGGAGCGTAATGTGATTGGCTTGCTGGGAGGTCTACCTTCGGAAGGTTTCGACGTTAGCATTACTACTAGCCGCGAGTCTTTGGGAAGATTACTGGCATCAGCGATGATGAGCGGCTACTTTCTACACAATGTAGAGCAGCGCTTTGCTATGGAAGACGCGATCGCCCAAGAGCTAGAGGCTTCCTCTGATGAAACTCCTGAGCCGTGGCTGCCGATTCTAGACGATGAGGTAGCTAAGTCTAGTGATCGTCCTGTAGATCCAAGCGCATAATCCGAGCGCATAATTCGAGTGCATAGTATTTGAGCACCTAGAATTTGAGCGCGTAGTTCTTACTCCTTCCCTATATTTTTGTGCCTGCGCAGCTAAACGTGAACGCAAGCCCATCGCCCTCCTCAGTCGCGTCGCCGCGAAAACTGGGGAGGGCATCTGCTAATCAGTGGCTACAATCTTTCTCTCACCCGTCAGTCCTTAACCAATTCCAAGGCAAGCTTTTGGACTGGTACGAAACTAGCGGGCGAGATTTGCCGTGGCGGCGGCTTCCCGACCTTAATGATCCGTATCGCATTTGGACATCGGAAGTGATGCTCCAGCAAACCCAGGTGAAAACGGTGTTGCCGTACTATAACCGGTGGTTCGAGGTGTTTCCGACGGTGGAGTCCTTGGCGATCGCAGATCAACAACAGGTGCTTAAAGCTTGGGAGGGACTGGGCTACTACAGTCGCGCCCGTAACTTCCATCGCGCGGCCAAAATTGTTGTGGAAAAACATAGCGGGCAATTCCCAAAAAGCCTAGAAGCGGCACAAGATTTACCTGGTATTGGTCGAACCACAGCAGGCGGAATTTTAAGTAATGCTTTTGATCTGCCTGTGCCTATTCTTGATGGCAATGTAAAGCGCGTATTGAGCCGACTGGTTGCGCTGCCCGTACCGCCGGCAAAAGCGATGGATGCTCTATGGTTCGTGTCGGAGTTGATTTTAAGTGGCGATCGCCCCCGAGATTTTAATCAAGCCTTGATGGATTTGGGGGCAACGGTTTGCTTAAGGAAAAACCCTACCTGCTTGCTCTGTCCCTGGATGTCATACTGTCAGGCGTATCGAACCAACCAGACAACCATCATTCCCATGACTGAATCGAAAGGTCCATTGCCTCACAAGGTTATTGGCGTTGCCGTTATCGAAAATGAGCAAGGTGAAATCCTCATTGATCGCCGTCTTGAAGAAGGGCTTTTGGGAGGACTGTGGGAATTTCCCGGGGGCAAGGTTGAGCCCGGTGAGTCGATGGAAGAGTGTGTGAAGCGAGAAATCAAGGAAGAATTAGCCCTTGATATTGAAGTGGGCGAAGAGCTGATTGTGGTGAACCATGCCTACACCCATTTCAAGGTGTCCTTGCATGTGCATCTGTGTCGCTATTTAGGGGGTGAGCCTAAGGCGATCGCCAGCCAAGAAGTCCGCTGGGTTACCCTCGACACCATTGATCAATATCCCTTCCCAAAAGCCAACACTAAAATTATTGAAGCCCTAAAGAAACGGTCTTAATCACGCTGAAAACACTAGCAAAGCCAATAAACGCACAAAATAAACGCATAAAAAGAGGGAGCCCGAAATAAATCGGACTCCCTCTTTCAAATTCAGCTCAACTA
>CALGDE010000024.1 GCA_937883785.1 uncultured cyanobacterium
AGGGCTAAGAGGAAGATACAGGAAGCCTTTTAGCCTTCTTGTCACCCCGTCAGCTTACGCAGTTACGAAAAGTCAAAAGAGCTGCTGATTGATGCCTATTGTGAAGAAGCAAATCCCCTTAAGTCCCCGAAAATCTGGAAAGGAGCAGCGATCAGTAGCGATCGCGCCAAAGGAAATGCAGACTACTTGGTTGCCGAACGTCGCGATTATTTAGAACGTCCCTACGTGTGCGTTGTGGAAGCAAAAAAGGATGATTTTGAACAGGGATTAGCCCAATGTTTAGTGGAGATGTACACCTGTCAGTGGAAAAACGCAAATAGTGATTTAAAAATTGATAGCTTGGACGTCGTAACTAATGCAATCACTTAGCAATTTTATAAGCTTGATACAGGTGGAATTGTTTACGAAAGCCGTCCTTATACCAGTGGTGATCCAGGTCAATTATTGGGAGTTTTAAACCATATTTTTCGCCAATGTCTTTCAAATCTTGACGTCGGTTCGCAGTAAAGCACCGAGAGCGCTCTGAAAACATGGCGGCGACATGTGACGGGATATGGCGGTAAGTTTAAGCGTGCAGAGGTTTAGGGCGTAAGACCGTTGGCTAATTCAGAGGTGGGTGCAATTTCAGAATCAACGTTGGCAACATCAGAGTCACCGGTTTGGTTTGATCCGGAGTGGTTGGATGGCACGGTGCCGGCATCGAAAGAGCAGGCGGAGGATGCACAAGCTGCGGCTGATGATTGGATGCTGGACTGGTTTTACACGGTGATTGAAACCATTCCGAATCGCCCCTGGACCTATCAAGCTTTGGGACTGTTTTGCCATGATCGCGATCCCAAAATTGCCCTCGCTGCCTATTCCCAAGCCCTGTTTCGCAATCCCAACCAGCCAGATTTACTGATGCAGGCGGCGGGGTTGGCGGTGTTGCAGAAAAAAACGGCGATCGCCCAAGATTTCTATCACCAAGCCATTGGCTGTTTGCCCAACCGTCCGGAGCCCTTTTATAACCTGGGGCGAATGGCGGGGAACGCAGGCGAAAATCATCGGGCGATCGTGCTCTATTCCCAGGCGTTGCTGCGGGATCCAAACCTACTGCCCGTGTATTTTGCCCTGGGGGATGCCTGGGGGCGGGTGGGAGATTGGCAGCGAGCCTATGGCACCTACCGCGCGGCGCAACAGCCTCAGTTTCCCCCGGTGCCCCAGGCGGCGGCTCGGGAAGGACACGCGCTGAATCAATTAGGAGATCTGGCGGGGGCGATCGCGGCGTACGACCGAGCGGTGGAAATGGCTCCGGCATCGGTGGAGCATCGCTGTAGCTTTTCCCTATTGTTATTGGCGGCGGGACAGTGGCAGCGAGGCTGGGCGGAGTACCACTGGCGCTTAAAGCAAGAGTATTTTCGCGAGGTGGTCATGGACTGTCAGCCCCTATGGCAAGGGGAGTCGCTGGCAGGCAAAACCATTTTGGTGCGCAGCGAACAGGGGCTAGGGGATACGATTCAGTTTTGTCGATATTTGCCCCAGCTCAAGGCGGCGGCGCGGCTGATTTTTCGCGGGCGGCAATGTTTACGAGAGCTAGTGATGACATTGGGCTGCGTGGATCGTTTCGTGGATTGGGATGAGTCCTTGGATGGGGTTGTTTACGATGTGGGGGTGCCCCTAATGAGTCTGCCCCGTTTCTTTGCCCCGGAACCGGCGATCGCCCAAACCCAAACCGCCTCTAACTCGGTTTATCTTTCGGTACCGCACAGCGCCAAAAACTTCACCCTCCCCCCTTCCACTTCTCCCACAGCCCGCACCAAAATTGGCATTGTGTGGGCTAGCGGCCACCGGGATTTATCAGACTTAGTGGACCAGTATCGCCAAAAAACCTGTGACCTCACCCAGCTAATGGGGGCAATTGACCATCCCCAGATACAACCATATTCCCTACAGGTGGGGCGCGATGTGCCCACGGGACAGCCCTTCTTTGACGATGGACAGCTAATCGACTTAAGCAAGTCCCTCACCAGCTTTTCAGAGACGGCGGCGGCGATCGCCCAGCTCGACTTAGTAATTTCTGTGGATACGGCAGTGGCGCACCTGGCGGGAGCCCTGGGGAAGCCTGTGTGGATTTTGCTGCCCTGGCTCGCGGACTGGCGATGGTTGCGGAACCGCCCCCACAGCGTTTGGTACACTAGCGATCGCCTATTTCGTCAGCCCGCCGTTGATGACTGGGACACCGTTTACCAAATGATTCACGACGCCCTTTACCAAGCTCTTGGGGCGGAGCAACTTGTGACCGAGTAACTTGCGACAAAGTGACCTTGCGACAAAGTTACAGGAGCCTGCCCTTGCCCTTCCACTGACCTTTGATTGAAGGAGGTGTTTGCAGGGCTGACTCAACGAAGGTGCAACGTGTTTATGAAACAAAAATTTCCCTGACACAATCAACACTATTGTCCGTAATTTTTGTGGAACGTGCGTTCGTGGAATTTACGGGTGATTGACCTATTGCACCGGCTTTTGCTTCGTTTTTTTAAGAATTAGTGCAGGCAAAATTGCATCTGTCACGCATATCCTGTCTTTGCAAAATGAAGCAGCTAATGTAGAAATACGCCTGCGTTTGCTTCCCCACCTATCCCCGTCTACAGGTATGGCTCTATTCCCCATTCAGTCATCCATCGCTCCCCTTGGATCGACTCAAAACCCTATCCAACTTTCCCCTCACGGTTCCCCTGCAAATCGTAAACGGACCGTGGGCGATCGCCTGCTGCTCAAAGCCCTAAGCTTACCCCTAGGGGCTTTGCTGGGGCTCGGCTTTTTAGGAAACATCCCCGCCACCGCCCTGCCAGTGGTGCCCCAAGCCCAACGCAGCAATGCCGAAGAAACCAATATTCGGGTTTACCAAAAAGCCAGCCCAGCGGTGGTGTCCATTGAAGCGGGACAAGGCACCGGCAGCGGCGTGATCATCGACAGCGATGGCTTAATTATTACCAACGCCCATGTGTTGCGCGGCGCTCGCTCAGGGGGCATTACGGTGGTGCTGTCCAACAATCAGCGCTACAACGCCCGCCTGCTAGGAGTGGGTCAAAACGGCTTGGATTTAGCCTTACTCAAAGTGGATGCCACCAACTTGCCCACCGTTGAGTTTGCGCCACCTGGATCGGTACAGGTGGGACAGCGAGCCTTCGCCATTGGCAATCCCTTCGGGCGATTCCAGGGCACCTTTACGGCGGGGCTGGTGAGCCGTTTGGACCGACAGCGAGGGCTGATCCAAACGGACGCAGCTATCAATCCCGGCAACTCCGGGGGAGCGTTGCTAGACAGCCAGGGGCGACTTATTGGTATCAATACGTCGATTTTTACCGGGCGATCTGACGGTAATATTGGCATCGGTTTTGCTATTTCCACAGACCAGGTGCAGCCCTTTTTAGCCTCTGCCCGGTCGGGGCGACTGCCCACTACGGCTCAGGGGGTGCGCGCCAGCCGGTCGTTGGCTTTGAACGGCTCCGTCATTCGTGGGGGATTACAGGGGGGCGATCGCCAACTGCCCTTTGATAACAGCTATTACGACGCTTATACCTTCGAAGGGCGAGCGGGGCAGAGCATTTGGGCTGAACTAACCAGCTCGGACTTTGAACCGTACTTAATTTTGCTGGACTCGAACGGTCGCGACTTGGTGCAGTCAGGACCGCGAGACGGCAGCAGTACCGCTCGCCTGGTGGAAACTTTGCCCAGCAGCGGCACCTACCGCATTTATGTGAACAGCCGAATGCCTGGACAAACGGGCGCCTATGCGCTACGGGGGCAGCTGGGGGACAATCCGTCAGCCCGCCCTCGCCCTAATCCGTCCGACGACGCTAACGTGCTGTTTACCCATGCCGGTCAGCTGGATCGTAGTTCTCGCACCTTAAATCGCGATGGCAGCGCCTTTGACGATTTTTATTTTCGGGGGCGAGCTGGGGAGCGGGTGGTGATTAATTTAGACAGCCCTGATTTTGATACGTACCTGGTGCTGGTGGATCCTAGCGGCGAACTTTTAGGTAGCAATGATGATCGCGCCGATCGCAACACCAACTCCACCGTGGAAGTGGTATTGCCGGTGGACGGTGCCTATCGGGTCATCATCAATGCCTACCAGGCGGGACAACTGGGACGCTATCAACTGGTGGGACGTAAACAACGTTAGTGAATGTCCCAATCGAGGTATCTCAAGCTGCCCTAATTGGGGCATTCAGAACTGTGCGCCCGCCTTACGTTAGGCTAGGGGACTGAAGTTGCCAAGGGCAGTTTAGATATTACTGAGAGGGGATAAGCATGCAGTTGCACGCTGTGGAAACGACCGCGATCGCCTGGAGCGGCACTGGTTTGGCGATCGGGCTGTGGCAAGGACAAATCGACCTGCCGGGGGATTTGGCTAAGCTGGACGAACGGCTAGGGGGCACCCTGTCGGAAATTATTGAAGAGGCGTCCTTTACGGGCAAGGCAAAGAGCGTGCTGGCGGCGCGGGTCGGCTCTGGGGACGTGCGCAAAGTGATTGTGGTGGGCTTGGGTGACCCTGACAAAGCAAGCCTGGAAACCTTACGGCAGGCGGCCGGAGCGGTGGCCAAGCGGGCGCGGTCGGAGAAATGCCATTCCTTGGGACTATCCTTGCCGGTGATTGGCGACGACCCAGCGGCCAGCGTTCAGGCCATTAGCGAAGGCATTCAGCTCGCCCTTTACAAGGACAGTCGCTTTAAGTCTGGAGATGACGATAAAGATAAGAAAAACAACCCAGAAACCATTGAGCTACTGTTGCCGGATGTGGACGGGGCGATCGCTAAAGATGCCCTATCCCAAGCGAACTCCGTTGTGGCGGGAACCCTGTTGGCACGGGAACTCGTGGCGGCTCCGGCCAATGTGGTAACCCCCGTTTCCATGGCGCAAATGGCGAAGGATATGGCCCAGGAGCACGGCTTGGAAGTGAAAGTGTTGGGGCAAGAAGAGTGCGAAGCCCTGGGGATGGGCTCGTTTCTGGGAGTGGCCATGGCGTCCGATTTGCCCCCCCAGTTTATTCACTTGATTTATCGTCCCAAAGGCACCCCTCGTAAAAAGGTGGGCATTGTGGGCAAAGGACTAACCTTTGACTCAGGGGGCTTAAATATTAAAGCGGGAGCCGGCAGCGGTATCGCCATGATGAAAACCGACATGGGGGGCGCTGGGGCTACCTTTGGGGCCGCTAAGGCGATCGCCTTGCTGCAGCCTGACGTGGAAGTGCACTTTATTTCCGCCGCTACCGAAAATATGATCAGCGGTCGCGCCATGCGCCCGGGGGATATTTTGACCGCCTCCAACGGTAAAACCATTGAGGTGAACAATACCGACGCCGAAGGACGCTTGACCCTGGCGGATGCCTTAGTATTTGCCGATAAGCTGGGGCTAGACGCCATGGTGGACCTGGCTACCTTAACGGGAGCCTGTGTGGTGGCCCTGGGCAACTCTATTGCTGGAATCTGGAGCCCTGATGAAGAGCTTGCCCAGTCCCTGGTTAGCGCCGGCAAGCAGGCGGGCGAACAACTGTGGGCAATGCCCATGGAACCCAGCTATTTCGACGGACTGAAGTCGGTAGTCGCAGATATGAAAAATACGGGACCTCGTCCCGGTGGAGCCATTACCGCCTCTCTATTTTTGGAGCAGTTTGTGGAAACTACCCCCTGGGCGCATATCGACGTGGCGGGTCCCGTGTGGACCGACGGCGGCTCCGGCATTAATCCGGCGGGGGCAACGGGGTTCGGCGTTCGTACCCTAGTGAACTGGGTTCTGTCCTAAGCTATTAAAAAATGTAGAGTGCCAGTGCCTGGGGCTTCTCGCTTGTAGCGATCCCTACAGCTATTGCCTGAATGACGTCAGTTGAAAGCAAGTTCTTCTTGCTTGAAGAGGGAGGTTGGATCCAAACTTTGTGTTTGATCTCAAGCTTGTTTTTGATCTCAACGATGTCTTAAGGGCATGCTGGCACCCTTCGAAATAAACGGTAAGGGACCCATAGGCCGGACGCACAAACCCACCATGACCAACAATATTGACCTGCTATCGGGCTCTCTCAGGGAACCTGTTGCTCAGCCCGTTGCCACCCAGTTTCCGGCTTGTCCCTACCAGTGGCAGTGGCGTGGATTTCGTATTTGTTACCAACAAATGGGGGACTCGGGACCAGCGGTATTGCTGGTGCACGGTTTTGGCGCGTCCTGGCGACATTGGCGAAAAAATGTACCCCTGTTGGCAGAAAGCTGTCGAGTTTTTGCGATCGATCTACTGGGCTTTGGCGGATCCGATAAGCCCGACCCGGCGGATCCTGGATATACCTTTGAAACATGGTCCCAACAGCTTCAGGCATTTACCCAGGAAGTGATCGGCGAGCCCACGTTTTTGGTGGGAAATTCCATTGGCTGTGTGGTGGCTTTGCAGACGGCGGTGGATGCCCCGGATTTAGTGCGCGGTGTGTGGATGCTAAATTGCTCCCTGCGGCTGCTTCATGATCGCCGTTTAGCCACCCAGCCCTGGTTTAAGCGCATGGGCGCACCGATTTTGCAGTCGGTGTTGAAGCGCCGGGCGATCGGGCACTGGTTTTTTCGCCAGCTTGCCCGCCCCAAAACCGTAAAAAATATCCTGACCCAGGCGTATTACAAAGCGGAAGCGGTTACCGATGAGTTGGTGGATATTTTGATGGAGCCAGCAGGGGACCCAGGAGCCGCCGACGTGTTTCTTGCCTTTACGGGCTACTCCCAGGGACCGTTGCCGGAGGATTTATTGCAAACCTTGAGTGATTCTCCTGATCCCTGCCCTGTTGCTATCCTGTGGGGCACCGAAGACCCCTGGGAGCCGGTGGAAATGGGGCGCCAGTTTGAGCAATATGCCTGCGTGGAAAAATTTGTTGCCCTAGAGGATGCTGGGCACTGCCCCCAGGACGAAGCGCCGGAGATTGTTAACTACTGGGTGCGAGATTGGATTTTATGGAAGGCGGATCAGTTGCCGGGGGTGCCAGAGGTGTCAACGGGCGATCGCGTCATCATTGAAACCCAGCGTCCTGATGGCGATCCTCAGTGGAATGGTCAAAAGGGAACCGTGGCTCATGTGGGTCGGCGAGCCATTACCGTTATCCTCGACAGGTTAGACAGTGACAATAGTTTGGTGGAAGGTGAGCGTCAGCATTTCTACCGGGAAGATATCCGTGTTCTAGCTCACGAGGAGAGTGCCCGGGAGAATCCCTAGGCCAGCCTTTCTTCACAGGGCCAGTCGCCTTTTAATTCCACGGGAGACGACGGCTCCCCGGCCACAGGGTCATAGTGAGACAGCAACAGCTGCTGAGCCGAGCGGGCATCCACTGCTGGGGAATAGAAATAGCCTTGAATATAGCGGCATCCCAAGTGATTCAGCGTTCGAAGCTGCTCTGGTGTTTCCACCCCCTCGGCGATCGCATTCATCCCCAAGCTTTCAGCCATACCCAGGATCGCTCGCACGATCGCTGCCTTATTAGACTTACCCTTCAAACGATTTACAAAAGAACGATCAATTTTCAACACATCCAGCGGGAACCGATCTAAATAGCTGAGGGACGAATAGCCCGTGCCGAAATCGTCCATGCACAATTGAATGGAGCGATCATGTAGCTCGTGAAGCACCGTCATCGCCGTATTGTAATTGTCCGCCAAAGTGCTTTCAGTAATTTCAATTTTCAAGCGACGGGGGTCAAGTCCTGTTTCCCCCAGCACCGCATCCACATGGTCCAGCAAATTATGCTGACTAAACTGGCGGCAGGATAAATTTACCGACACTTCCAACTGGGGATAACGCAACTCCGTTTGCCACAGCCGCAACTGGTGACAAGCCTGGGACAAAATCCATAGCCCCAGTTGCTCAATCACCCCCGTTTCCTCAGCAATGGGAATAAATTGCCCTGGCGAAATATTGCCCAAGCTGGGATGTTGCCAGCGAATCAGCGCCTCAAAGGCCCGAATTCGCCCGGTTTTTAAATCCACAATGGGCTGGTAGTGCAGCTTAAAGGGAGTGTCATGCTGGTTAAGGTAGCTGCCCTCCGTTAGATCCTCCAGGCAAGCGCCCTCTAGCTCGCTAACCGCCTGACGCAAATCATTTTCCAAGTGCAAATCGGCCAGCATTTGCTGATGAATCGCCGGATCAAAAGTGGCATTGCGCGATCGCCCCATCATCTTTGCCCGGCGCATAAACAGGTTGGAATCTCGCAAAATCGCATCGCCACTGCGCTTATTCACATTCCCCAAGGAAATACCAATACTGGCCGTAATAAACACCTGCTGCTGATTAATCACCAGAGGGTCCCCCAGGTTTTGGTGCACCTGCTGGGCCACTGCCTCTGCCAACCGGCGATCGCGCACCCGAGGCAGCACAATCACAAACTCGTCGCCCCCAAGACGTCCCACCAGTCCCCCCTGGGTTTGCACACACATACGCAGACGCTGGGCCACCGCAATCAACACCTGGTTCCCCGCCTGGTGCCCCATACTGCCGTTAATCACCTTAAACCGATCCAAGTCTACCCATAGCACCGCCACGCGGGCATCATCCTGGGTGCCCTTCGCCGTCGCAGCCATGCTGTTCAGCACGTTCAAAATATAGTCTCGGTTCGGCAGTCCTGTTAACGGATCATGCAAGGCGTTGTGCTGCATTTGCAGCTCCGCCTGTTCCCGCTGGCTCATTTCCTGCTGAAGCTGACGCACCGCCGCCTTCAGGGTAAAGGTGCGCTGGCGCAACAGCTCCTCCAGCTTGTGGTTAAAACGAGACAGCTGAGCGTCCGTCTGATGGCGATACATGGCGCCTCCAATACTGGCTGCCGCCGCCGTTAGAATCGACTGCTCTGCCCGCAGCCACGATTTTCCACCCCGTTCTAGCCCTAGCACCCCCCACAGGTCCTCATGGACCAAAATCGGTAATAACAACGTCTGGGAAGACGGCATTGTTAGATGCTGAAGGGCTCCTCCCATAGCCGACGACGGCACCATCGCCCCGGCACCTTTACATAGGCTATCGTAATAATCCTGAAGTACCTCGTGGTAAGACAGGTTTGTGAGCTCTAAGTTTTCAATTTGAGGCTCTACCTTGCCCGAACACCACTCCCAGCGCAAATTCGCCAGGGGCATTCCCGTTACGGGATGGGGATAGTTACGCAGCACATAGGCTCGCACTGCATTGGTGGTTTCCCCCAAGGTGGACAAGGCGCGGTTGATGGCTGCCGAGTGGTCTTCAATGGACAACAGCTGTTGGGTCGCCGACGCCACACCGTTCAAAAGGCGATCGCGGTAGGACACATCAGCCCGCGCCGCATCTAGGGCTGGCGAATCCACCGTGCCCTGCACCAAAATCCAAGTGCAAGTGGGGTCGGAATTTGGCATTGCCGAGCACTTACATACGGCATTAACAAAATTCCCTGGCGATCGCTCCCACCGCCAGGTCCGAACCAAAAAGCTTTCCTGTAGCAATGCTTCCCGACAGGCTTGCAGCTCAGCAACCTGCATTTCCAAACAGGCTTGAGATCGACGATCCGCATCCAGAGTCCACCCTTGGAGATGGCCAATTCCAAACTGCTGCTGGGCTGCCTGGTTGGTCCACACCAGCTCCTTTTGATTCAGGTCCAGAATCCAAAGAGGGGCATCTATATGGGCGAGGGATGAGAAAAGGTGGATTCCCATGGCAATGGAGTTGGCGTCCAACATGTCTATGTCTATTAATACCCGACGAATCACCTGTGAGTGTGCGATGCAGTCTGACTGAAGCTAAATCACTAACAAGTCACTAAGTTCCCAGGCTGCGAAACCTGTACCTATCTTCAACAAAAAAACTGAATTTTTGCTACAAAACCCGAACTCTCTTACAAACAAAACTTCATAAACCAAGCCTGGCGAGACGCTTAAGAACAAGTCTTGTAAGAAGAAGTCTTGAATAGGAACCTTTTCAAAAAATTCCCAATAACTAAACCTTTCCCATCGCTTCGTTCAGCAATCTGCGTTGAGAAATCAAAAATGCCTTGCAAGCTATTCCCTACTCGTGCCCCTAACTGCCCTTCAAGAGGCTCCAGCAGCCATCTCAGAAACAATCTAGGGCTTTTTCAAGAACAATTTTCTAACAAAATTTTGACGCAAGAATACTGAAGCAACCTTCTTGAAAGAAAAGTAGTTTAATTAAGGCTGCTGGCTCGGCTCAATCTTTTCGAGAGAAACACAAACGTGTCACTCAAATTATCGCTATTGGTAAAAGCCCATACTCTTTTACCAATAGCGACAATTTGCTGAAAGCCAGTGGGCTAAAAAAACAGAAACTTAGTTGATTGCCACAGTAACAATGCTGGTATAACTTTCTAGAAAATCCTAAATCACCAAGTAAGACGCTTTAGCAATTATTCTCAACGCTGCCTTTGGAAAAGGACCCGTAACGACGAAGCAACTTTAGGGCACAAATCTCAGAAAAGATTTTGAGGCATGGCAAATGGCACTCTTACTGAGGTTAACCTATGCAAAGCCTTTTTCCCAGATACCTAAAAGATTAGTTCATCGAGGTAAAAGCGTAGAGGTATAGCTCTGAGAATGCCCTAAGAAATAAGTTTTTCTTAAGTTAAGGATATGGAAAATAGTCGGCGTGAACAGCCTAAATCGCAGTTATAAAGAGGGGTTAAATGCGGATCTTGGTGTTTCAATGACCACGTGTCGTCGCAAGGGCTGTGATACTTGAATGCCTGAGGAACTCTTATCCTTAAGAGTGACCAAGCCGGATAGACGGAGAGTGTTCAACATGTTGTTTTTGCGACGGCTGTAAAAGTGAATCCTTATATTGACCCTCGCAAACGTCATTTTCTTAATTTAGATCCGTCTGATTGAACGTTGATGACGCGTTTCCTTTGCGGGTGGCTGTTACGAAGCGATCGCATCCACTAAGGTCACAATGCCCTTGAATATGCCCATAGTTCCCGTTTTCCTGTAGCAACTCAATGATGGCAGTTCCTTGCCCAGCCATATGTTCTACGCCCCAAATGCCTCCAGGGCACAGGTACTCGGGCGATCGCTCAATTAAATATCGAATGGCATCCAAACCGTCTTCGCCGCCGTCCAGTGCCAAGTGGGGTTCGTGGTTAACCACCTCCGGCTGTAGGGTACGGACTGTGGCTGAGGGGATGTAGGGGGGGTTGGAGATGATCGCCGCCCAGCTTTCGGAGCTTTTACCCAGGGTGTCCAGGGGCTCAAACCAAGTGCCGTGGAGAAATTTCACTGGCAGTTGGAGATGTTTGCTATTCTGTCGGGCGATCTCCACGGCATCTTCACTGTAGTCAACGCCGTAAATATTCGCTTCAGGCAAAAGCTGGGCCAGCCCTAGAGCGATCGCCCCACTGCCCGTACCCAAATCAGCTATTTGAATAGATTGAGTCGGATCAGACTTAAGAAAATGTTCCTGAACTTGCTGGTAGATTAAATCCACTAGCAATTCTGTTTCTGGGCGAGGGATTAAAACCGCCGGGGTTACCCGTAGGGTTAAATTTCGCCACGGGGTTGAGCCCGCTAAGTATTGCACCGGGGCGTGATCGCCGCACCGGTGTTTCCAGCGCCGAGTAAGTTCTGCCAAATCAAACTGGCTATTGATGGGGCGATCGCCTATGCCTAGGCGCAGGGTCAGCCGATCTACATCCGTCACCGCCAGTAAAAACCAATCCAGTTCACCAAGAGAAATCTGGTGTTTGGCAGAATGCTCTTGCCCCCACTGGTACCACTGCTGCCACTGCTCTTTGGCGATGGCAAAAGGGCAATGCTTTTTATTGAGGCGTGTCATCAATCAAGCTCCAAAGGCTCTATGCAGCGGGGGGAGTGCACGCCCCTTAAAACAAACTTGGATCGAGGGAACATCAATACAATTGCCAGAATCCCTCAGCGCAGCTAAGAAATACACGCCATTTTAAAATGAAAGATAACAGGGGCTGAAACTCTCAAAGCCCTTAGGCACTTGATTCCAGGGCGTGTCATCAATTAAGCATCAGAAGCCTCACGTCGTGGGGAGTCACGCCCTTTAAAAGATCAAAGCATTGGGGGCTGAAACCCTTACAGCCATAGTCTTTAAATCTTAAATGGTGACAGCCCCTAGATTTGAGGCTTCATTTTTTAAGTCTTGTTGATGACAGCCCTTATTGTTTGCAGATGTTCGCAGACAAAATTGGCAATGCTACGGCGCTAGAGCTCCAGCTCCTTCAGTGGGGCGCTCCGCCTCTTCCTGAGCATTTTCTGAAGCCCCCTGTAGACCGCGCACGTACTCTAAAGCTTCCCCAGAGGGAATCAGACGAATGCGTTCTACCAAATCACCGTCGCTGGCATCAGAGGATCTCAAAATTCCGAGAATCTGATCCAAAGTGGCAACCTCAACTTTCACATTATCCAAAACGCTGGCGTCGGAGCTGCCGCGAAACCGTTCCAAAACAGAATTCAGGTCCTCTAGACGGAAGAAGAAGGGCACCACCTTGCGACCGTTTTGCTCCAAAGTCAAATAACCGTCGCCATCACTATTGGTGGCAACAAACAAAGGCACCCCAGGAAAACGCTGAATGTTCCGATCAGGGTTGGCTTCCTGAACAATTCGCAATGCTTCTGGTATTTGATCCGCAATGGGAAAATATTCCACCTTGGGACCATCCGGATTGTCAACGCTCCACTGGTAGACGTCCCCAATGGAAGACACAAAAACACTTACCTTGTCCGCTTCTTCGCTATTTTCTTCGCGAATCCACTCCATAAACTCTTCCACGTTGTCCGGATCCAAGAAGCTAAGGATGCGGGCATCTTCCCGGCTGGGCTCGGTGGCATCATTACCGCGATTGGGGAACACCACAAAGGGGCGTCCATCCTCACGCAAAATCGTAAAGACCGGTACTGACTCCAGTCGTTGGCTAAATTCTTCGTCGGTAAGGGCGATCGCTGGCAAGCTTCCCGCGCCACTTAACACCATCAACGCCCCGCCAGTGGTAACCGCCAGTCCCCCAAAACAGCGCTTGCTCCACCGGCTTAGTCGAGAGCGAAGGCGAGTCAGGCTCCATTTACGTGGGTTGATTACTGAGATTTGGGCTGCCATTTTATTTACCGTTCTGGATTTCTACCGTTTAATCTTGCAAGGGCACAAACACACGCCAAGACATTGCTGAAACTTCAATGCTTTCCACCCAGGTCTAGAACCGTGGATTTTAAAGATTCAACCCAGTTTGTTGTGTTAGCGACTTTTAAGAAGTGACTTCAAAGGTAAAGAGACTCTCAAGATAATCTCAGGGTCAAGGTCAAATATCAAGAAAATTGATAGTAATGAGCCCCCTCGAAGGGCTTCAGACTCTAGAAACGACCATCAAAATAATGCACAGCCGCCAGAAAACATCAAGGCTCTCGATCTAATAAGCCTTAAGCCTGCTGTAAATAAGTCTTGAAGTCACTGTAATTATTCGACCTTTGGCGATCATCCCAGTTTCCGTAGCCTAACCAGTTTTTAAACCGTCCTTACCGTTCTTTTCGGTTTGAAACCGGCGGGTATTGACTTGAAACTTAGGGGTGATCGCCAACAATATCCATGCTTGTAAAGCCCCGGTTTTTGGACCTTACAGGATGCCGATAAAGTGTAACGGTCCTTGACCAACCAGTAGCTCCGCACAAAGCCCTAGGAAGCCAACCATTGCCAATCGCCCATTCCACACTTCTGCCGCAGTGGTTAAGCCCCACTCCCACTTTTCCTGCGGATAGATTTTGGTGCTGGCAGGAGGGTGCATTACGGCACTCAAAGGGATACCAGGACTCTCAATTTCCTTGATCGTCATATCCGTTAGGGCATGGATAAATTGAGGGTGAGAATCCAAAGCCGGCACCCGTAAGAAGTTGCGAATTCCTGACTCTTCAGCCAGCTCCCGGTACTCCACATCAATTTCTTCCAAAGTCTCAATGTGCTCGGAAACAAAGCTGATGGGCACCACCACAAGCTCTTCCACCTTCTTCTCTCCTAGCTCTTCAATGGCCACGTCGGTGTAAGGCTGAAGCCATTCCACCGGACCTACCCGACTTTGGTACGCCAATGAGTGGGGGTTAGACCGCCCCAACCGATCCATGATCATGGAGGTGCAATCTTCGATCTCCTTTTGGTAAGGATCTCCAGCTTCAGTCACGTAGCTGGCGGGCACGCCGTGGGCGCTGAAAAATACGTGAGCTTTTTCCGGCTCATCTGCTTGGTCGATTTTTTTACTAATTAGATCGGCCATTGCCCCTAAATAGTCAGGGTGGTCGTACCAAGAGGTCACCACAGAATGCTTGATACCTTTTAGAACTTCATCGTTATCCCAGATTTTTTCTAGAAGACGGAAGCTGGACCCACTAGTGCTAATGGAAAACTGAGGATAGAGAGGCAAGATCACCAATTGCTCAACGCCATCCTTCTTAATTTCTTCCACCGCTTCCTCAGTGAATGGATGCCAATAGCGCATGCCTATGTAGACCTTGGCGTCGTAGCCCCGATCACTTAGGGACTCTTGCAGCTGTTCCGCCTGCTCTTCGGTGATGCGTCGCAGGGGAGAGCCGCCGCCAATGACCTTGTAACTTTCTTGGGACTTTCGAGCGCGCAAGCTGGAAATTAGCCAGGCTAAAGGCTTCTGCATCCAGGGGGCAGGCAGCCGAATGATTTCAGGATCGGCAAATAAATTGAATAAGAAGGGACGGACATCTTCGAGTTTGTCCGGTCCACCTAAGTTGAGTAACAAAACCCCTACACGACCCATAGCCAGCCCGTTTCCTAAATAAATATTGAACTTTTCCGCTTGTGATAATTATAGTAAAGCAAAGTTTTAGGAATGAGTCGCAATAATCAAAGTGTCCTAAAGAATCGCAACAGTTTTGGTTTAGATTTGTCTTGAATAATTGCAAGTTTTTATCAAGTTTGATACCAGCTTCCCGACTTTTTTAGGAGAAGTTGCACCAAAGAATAGCAGTATGGCAACAGTATTAAGGGATCTGAGCTACCGATATCAATGGCTTTACGACGGGGTTTCCCGGTTGGCGACTTTGGCGGTGGGGGGAGAATCCCAGTTTCGTCAGCTACCAATGGTGGGGGTCCCGGAAACTCCGGGGCTGCGGGTATTGGATTTGTGCTGTGGTAGTGGCCAAACGACGGCGTTTTGGGTGGCGCGAGGGGCGACGGTGACTGGGTTGGATGCGTCACCGCGATCGCTGGATCGAGCCAAGGTAAACGTGCCGGAAGCGGACTATGTGCAGGGATTTGCGGAGGAAATTCCCCTTCCTGACAATAGTTTTCAAGTAGTGCACACTAGCGCTGCTCTCCACGAGATGACGTCGGACCAGTTGCGGCAGATTCTTCAGGAGGCGTTGCGGGTATTGGAGCCGGGGGGAATGTTAACTACGGTGGATTTTCATCGCCCGGATTCCACTGTGACAGGGCGGCTGTTGTGGCCGGGGCTCATGACATTTATGGCGCTGTTTGAAACGGAAACATCCTGGGCGTTTATTGATGTTGATTTGGTGGAGCTGTGCAAATCCGTTGGCTTTAGATCTGCGGAGCAGCGGTGTTATGCAGGGGGCAGCGTGCAGGTGGTGCAGGCGATCGCCTAGGGTTGCGTCTTCGAGTTGCAAGCTTTGAAAGGACTTGAATCTGGGGCATGTCATTAAATCGTGCCATTAATTAAGTGCCAGAAGCCCTACACAGTGGGGATTTCACGCCCTTTGAGAATAAAAAATCTGGGGGCTGAAACCGTCACGGTCAAAGACTTTGGGGCTTAAAGGATGACAGCTCCTACAGGACCCTAAATCTGGACACTTTTAAAGTATTTTTGAAACGTCTGATTTCGAGGGAACTGTTATGGACTCCTCAAAATTGTGGCAAAGGTACGATAAAGCAAACAGGTTGCTTGCTCCGGTGCTTGATTTCCTATGACTAAGCCCCCAATAACTAAGCCCCCCTCTGATTCTGCGATCGCAGTGGCGATCGCCCCAGAAACTCAGCAGCTCATAACCCTATGGCTCCATGGTAAAAGTCGCCATACTCGCCGTTACTATCGTCGTGATGCAGAGCGGTTTTTGCAATTTGCGGACGCCCCGCTGAATGAGTTGGACGCTATGGACGTGCAGCGTTTTTTTGACCATCTGGAGGGTGAACGTTTGGCTCCCAGCAGCCTGGGACGTACCATTGCCGCCATCAAGTCGTTTTTGAAATTTGCCCATCAGATGGGGGTGAATCCTAACAATATTGGGTCCGCTTTTAAAGTGCCCAGCAGTAAGGACACCCTATCGGAGCGAATCTTGACCCGGGAGGAGGTGCTAGCGCTAATTGACCATGCCTCCAGCGATCGCAATCGGGTGATGCTGCGAATGTTGTATTCTTGCGGGCTGCGGGTGAGTGAGCTGTGTGGGTTGCAATGGCGGGATTTGCGATCGCGTCAGGACGGCGGGCAGGTGACCATTTACGGCAAAGGCAATAAAACCCGAGTGGTGCTGATTCCCGCCAGCGTATGGCAAGACTTGCACACCCTTAAGGAAAAACGCCCCACGCCCCCAACGCGCACCACCCCCGTGTTTCCAAGCCGAAAAGGCGGCGGTGCCCTAGACCCGTCCCAAATTATGCGCATCGTTCGTCAGGCGGCCCGCACAGCGGGTCTCGAAGCCAATATTTCCCCCCATTGGCTTCGTCATGCCCATGCCAGCCACTCCTTAGACCGAGGGGCACCAATTCACCTGGTGCAAAATACCCTGGGACATTCCAGCGTCGCCACCACCGGACGCTATCTCCACGCTCGTCCCCAGGACAGCTCGTCTAAATATCTGGACCTATAGCTAAATCTACTAGCTGTTTAATCGGAACGTTTAATTCAGGCTGAGTTCGTAGTCGGCATAACCACCGTCGAAGGTACCCACCCATACTTCGTAACTGCCGGCAGATGGAGAACTGATGGTGACGGCTGCATCTGTATTGGTGGCGCTAATATCGTCGCCGCAAAGCCATTGTCCTTCGGGAGTTTTCACTGCCAAAGTGGTGTCCACGTCTGAGCTAAAGCTGTTAACGGTGATGGTTAGGCTGCTGGGTACCGTGTTTAAATCCAGACGGTGATTGGCTTCAAGAGAGGCAAAGCCGAGGCAGCTTTTTTGGGGGCGTCCTTGCCCGGCGGGGACGATTCCTTGGGGAATTGCCACACGTCCGCCAGCGGTTCCGACGACGGATAGGGGCAAGGTATCGGGAGACACGGCGAGGCTGGCGCTGGCGGTGGGGGCGCTAAGGATGGCACCAGTGACCAGAACGGAAATCGCTGGGGTTAGGGCGATCGCCCCTCTAACAATCCCCAAATTTTTTACGGTTTTTAAGGCAAATATCTTTAAAGTCATAGGAAGGGTGCAAATTCTGTGGCGATTGCGCTGTTAATTCACCCTAGCTTGACTGCCCTTCATCGGGGCGATTGCTGTAGAGATTTACAGAGTGGCTGTGGTTCTTATTGTTGTGGTGTTGGCGCTGCTGTCGATTCTGAACGTTGTATTCAACGTCATTTTCGTGTTTATCCCCGATGCCCTATTTCACCTGCTTCTACCGTTCTGGCAATGGTTGGCGATCGCCTTAGTTGCCACCGCCCTAGCCTGGGGGCTAGCCAAACCCTAAGGTTCATTCTTACTATCCTTCGTTTAATGACTGCTAAGAGTTCACGTCTCAGGATTTACGTCTCAGAATTGGCCTCAGGGGGCACAAGCTGAGGGACACGCCCCCACTTTCCAGTCATTACCCGAATCGCAATTTGCTTAATAGGTGCCACCCGCTGCATGGCAAATAACCCCAGCCGCCGCACCGCCATCACCGGCAGCCACTGATTGGAAAATACCCGGTCCAAAATATCCGTGAAGCCTAAAATCAGCAGATTCCCCCATCGGCGCTGGCGATCATAGGGGCGCAAGGTTTCAACGGCTCCAAGATCGTCACCTCGCTGGCATGCTGCCACCAAGACTTCTGCCAGGGCTGCTCCATCGCGAATACCTAAGTTCAACCCCTGCCCACCGACTGGGTGGCAATTGTGGGCTGCTTCCCCCACCAATGCCAACCGCGGGGCAACATAGCGCTTTGACTGCATTAGTTGTACCGGGAACAGTCGGCGATCGCTCACCAGCTCAAGCGATCCCAACTGATCCCCAAACCGCTGTGACAATTCCTGCAAAAACTCCTGGTCCTCTAGCTTCATCATTGCTTCCGCCTCTTCGTGGGGCGCTGTCCACACCACACGACAGGTGTTTCGCAGGGGCAAAATGGCGAAGGGACCGCTGGTTTGAAACCGTTCAAATGCCGTGTTGTTGTGATGCTTCTCCGGGCGCACCACCGTTACGATGCACGATTGCCAATATTTCCAGCCGCTGGTGGTGATGTCGGCTCCCGTACGTAGGGGCGATCGCGATCCATCAGCACCAATCACTAGCTTCGCCCGCACCTGGGAAGGAACCTCAACGGTGTCGTTACCGGGCTTGACCGCGATATACGCCCAGTCCTCTTTGTAAGTAACGTTCTGGGCGATCGCTGGACCAATCCAATGCACATCGGGAGCTGCTTCCACCGCCCCCTGCAACGCTTCCATCAAAACCATGTGCTCCGCCACATAGCCCAAATCCTCCTCTTCTCCGGCGTCAGCCGGTTCAAAGGTAACCACATCGGGCCAGTCACAATCTGACAAACGAATGTGGTGGAAAGGCTCTACCTGGGGACGTACCTGATCCCAAAGACCTAACCCACGAAAGATCCGCGCAGAGGTTAATGAAAAAGCGTAGGCTTGCGATCGCCGAGCAGCGGAACCACGGGGGGAAGACTCCAGCACTGCCACCTTTAATCCCGAGCCCCGAAGCCCACAGGCTAAGGTTAAGCCCACAATGCCGCCTCCCACAATCACCACGTCGTAAGTGGCGATCCGTGAGTCTGGAACCAAGTCGGCAGGAATAGACGCAGGGGTAGGCTGGGTCAACATAAATAGTAAAACGGGAGAGAATCTTAAAAAATTGCGGTCAGAGCAACTGCAAAAAATCAGAATTTAAAAGTGGAGAAATACAAAAATAAAAAATGTTTAGATTGGAAAATCGTAAACAAATGTATCTTCCATAACTCCATTTTGCCACGGATCTCTAATCCCATCAGCGACGCCATCCCCTTTTCAAGCTATTTGCCCATCGAGGCTTTAGACATTTCGCCGTAGAAGCCGTTAATCATCAAAATACGACGATTAAACAGCGGCAGCCTCTAGGGTTTTTTATTCTAGAAATGCCTGTAGTACTCACTGTGTAAAGACTTTACTGTGTAAGGATTTTGAAGCTTAGTGGATGACACGCCTTAGCCCGGTGGCCAAGACAAGTTACGCCCGCCCAAAAGGTGGAAGTGCAAGTGGGGCACCGTTTGTCCGCCTTCCGCACCAATATTGGTCACGACTCGGTAGCCATTTTTAAGCCCTGCTTCAGCAGCAACTTTTTGAATCACTATCATCAAGTGACCTAAAAGCGCTCCTTGCTCAGAGGTTGCTGTTTCCAAACTTTCAATACGGACCTTGGGAATTACTAGAAGATGCACCGGAGCCTGGGGATTGATATCGCGGAAGGCTAGGCATTGATCATCTTCGTAAACGATGTCTGCGGGGATTTCCTTGCGAATGATTTTGCCGAAAATCGTGTCATTTGCCGCATTATCCACTGCTGCCTCCGTGTGTTCCGCTCTTCGTGTTTATCCTAAGTCGCTAACCCTGTGAGGGCGATCGCCCTCAGCCAAGGTCACGCCGTTTAGCGTCTTGCTGCTCAAGATTTTGACCGCTTCCTGACGTAAGGCGGCAAGCCACAAGGTTTATCGAGTAACCGTACGCCCAGTCGCCGAATTTAGCTCTAATCCTTACTGACACCACCAAGGTTAATCAAAGAGCGATTTAATACTTTTTTAATGTTCGCCTCGAATGCTTATGACACCTCTATTTATCAGGCTTTGAGGAAATTAATTAACCTTTGCGCAGTCCTGTTACATCTGATAACATTTATTGGCGTAAGTGCCATAAATATTTGCAAGCGTTATTAAAATCCCGCACGTTAAACGACTGCTGGTTTTTTAGAGGCTCAGTGGTATTCGTTGCGTTTTTCGCCCTGCTCAGTTGCCCGCACCGGTTTAGAGGGACGTATGGCTTTGGGCGCTATCCAGGTTTTCCAGGAGTTGGCGAACCTTAAAGTCAGTTTCGTCTATGGCGTCAACTTGACCGGTTTTGATCAAATTTTTTATTGCGGTGTTGTTCCTTTCCCTGTCACCGTTCCAGTTGATACGGCAAGTCGCGGTATCGCGCCTTTCTAAAACGTTTTAAGAAATCCAGAGGTCGAAATAAATATGCAGCCTGATAAGTCAAACGGAAAAATCCTTATTGTTGATGATGAACCTGCTCTGCGCCTTATTTTGACAACGCGGCTCTCTTTGGCGGGCTATCAGGTTGTGACGGCTGCTGATGGGGAAGAAGCGTTAGAGGTTTTTGCTAAAGAGAATCCCGATCTAATCGTTTTGGACGTGATGATGCCGAAGATGGATGGCTATGGGGTTTGTCAGGCCCTGCGTCAAGAGTCCAATGTGCCCATTATTATGTTGACCGCTCTGGGGGATGTGGGCGATCGCATCACCGGACTTCAGCTGGGAGCCGATGATTACCTAGCTAAGCCGTTTTCGCCCAAAGAGTTGGAAGCGCGTATCGCCTGCGTACTGCGACGGGTGAAGGATCGACGCTCCAGTTCCGATTCTGACCGCACGGTGGTTCAGGTAGGCACTTTGCGCATTGATACTCGCAAGCGCCAAGTATTTCGCGAGGACCGCCGCATCCGTTTAACCCACACGGAATTTAGCTTGCTGGAGCTGTTGTTTAATCGCAACGGTGAAGCAGTGCCCCGAGCCGAGATCTTGCAAACCCTGTGGGGGTATGCGCCGCGAGTTCAAGCAGATATGCGGGTGGTGGATGTGCATGTGGCACGGCTGCGGTCAAAGCTGGAAGATGATCCCCGCAATCCTGAGGTGATTCTGACGGTGCGCGGCACAGGCTATGCGGCTCCCCGCATGGGTGAAGCGGCTGATGCCATTGGTGCGTAAAGCCATTGTTCCCAAGGGGTTATTGCTTAATAGCGACTTTAGTTTTAGCAAAGGTTGGATTTGAGGAGGCGCTTCAGATTCAACGCTGTTTCAGTTGTTTTAATAGAATCGAGCATCCAACGTCGGATTGATGCTCGTTAAGTCACTGGTCTCAGGATCCTTTTACCATTGAGGAAGCCGTTGCATTTCTGCTTTGGAGGGATCGGTCCATGGGAACGCGGTATGACTATGACTTGTTTGTGATTGGCGCGGGCTCTGGGGGACTGGCGGCGTCGAAGCGGGCGGCGAGCTATGGGGCAAAGGTGGCGATCGCCGAGGGAGATTCGGTGGGGGGCACCTGCGTCATCCGCGGCTGTGTGCCGAAAAAATTAATGGTGTACGCGTCCCAGTTTTCTCACTGGTATAGTGACGCGGTGGGCTATGGCTGGGACGCGGTGGATCCCCAGTTCCACTGGGACAAGCTACTGACGGCGGTGGGGAATGAGGTTGATCGCCTAAATCAAGTGCATATTGATTCGCTGGACGAAGCGGGGGTTGAGCTGATTCGCGGTTTTGCTCGTTTCGTGGATAGCCACAAGGTGAAAGTGGGGAATCGCACCGTTTCCGCCAAGACCATTTTGATTGCGGCGGGAGGAGAGGCCATTAAGCCGGATCGACCGGGGATGGAGCACGCCATTACGTCGCGGAATATGTTTTTGCTGACGGCGCTACCCCAGCAGCCTCAGCGGTTTCTAGTGATTGGGGGCGGTTATATTGGGGTGGAATTTGCGGGAATTATGAACGGGCTGGGATCGGAAGTGACCCAGATGGTGCGCAGCGACGGGATTTTGCAGGGGTTTGATCAGGATTTGCGCGATAGCGTCACGGTGGGTATGCGCAATCGAGGCGTCAAGTTGTTTACAAAAGTGGACGATAAAACGTTCGAAATTGAAAAAACCGATTCGGGGCTAAAAGTGTCCATTGCCTTGAAAAAAGGAGAAGACCCCCAAACCTTCACTTTTGACGCAATTTTGGCCGCCACCGGTCGTAATCCTAAGCCGGTGCTGGATTTGCTGGAGCTGGATAAGGCAGGGGTAGAAATTAAAGACGATGGGGCGATCGCCGTTACGGAAGATAGCTGCACCAGTCAGCCTCACATTTATGCGGTGGGGGACTGTACCGACCGGGCAGCGTTAACTCCCGTAGCGATCGCCGAAGGTCGCGCTTTTGCGGACACGGTGTTTGGTCACAAGCCCAGCGCTGTTAGCCACCACAAAATTCCTACGGCGGTATTTTCCCAACCGGAAGCTGCCACCGTGGGAATGACGGAAGCAGAAGCGCAGGAGCATTATGGGGACGGGGTCAAAGTCTATCGGGCGCGGTTCCGACCCATGTTCTACAGCTTGCCGAAGGTGGACGAGAAGGTGATGGTGAAGCTGATTGTGGAAGGGGCTGACGAGCGCATTTTGGGAATGCATATGGTGGGCAAGGACGCGGCAGAAATCATTCAAAGCTTTGCGCCGGTGCTGTTGATGAATGGCACCAAAGCAGATTTGGATCGCACCATGGCCCTGCACCCCTCTACGGCAGAGGAGTTTGTCACCTTGCGGTAAACGGGCATTGGGCCGATTCGTGGCGCGAGTTCGTGGCGCGAGTTAGTAAGGCGAGCGCTGGGGCAAGAAGGCATAAAGTTTTAGGGGCACTTTAATGGAGGCGTCGGGTCGTAGGTTAAGTTAGAACCGTTGGCGCTATTTCAAGAAATTCTATGAGTCCCATTACGCGCTATGCCCTATTTGGCATCTTATTAATCGTGATTGTGGCCACGTTGTATCAGTGCGCCACGTCGGGAGGCTGGGGCGGCGGCGGCGTTTACGTTAGACCAGGCTATCGGGGCGGTAGCTACAACAGTGCGCCGAGTCGGCGATCCACCGGAGGGAGCCGTTCTACCGGTGGCAGCTTTCGCGGCGGTGGCCCCGGCGGCGGTAAGTAAGTAGGCGGCGGCAAGTAGGCGGCGTAGTTAAGCAGGCGGCGTAATAGTGGGTTTTCTTAACGTCGATAAGGGGCAAAATAAACCGTTGGAATCGTCCATTCCTCAGCCCTCCTCAGCGGAAAGGTTACCCCTCAACCGTCGTCAGCGCAGTGTGGTGCTATTGGCGGCGGCGGCGTCTTCAGCCTGTGGCTTGGCGGTGGAGCTGTTATTGGGCGGGCTTACCAGTTATCTGGTGGGGGATCACGCCCTGGCCTATGGTGTGGCGTTGGGGGGCTTTTTGGCGGCGATGGGCGTCGGCTCCTATTTAAGTCAGTTTGTGGCGGTTTCCTACAAGAATTCCAACAATCCAACAATTGCCCAGGATTTAATTCGCGCTTTTATTCAGGTTGAGCTGGCGATGGCTCCGGCGATCGCCCTCGTGCCTCTGGGATTATTTGCCCTGTTTGTGGCGGGTGGCTGGCTATGGCTTGGACTAGCCCTATCCACATTATTTTTAGGGATCTTGGCGGGGATGGAGGTGCCTCTGCTGACGCGGCTGCTGGAGCGGGATTCGTCGGTGAAGGAGGCTTTGGCGGGGGTGTTGGCGCTGGATTATGCGGGGGCGCTGGTGGGGGCGATCGCGTTTCCGTTGGTGCTGTTGCCGTGGCTGGGAATGTTTCCGGCGGCGGCTTGCTTGGGGGCGGTGCCAGCGGTGATGGTGGTGGCGATCGCCCAAAGCTTTCGGCCGCTGCTGCCGGGGGCGAAACGCTGGCGTCAATTGGGGCTGGTGATGGCGATCGCCCTGCTAGTGCTGGCTCCCCTAACGGTGTCCCTGGGAAATACCTTGGAAAATCGGCTGTATAAAGCAGCGGTGATTTATCGCCAAACCACCCAGTATCAGCGTATTGTGCTTACCCAAAACGCCGGGGATACGCGGCTATTCTTAAACGGCGATTTGCAATTTTCCACCGCCGACGAATATCGCTACCACGAAGCCCTGACCTACCCGGTGCTTAGCGCGGCGGGATCATCGAAACGGGTCTTGCTGCTGGGGGCGGGGGATGGGCTTGCCCTGCGGGAGATACTGCGCTGGCCTGGGGTAGAGGCGGTGACGGTGTTAGAGCTGGACCCGGCGGTAGTGAACCTGGGGCGATCGCACCCGGCATTGGTAAAGGCCAACCGCCACGCCTTTGATGATCCCCGAGTGATGGTGCAGTTTGGCGACGCGTTCCAAGCGGTGCGAGATTTACCCAACTTTTTTGATGTCATTATCGCCGACTTTCCCGATCCGGACCGGGACGTGCTTGCCAAGCTATATTCCGACGGCTTTTATCGAATGCTGCGATCGCACCTTAGCCCTGATGGCGCAATGGTTACCCAAGCATCCAGCCCCTACTTTGCGCCCAAAGCCTTTGCCAGCGTCGCCGAAACCCTGGCAGCCAGCGGATTTAATACCTATCCCTACCGCGTGGACGTGCCCAGCTTCGGTCCCTGGGGATTTGTGCTGGCAAGCAACGGCGAAATCAACCCCAGCCAGCTAGATATTGCCGTCGAGTCGCGGTTTCTCACCCCACAGCTGCTCCCAGCTCTATTTAGCTTGCCTAAGGATGAACAATGGGAGCCGGGCAGTGTGGAAATCAATCGCCTAAGCCATCCGGTGTTGCCGAAGTATCAGCGCGATCGCCGTTGGCAATGGTATTAACGACGGTTAATTCTGCACTGAAATGCGCATCGCCCCTAATTCAAAGGGATATATTTAAACTGCGCAACATCAAAGATATAACGTCGATACAAGGTTAAAAGTATAGGCGTGCGATTAAATTTATTACCTAATAAACGGGGGAAATACTGATGGAATGGATTATTGTTATTGCCGTTGCTGCGGTGGCTGCGGTAGCAATTATTGCCCTGTTGGGTAATCAAAATAAGTCTTCGGGATCAGCCTCAGGAGATGGCGATCGCCGTCAATATCCCCCCGATTCCACGGCGATTTTATTTGATCTACGCATCGGCGATATTGTGCAGTATTTCGATGAAGACTGGATTGTTGAAGGGAAAATGACCTACAACGATGACGGCTTTGTGTGGATGGAATATTTGCTGCAATTGGGGAGTCGCACCCAATGGTTATCGGTGGAAGAGGATGACTATTTAGAAACCTGTATGCTCGACCCGGTGAAAGATTTAGACATTAGCGGCGAGCCCCCCGAACAGTTAACTTACCAGGGGAACGAGTATCGTTTAGAGGAAGCTAGCGAAGCCAATATGACCCGCCTCACCTCCACAGGGCAGCGCACCTCAGAGAAGTGTAAATATTACGATTATGAAGGGACTGACGGGTTGGTTTTGTCCATTGAAGATTGGGGAGGGCAGCGAGAAATCAGTGCTGGCAAGTCGGTGCCGCCGCGATCGCTAACGGTGCTTCCTGGCGACGGTCAAAGTGTTTATCGATAGGGCACCAACCACCCCTAATGACTAATTTTGATAAACCATTAATCCCCTGCGAAACTGATAGCAACACGGCAAGTCATTGGTTGGTGGATTGTTACGGCTGTCGGGGCGATCGCCTCACTAACGCTGACCAATTGGAGCAGCTTTTAATTGCGGCGGCGGATCGGGGGAATTTATCCGTATTGCGTTCCCAAAGTCATCAGTTTCACCCCCACGGAGCCACGGTGTTGCTGTTACTTAGCGAGTCCCATTTATCGCTGCATACTTGGCCTGAGAAAGGCTACGCAGCGCTGGATTTGTTCACCTGTGGCGATCGCTCCAACCCCGCAGCGGCGTACCAAACGGTGCTGAATTTTCTCTGTCCCAGCCACCATCAGGTACAAAAAATCAACCGCTCAATGACGCCTCCATCTTTGTCACCATTAAAACCTGTTGCAAAAAATCGGTACAGTTAACAAACTGGTATAACTGAAAGTAGGTTTTATTACTACAAGCTGCCATTGCAAGGGAATTACGGCGAAGCAAGCTTTGGTTAAATAAAGCCTTTGACGCACTAAAGATTTTTTTGAAACGGTGTCTTGAGCCTATGGTTTTCTCTCAAAACACTTCAGCAATTCCATTAGGAACTGTAATCCAAGGCTCCTTAAGTGAAGGGCTGGAAGTGCGTCTAAACGGAGATGTTTCCGTTGAAACCATGCGAGTGGGAAAGTTTTTGGTGGTGCGCGGTCGCCAAACCCACTTTTTCTGTATGTTGACGGACGTGGCTTTAGGCACCGCTAGCGGTCGAATTGCTGTGGATCCGCCCGACCCAAATGATGATTTTATGCGGGAAATTTTGGCGGGCAGCAGCACCTATGGCACCATCGATTTAACGCCGATGCTGATGTATTTGCCCGAGTCAGAGGAGAGGGATTTTAGTCAGAATTTCCAAAATAATTCCCAACGGAAAAAATCTGAGAAGAATGGCAACGGAAAGAACGGCAGTGGCAACGGTTTAGGGTCTTTTGAAGCTAATACCAACGCCACTGTTCAGCTTTTACCGGTAAAAACAATTCCCAGTCATTTTTCCCAGGTGTATGACGCCAGCGAACGGGATTTCCGCATCGTTTTTGGGTGGGAAGATGACCCGTTTCGGAAGAATTTTGCGATCGGCATGCCCATCGATATGGATGTGCCGGTGTGTTTGGATCTAGAGCGATTTGTGGAGCGCAGCAACGGAGTTTTTGGAAAGTCGGGCACGGGAAAGTCGTTTTTGACGCGGCTGCTGTTGGCGGGGGTGATTCGCAAGCAGGTGGCGGTGAATTTGATTTTTGATATGCACTCGGAGTACGGCTGGGAAGCTATGACCGAGGGCAAAAGCGTTAATACGGTGAAGGGTTTGCGACAGCTATTTCCCCGATCCGTACAGATTTATACGCTAGATTCGGCATCCACAAAGCGGCGGGGGGTGCGCGATGCCCAGGACCTTTATATTAGCTACGACCAAATTGATGTGGAGGATTTAACGTTAGTTAGTTCAGAGCTAAATCTATCAGAAGCGAGCCTGGAAAACGCCATTATTTTGCGCAATGAATTTGGTAAGTCTTGGATTTCTCGGCTGTTGACAATGACCAATGAGGAAATCCAAGACTTTTGTGAAATGAAAATGGGGAGCAAGCCTTCTATTATGGCTTTGCAGCGAAAGCTAACCCGTTTGGATGAAATTGGCTATATTCGCAATGCCTCCCCCCACAATTATATTGCCCAAATTCAGGAGGATTTGGAGGCAGGTCGCCACGTGATTATTGAGTTTGGATCTCAGTCCAATATGTTGGCGTATATGTTGGCGACCAATATTATTTCCCGGCGCATTCACAGCACCTACGTGCGTAAAGCGGAGAAGTTTTTGCAAACGAAAAATCCCAATGATAAGCCTCGTCAGCTGATGATTGTGATTGAGGAGGCCCACCGATTTTTGGACCCTCACACGGCGAAGCAAACGATTTTTGGGGTGATTGCGCGGGAGATGCGCAAGTATTTTGTGACGTTGCTGGTGGTGGATCAGCGTCCGTCGGGTATTGATAACGAGGTGATGTCCCAGGTGGGTACGCGCATTACGGCGCTATTAAACGACGATAAGGATATTGACGCGATTTTTACTGGGGTGTCTGGCGGGCAAAGTTTACGGTCCGTGTTGGCAAAGTTAGATTCCAAGCAGCAGGCACTGGTGCTGGGGCACGCGGTGCCGATGCCGGTGGTGGTGCGTACTCGACCCTATGACGAAGAGTTTTACGCAGAAATCGGCGACGTGAATTGGCAGGACATGCCCGATGAGGTGTTGATCCCCAAGGCGGAGGCAGCCAAAGCAGATCTGGGATTTTAAGGGGTGGTAGATTCGCTAGGCTGCATATAAATGCGGCGCTGATCGGGGGCTAGGCGGATGGTTTCTTGGCGGGCGATCGCCTCAGCTTCTCTGGGATCAAAATACCGGCGAAATTCTTGCTGTAAATTTTGCACTCGCGCTTCAACGGCGTAGGACTCTGCCTGGATTTGCTGTAATCCCGTGTGGCGATTAAGGGTGTGGGGCACTAGTTTGACCAACCCAATAATTGCCGCAGCGCCGAGAATACCGTTCACTCCTAACTTGACGCTGAGTTCAAGGGTTTGAGCTACGACGGCTCGGTTTAAGGTTGTCTTAGTTTTGGGCTTTTGCTGGGATTTACGCCGATGTTGGGGCGATCGCCCCAGCCTGTCATCACCGTTCCCACCTACACTCCGACGCTTTTGGCTTGTGTTTTGTGGAGAATACGAACCGCGTTGCCTTCTGCGGCGGGGGGAATTGGGATCTGGTGGGCGAAACTGAGGCGAAACCATAAATGGAAAGCGAGAGAAGTTATGCTGCGATATGCCCCAATAGCAACGCTAAAGGCTGCTATAAAACTGTGGAATTTACCCACAAAGGTGGAAAATTTCTGGCGGCTCGTTCAGAAATATCATCGTGAAGCCTGATGATACTGAATATGCCTTCCACAGAGTTGTAGCAAATTCAGAACAAACGGCCAACTAATTTGCTGAAAATATCTGCTGTCTCAAGAAAATACAACGCCCTAGTTCTTTCGTTAGCTTTTTTTGAATCATTTTTGTTCAAAAAATCAGCCCCATTTCACTAAAGAAAAAGGGCTGACTTGCCGAACCACTTGCCAATTCTTCGCTTTATTCTCAAATGGCGCTGAATTTCTACGCGAATCGAAGACTGAAGGTGACAATCTTCCTAATACCTTCTGGGGGGCGCGACATTATTGGCTGTGCGAAAGAGCCAGGAAAATAGTCCACATCACGCTTAATGCCGTATCGATACCCGTGTAGGACTATTTATATAGGGCTTTGGATAGGCGAAGAGCCATTACAGCGGGAATCAACGCAACCACAAGGGCAACTAGAACTTGAGTATCTGAAATTTCCATGGGAGCTCCTGTAAAGTTTCTGGCGGCAACTTTGCCACAATAACTCCCTCCACTTTGTTCCGTTGCGGCTGTTTGTGAAATAGAGTTGTTACAAGGCGTAACAGAGTAATCTCTGTAACAATATCAAAGGGCTATTTGGCGCCATTGAATCCTAGTGTCTGATAATAATTCTGGGAGTAGCGAATTAAGGCTGCTTATGCTTTGTCGCTCCTGCTATTTTTTCTGCCATTTTTATCGCTTTTATTTCTTCGCTCTTAGGGGGCATTGATGCTAGACCAGTTCCTCGATTTTTCTCCCAGCTTTGGGGTGGATACTTTCTTCCTGCTGGTAGTTTTGGTGGTGCTGGAGGCGGTGCTGTCGGCGGATAATGCCATTGCTCTGGCGGCGATCGCCCAGGGTCTGGAAGATCCTAAGGTGCAGCGGCGGGCGTTGGATTTGGGCTTGGTGGTGGCGTTTACCTTGCGGGTGGCGCTGATTTTATTGGCTACCTGGATTATCCACTTTTGGCAATTTGAGCTGGTGGGGGCGGCGTATCTACTGTGGCTGGTGTTTCGTTACTTTACCAGCGGAGAAGATGGGGAAAGTGGCAGCAGCTTTAACTTTCAAGGGCTGTGGCAGGCGGTACCGACGATCGCCTTTACGGACCTGGCGTTTTCCCTGGATAGCGTGACTACGGCGATCGCTATTTCGGACCAAACCTGGTTGGTGTTAACCGGCGGCACCATTGGGGTCATTACCCTGCGATTTATGGCGGAGTTGTTTATTCGCTGGCTAGAGGAGTTTACCTACCTGGAAACGGCGGGATATTTAACGGTGGCGCTGGTGGGAATTCGTTTGACTTTGCGGGCGACGGGAGAGGCGCTGGATGTGGGGCTGTGGGTGCCGCCCGATTGGTTGATGATTACGTTTATTGCGGCGGTGTTTTCTTGGGGGTTTTCTAAGCGCAACCCTGACTTTGTGGCCGATGGGGGCAGCGGTGACGGGGCGATCGCTGCCAATTCAAACAGTTCGCTCGATAGCGACGCCGACGGTGTAAATGACGAACACAGCGCCAAGAATAACAATGGTATTAAGGGCGCGACCGATGCTTATGAAACCGTAGCTGAGGCCGCTGCCGACACCGCCGCTGACGTGGGCGAAACTGCTGAGGTAGAAACTAGCGAGTAGAGACAACGTCGGGTATGTGGCCCCAGCGACACACTGTTTTTCCATCGCCCGATTCATGGCTGCCAATCAATTTCTGCCAATCAATTTCTGTGAGTTAATTCCTGCTAGTCAATTCCCGCTAGTCAGGCGTACCTAACACTGTAAACGCTGCCCAGTTTCTGATGCCGGGGTGTTCTTTTTGGGTGGTCAACATTGCCGATCGCAACGCCTGAGCCTTGTCCTGTCCCTCCAGCAGCCCCTCATAAAACGTCACCATTAACGTACGCGTCGCATTGTCAGGCACTTTCCATAGGGACGCCACCACCGTGGGAGTGCCCGCCGCCATAAAAGAGCGTGCCAGCCCTACCACGCCGTCGCCGGTTACCCGCCCCCGCCCCGTATCGCAGGCGCTAAGCACCACCATGTGGGCCTGTAGCTGAAGCTGGGCAATTTCTGTGGCTTTGAATAGTCCATCATTAGTATTGTCCGCCGCCAGGGCTAAAATTCCTGGTACCGCTGGGCGCACCACCCTTTCCCGCGCCAGGGCAATATTGGCATCGACGCCATTAATAAAGACCCCTTCCCCCACGATGACACCGCCAGGGGAGACCACTACGCCCCCTTCCCGAGCCGTACGAGCGTTGGTATCAATGGGTAAGCCAAATTCGTTTAGGTTAGCGTCAAGGCTTAGTATTCCGTGGGTGGCAAAGTGCAGGATGGGCTGGGTTTGGATGGTTTGGCGTACTCGGCTCTCGGTGGCTTCGTCGGTGAGCAACAGGTCGGCGTTGAGCAGCTTGGCGATAATTTCCGCTTCTGATTCTGCGCCGGGGAGGGAACTGAGCCGTTCTGGGGAGCGATCACGACCCACCGGCACTAGGGGCATCAGATCGGGATTGCCAATCACCAGCCCCCCTTCAAGTTTGTTTCCTCGCTGCTTTTTCAGGTCTGCCGCCAATGCCAACGCCTGCACCGATGGAGCCGTGCCCATGGTGTGGCGTTCAATTAAATAAGATCCTTCCCCCGGCTGGAGGGCAGCGATGGGGATCAAATACAGCGGTCCCTGGAGGATAAAGATGACGCGATCGCTAGGATCCCTAGGTAAATACTGGGCGATTGGCTCAATTAGCAACCCGTAAAGCTGCTGGAGCTGGGCGATATTGGGCACCGGAAACGGAGAGGTAACCGCGCTTTGAGTACTTTGCACCAGCTCGGTCAAGGATTCGATATTTTGGGTGCGCAGGTCCACCTTGCGAAAGTTGACTTTGCCGCTGGGGGAAACGGTCCAAATGCCCAGCAGGGTGTCGTCTTCCAGGTCGTCGCCGTAAATTTTGTCCGTGTGGCTCAAGACCGCGTAAATCACCAACGTGGCATTTTGGGATCGCGCCGTTTTTTTTATCCTGTCCAAGGTGGGCAACGGGGGGGCTTGTGCCGCCGTACCGCTGGCTTGCTGCACCAGCAGTTCCACCAGCGATCGCGCCCGGCTGCGTTCTGCCCACACCAGCGCCTCGTCGGTCTTACCAGCGGCAATCAAGGTTTTTACCATTAGCCGATAAAGGTAAGACTGTTGCTCCAGCAGGGTGATTTTATTGAGGTCTTCGTCAGGGTCTTCCTCTTGCCCCTCCCGCAGCTTTTCCCAGCCGGTAATCGCAATGTCCAGTAGCTCAATGGCGCGATCATAGCGACCCAGACGAAAGTGTCCCAACCCAGCCCGCCCAATCATTGCCAGGGGCACCTGTCCGTCCCTTAGCTCCACATATCGCTGCATGGTATCCAGAGCCTCTTGGTTTCGCCCCAACGCCAACTGCGCCTGACTAATGCCATTAAGTAGATCGCCCACATCGTCCGTGTCGCCTGGATCCGTCGCCGCCAGCGCTTGCTCCTGTAGGTCCAGTGCCCGCTGAAAATCCCGCTGCACGATCGCCTGGTTAACCAACACCGTCCAGTTATCGGGAAGGGGTTCTTCCTGAGCCGCCACAGGGATAACGGTTAGCGATCCCTCCACTGATCCCAGAACCAAGAGCGGGGCGATCGCCGACAATATTGAGCGGGAAAGAAACAGCATGGCAAACCTAAAAAATGCTAACCAATGCCAAGCTAACCTGCCCCTTGGGGAGCATCAATGGCTGACTGACGCCTACACAAACCAAGAAGTCTTCGACGTCTTGAGAGTGGCAGGGGTGTTGTCCACAGGCAAAAAGATGGTAACCACATCACCATGCTGGGGACTGTGGCGTACCGTTAATTTGCCGCCAATGGATTGGAATAGATTTTTGGTGACGTCAAGATTGAGGCTAACGCTGCCGGTTTCGGGCTGGAATGCCAACAGTCGCCCGATCGCCTGGAACGAGGAATGTCCCCACCCCAGCCAGCCGCCGTCCTGATGCCGAGCATCTTCACACACCAGCTCTAGCTTGAGGCGATCGCCAGCGGGGATCACATTTAAATCAATATGGCTATTGGCTGGCAAGCTGCGAATTAGGGTTTCAATCAGCTCCGTCAGCATCTGATCCAGCAGGTCACAATCGCCGGCAATGGGGGGAATTAAAGGTGGGGCGCTAACGGCGAAGGTGAGATTGTGGCGGTCTGCCTGGCGCTGCCAGCGATCCTGCCCTTCAGCAATCATTTTCTTTAGGCAAAACGGATGGAGGTTCGGGGTAGAGGTCCCGTCACAGGTTTCGTTTTCAACCGCCTTGAAAATTAAATCAAAGCGGTCAATCTGTTCGGAACATTCCCGATCAATTTTGTCCAAGTGGCGCTGCACGTCCGCCGCTAGATCTTTGCGCTGAAGAAGGCGCGTGTAGGTGCGAATGGTGGTCAGCGGCGTGCGGATGCCGTGGGCAAAGGCTCGCAAAAATGCCACGTCGTCGCTACCGAAAATGCCGCTATCTGGGGTGCCTTTGTCGGGCGCTTCGTAGGTGGCGTTAATGGGCACAGCTTTGGCAACGTCGCCGTTTTTCTCCGCAATATTTTTCTCGCCAACACTGAAGGATTCGCCAATGCAGTCAGATTTTGCGGGGGTAGAAACACTGGATGCTGGCATCGCTCGCCACATAAGCTGTCCAAACTCCATCACCGTGTCGTAACGGGGCTCCACCGGGGCAAATTGCTCCACCAAGTTATCCAGCCGCTTTAAATGGTGACCGCTAGTGATGGCAATGCGGGCTCGAAGGCTTTGCCAGGCTTGTTCGATAACCCCTGGGGAAAATGAAAATTGAAAGTTAATGGGCGTGCCGTCATCGGCGTGTTCGCATACTAGGGCAAGGCTGAAGTGGGGCAGCAATATTAGGGCAAAGCATTCCCGCCCAAGGGGATCCGCCGGTAATAAGGTGATGGGGCGATTTGGGCGATCGCCCCCGCCAGTGCCATCGGTGCGTCCCGCGATTTCTTCCGCAAAAACCGAACCAATATCCGCCGGTAGCTGCCATAGGGATTGCCAAGTGGGTACGCTAAATACCCACGAGGAAAAATGCTCCAAAATTTGCGGACAATCAAAGACCGGCAACGGTCCCGTCAAAATTAAACCTTGGGTAGTTTTAAGACGCATCTCGTCCGGTGAAGGGCTGCTGTGGTGTGCCTCTTCCTCCCCGTCCATATGCCAACAGGGAGTATCCACATCGTTGCTGTCTACGGTGCTTTGGATGTAGGACTGGAGCATATAAGCCGATGCGGCGATCGCCCCGCGCCATCCTTGTTCTGCGGATAAGCTACCGGCAGGCGCATTGGGATCTGCTTTCCCAATCAGTTCGCTAATGGTCGGTAGAATCCAGGATCCCATGTCGTCTCGTCGTGCTCAGTGCGTGGTGCTTAAAAGTCTGGTGCCGTGGTTATTCGTGTAACCAGGTTTGAGTGTAGTTTATCGGTTGCATATGGGAATCGCTGTGGCTCATCCGAACGGCATAGGGTGAAATAACCGGCAATTTTCAATAAACCCCCAAAACAGTTCCCTATTTTTGCTCCCATGACGTTTTGCTCCCATGACGTTTTGCTCCCATGACGTTTTGCTCCCATGACGTTTAAAACTCAGGCTAATAAAACTCAGGCTAATTTTGAACCTTTAGTGCCACTGCTGGAGCAGGGAATGCGGTGGCGATCGCTCCCCTCGACGGCACAAAATGCCCTACAAACCCGCCTAACGGAGCTGACTCAAGCCCACTGCTGCGAAATCGCCTTCTGCCCGCAAAATCCTCAAGACATCACTGGGCAAGTGCCCCAATGGCTAAAGCTACTGGAAACCGCTGCCACAATTTTCCACCGCCACCCCCGCCTCAAAGCCCTATTTCGACCGTCTTTACGCCCCCAAACCCTGGTGACCGCCTGGCGACTGTGGATTCCTTGGGCAATTCACCTTTGCCAACTCAGGGAAAAATTTTCCGGGAGTCGTCCTCTAATTCAGGGGGTGCTTGGGGTGCAAGGCACAGGCAAAACCACCTTGGGAATTGTGATGGAAATTTTGGCAGCAGCGTTGGGGCGATCGCTGCTGAACTTATCCATTGACGATTTTTACCTAACCTATGCCCAGCGCCAAACCCTGCGTCAGCAAGATCCACGGCTAATTTGGCGCGGTCCCCCTGGCACCCACGATATTGACCTGGCTCTTCAAACCCTTGATCAACTGGCACGGGGACATACCGCTGTGCCCCAGTTCGACAAATCGCTGCACGGGGGACAGGGGGATTCCGCTGCACCAAAACCAGTGGAGTCCGTGGATATTCTCTGGCTGGAAGGATGGCTGGTGGGGTGTGCCCCCTTAGATGATGCGGCGTTTGACGGACCGCTACCGCTGCCCATTGTGACCGAGGGTGATCGCCAATTTGCCCGGGATTGCAACGAACGGCTGGGCGCCTATTCCCCCCTTTGGCGGCGGCTGGACCAATGGGCAGTGCTGGCACCAAAGGATTATCGCTGGTCAAAACGATGGCGACTCCAGGCTGAAGCATCACGGGTTGCTGCCGGGGGAAAGGGATTGTCAGTGGCGGAGATTGGGGACTTTGTGGATTATTTTTGGCGGGCACTTCACCCGGATTTGTTTGTAACGCCCTGGTTAACAAACGGCGGAGCCTGTGAAGGAGATTCGCCTAATTGTGTGGTGGAAATTTTAGGCGATCGCAGTGTCGGGCAAATTCAAACTCCGTCACAGTTACCGAAATAAGCATTAGTAAAAGATCGGCTGTTCGTGTTCCTTTCAATGGGTTTCGTATCTTTTTCTACCTATACTCCGCCCGTTTGACACGAATTCCAGTGCTATTCAAGTGTCAAGGTGACTCGGCTGATTTGTTGTGAATTTAAAAAGAAGTGGGTTGAATCCTATTGAGTCCAACCCACTTTTTTCATGGCGTTTTATCGGTTCTGATGGAGACTAGCTGCGACCAGGAGCCATGCTGAGCACCTGCTGGGTTAGCTTTTCAGGCACTGGCTGGAGGTGATCGTATCGCCAAGAGAAAGTGCCGACGCCTAAGGTGAGCGATCGCAAGGACACAATCAAATCGCGCATTTCCGCCTGGGGTAGGTATGCCTGCACCAAATCCCAGCCTTCCCAATTGGGCTTGGTTTCGTAGCCAAGGATTTGCCCCCGCCGTCCGGAAATAAGTTGCAGCACCCCAGACGTAAAGCTGTTGGGGGTGGACACTTCCACCAGGGCGATCGGCTCCAAAAGCTGGGGCTCGGCATTAGCCATCGCTGTTTGCATGGCAATGCGCGCCGCCTGCTTAAACGCCTGCTCGGAGCTGTCCACCGAATGGTAAGACCCGTCCGTCAACGTTACCGCCACATCCACCACGGGAAATCCCAGGGGCCCTTCCACCAGCGCCTCTCGCACCCCATGCTCCACACCGGGAATGTACTGTTTCGGCACCACGCCGCCCACAACCCGCTGGTTGAAATTAAAGCCCTCGCCCCGAGGCAACGGCGCCACATCCAAATACACATCGCCGTACTGTCCATGGCCGCCCGTTTGGTGCTTATAGCGCCCGTGCACATGGTTCGCTGATCGCCGCACTGTTTCCCGGTAGGCAATTTGGGGCTGATGGCTATCGATGGGCAAATTGTATTTGCGCTTTAGCCGATCCAGGGCAATTTGCAGGTGAATTTCTCCCTGCCCCCACAAAATAATTTCGTGGGTGTCCCCGTGCTGCTCCCAAGCGATCGCCGGATCTTCCTCCGCCAACTTCGTTAGCGCTCCAGTTAATTTCACATCATCTTGGCGCTTCACGGGGGCGATCGCCCAAGCAAACACCGGATCTAGGGACTCGGCGCGAGGCAACAACGCTGATGGCTCAGCCCCGGAAGGCACCTGGTCCGTGGGGGCGATCGTATCTCCCGTATGCACCCCATCCAGCCGCGCTAGCCCAACAATTTCGCCAGCTGCCGCTCGGGCTACACTGGTGTGCTCATGCCCCATTAAGTGGTATACACCACCAAGGCGCACCCCGTTAACGATCATTCCCTCCTCAAGGACGCCCTGCCAAACTCGCACCAGGGACATTTTTCCTCCCTGCTGGGATTGGAAAGTTTTCAGCACCTGAGCCACAGGAGCCCCCGCCTCCCTAAACTTAATCCTCTCCACGGAGCGCCGCTGAGCCGTCAACTCCGGTTCTGGGGCTTCCCGCAATAGGGCATCCAACAGGGGGCGGGTGCCAAAATCCTGCTCCGCAATGCCCATAAACACGGGCACGATTAAATCTGCCCCCAATTCCATCTTCAGATCGTCAACAATTTCCGACTCCGACGGACGAATTTCATCTAATAATTCTTCTAGCAAATTATCATCATAATCTGCCAAAGTTTCCAACATTTCCTGTCGAGCTGCTGCCTCTAGCGACTGCAAAGACTGGGGCAATGGAATCGGATCTGGCGCTGCGTTTTGATGATAGGAATAGGCCTGTTCCGTCACTAAATCAATAAAGCCTACCAGGTCTTGATTTTCCCGAATTGGATACTGATGGGGTACCAAAGGACGGCTGGAAACGGTGCGCAGGGCATCTAATAATTCGGCAATTGGGGTTTGAGTTCGGTCCATTTTGTTAATAAAAACCAAATGGGGAATTTCCCAATCATCGAGAAACTGAAACAGGGGAGCCATGGTCAACACCCGGTCTAACATGGGCTCACACACCACCACGGCGGCGTCTACGCCAATTAGGGCATTGTAGGTTTCAGAGCCCAGCTCCACGGACCCGGGGCAGTCTATCCAGTTAAAAAAAACGCCCCGATAATCGAGGCTGGCAACGTTTAATTCAACACCCATGGTGCGATCGCGAGCTTCTGGGGCGTGGTCCCCAAGGGTGTTGCCCTCCTTAATGGAGCCCTTTCTAGTGATTGCCCCCGTGACCGCTAACAAGCTTTCTAGCAAAGTGGTTTTGCCGCTTGAATAGGGGCCGACGAGGGCAATATTACGAATTGAAGAATTGGACGATAGGGTCATGGTCAAATACCAGTAACGCTAAATTTAGACAGCGTTAACTAAACTTTGACCGACAAAATTGACCTAAGACTATCAATTAAGAGTCAGACCAATTTTGGATTTTCCAAGATTGGTTTTGGACCTTGATTCTATAGTGTTTTTTTGTTTAGTTTTTGCTGTCTATCTCCATTATCCTCCGTAGTTAGGTAATGGCTTTTACACTCAATTTATTGTTAGGAAACGATTGAGTTTCTATAAGCATATGCAACGCAAGATTGCTGTTTCACTCGACTGGTAAATCAACGCCTTTGGCGGGGTCCTGGTAAAGCTATGGCGCGACGGCGCGTTATTGCGGGCTTTGCATCACGAGTTCGGAAACGGCGTAATCCAGTTACGCCTGAGGGCGAGGATTAATCCAGTGCGGGCGATCGCAAACAGCATCAAGTTTTCCAGTGCAATTACTACGCACACCAGCAGGGCATACAACGCAATGGGCTGCCCCAGTTCTTCTAGCGTTGCCAGGGCAAGGGTGGACGTGCTGGTTTGATAAAGCCCCACAATAGTTTCAATACTGCCGAAGCTGCGGGTGAGGGCGAAAGCGAGAAATGCCCCTTCCCCCAGATGGCTGTTGGAGTCACCTCGCACCACGTAGCGATAGGTGATGCCGAATAGCGCCCCAGTGATCCCGGTTAAGGCAATTTGACACCACGCCCCCAAGTCAAGCCAGTCTGTCGGAAATCGTTCCAGGGACAGCCCTTGAGTATCTAGCCCCCAGTCGCCGGTTACGGCATTAACGATCGCGATAATTCCCCAGGCAAATATGGTTAGGCCGCCACTTAAAGCCGCTGCCTTAACAGACATCACCCGTTCAGTGGGCGAAAAGCGATCGCCTTCAAACATAAAATTCCCCAGTAATGCTCACTGTTTTAATGGGCGGCAAAATGTCCTCGTCGGCATGATCCACTTTTTGCCGCTGTCCAACTCAGCACCATTTTCCGACAATAGGGCAACAATCATTCAAAAAAGGGGATGTTGCCGACAAAGTCTCGACAACATCCCCTCAGGTTTGCAAATAACTAATGGCAAATCACCACTGTTTACGCATTAGCTAATTATGCTTTAGCTAAAAATCAAAAAAAGACTAAGCGCTCTCCCATAGGGTGCGAATCTTGCCCGGCATAAAGCCCGCAATTTCAGCAATTTTATCCGCCGGCAGCTCTTTTTTCGTGGCGCTAAAAACTGCGGATACAACCGTTTCTGGAGGCGTTACTTGGGGGACTGACCCTGTTGCTGTCTGGGGCAAACCGCCCTCCTTCGCAATACGGAAAAGAAAAGTTTCATCGCTAAATTCTAAAGTAGGACGCACCTGACTTAGGAAGCGTACGATAGGATTGGAATCTTTCCAAAGGTCCGCAATTTCTTTGTCCGCAATTCTGGCGTTGGTGGCACTGGTAGCCTGGGTGTGCAGCTCACCAGCAACGCCTTCAACCGCTTCCGTAGTCATCAAATCCCGCATGGTGCGGAAAACAATTTCGGTTAAGTCGCGGGCATCGTAGACGTTGGACATGCCACCTTTCGTAGCCACTTCTTGCAAGAAATCCATATCTTTTGTGGCGATTTCAATTTGAGTATTCATCAAGTACTCCGGTAGTTTTGTCATTTATTTCTCCCTTACAACTTAGGAAAAAATATGCTGCGTGCAGTTCACCTTGAGGAATAAATCTCAAATTTTAATTTCTACCTTTTAAGGTATTTAACTGGTGCGCGGTCTATTTGGGGTTGCTATTTAGAATTGCTATTAAGATTGCTGACCCAAAAATAACGTGCGGATAGTTATACACAGAGAGAATAAATTTAAAGGACCGGAAGATTTGACTGTCTTTGAGCGCTGAGTTACCGTTTTTTGCCCCATCGGACTATCAAGATAAACACAAAACCCACTATTTATGGAACTGCACGTCGTGCAAGTTTTGGGAAGAAGGCTGTGTTCATTAGACTTGTGCATGAAAGACTTTCGCGTACATCGGCAGTCCCTGGAGCCCTCCGCCCCCTAGTTGCGCCAATGCTTCGCGAGCGGCTCTGTTCAGGATATGCTCCTCCTCGGGAGCAAAACCTGGCAAATAGGCTTGAAAACACGACTGTTCTGAAGCCCTTCTCCTTCGGCAGGGGAGCTTAAGGTGAGGGCAGGGATTGGCGCAAGAGGTTTGTGACGCGCAACTAACGACGCGCAGTTAACGATATTGGGGGGAAAGCCTCTCCCGCTACTGGGGATATTTCAACGCCGCCTTTGATTTGCTGCTTTAGTTTGTGACAAAGATTGTGGGTAGGTTTGCCTCGACACTTCGCCTATTAAATTTGCCAAGACTATTTCAGAACCAGTATCTTTTGTAAGGTTGAGCGATGCTAGCCAGAAGCAGCAACAGGTGTTCGCTGTGCAATTGCCCCAAGGTCGTAGCTAATGTGCAAATTGTTGCATAATGGCTTGGTGATTAGGGTGGCAAACTTGGTGGTGCTTTACTTGGGAAATTTTGTTTTGAAAATTTGATTGTTTGGAATTTTCAACAAATTGCTAAAACACACGTCATATAACTAGGGCTCATCACCATTACGTTTGCTTTTTATTTTTATTGTGCTTACCTAGCCCGCACTTGGCGTTAAGGAGTCAGACAGTTTCTATGGGATTTTGGTATCGTACGGTCGCCACCAGCGCTAGCGCGGCTTTGACACTTTGTTTACTTACCCTTGGCACCGCTGCCGCAACTGTCACCGTTGCCCCCAGGTCCTCAGAACCCGAGGTCGGAACTGCGGTTGATGCTCAAGACGGGGCTTCCCCAGTAAACGGCGCCCTGGAGTCAGCGTTACTGGAGTCAGAGTCGCCAGAGTCGCCAGAGTCACTGGGGCTTAGAGCTGAAACCGTAGATGTTCCTCCGCTGGAAAGTGCTGGGATTGAGGATGGAAAGAGTGAGGTGGCGATCACCTCCGACCCCGACTCCGAAGATCTACCCGTCAGCGAAATTCTGCCCAGCACCACCGAAAACCATGCAGCAGAAACTGTAGGAACTGCCACGAGTGCAGAAGCCACTACAGAGCGCCCTGTAAACCTTGACATTGCTCAAACTATTGCCCAAGCCCCTGGGGGAAATGGCAGTCAGTTGGATGAGCGTGAAAGGGCAGAGAATGAAGCCGCCGCAGAAATGCTCGGGGACGCTGTCATCATTGACCCACCCACCGCAGAACGGTTGGAAGGAGACGATTTGTCCTCCTTAGAATCCAACCCTAACCCGCTGCAATACCCCACTTTGCCTGAGGAGGTGCGCCTTCTTCTACGGCAGCCCATTACTTTAGAACAGGCGTTGGAACTTGCCCGGCGCAACAGCCGCTTCCTAGAGCAAGCACGCCTTAACCTGGAGCAGGCTCAACAGGGGCTTCGGGTACAAATCTCCAGTCGCTACCCTCAGCTCGACCTGACGGCAAACCTGGTTAACAGCCTTGCCGCCACTACCCGTCTGAACCTGCTGCAAAATAATTTGAACACGCGTCGCGCTGGAGGCTCTGATTTAGTAGACGACCCCGCAGACCGCAACGCCGACACCACTACCTACAACGTCAGCTTACAGCTCACCTATAACGTTTATTCGGCAGGACAGCGCCTCAATCGAATTCGCGCTGCCCGTGCTGAGGTTCGGGACGCAGAGCTTGCCCTGGAAGCTGCTTTTGAAGATTTACGCTTTGACGTGACCAGCGCTTACTACAGCCTGCAGCAAGAAACCGAGCAACTTTTAATTGACGAGAAATCCGTAGAGTTTCGTCTCCAAAACGTTAGGGATTCCCAGGCGCTGGAAGAAGCAGGACTGGGCACCCGTTTTGAAGTGCTTCAGGCGGAAGTGGAACTAGCTAATGACCGTCAACGGGTGGAGCAAACCCAAAGTCGCTTAACTCAGGCACGGCGAGAGTTGGCACGGCAGCTTAGCTTGCCACAGGTTATTGATATCGATGCGGCGGACCCGGTTCAAACGTTGGGCACCTGGACCTTGAACCTGGAGGATTCTATTTTGGCTGCTTACCGCAATCGAGCAGAGCTGGAGCAGCGTCTGGCTCGTCGGGATGTTGCCGAGGCCCTGCGGCGGGTTGAATTAGCTCAAAATGCGCCCCAGCTAGACGCGGTGGCGGAGTACGAATTGTTCGACCAGCTTGATCGGCAAGATGAGTTTGGCCCGACCTATGGCTACTCGGCGTTTTTACAGTTGAGCTGGAACCTGTTTGACGGGGGCGCAAACCGTGCCCAGGCAGCTCAACAGGAATCATTGCGGCGACAGTCAGAAAATGAATTTGCCATTCAGCGAGAGGCGGTGCGCTTCGATGTGGAGCAATCCTATGCGGATTTGGTAGCTAATATTTCCAGCATCAAAACCTCTTTGCAGGCGATCACCGCCGCTGATGAGGAAGTGCGTCTGGCACGATTACGATTTCAGGCAGGGGTTGGAACCCAAACGGACCGGCTCAATGCAGAAACGCGGTTTATTCGTGCCCGCGGCAACGTACTCAATGCAATTATTGGCTACAACCAGGCGCTGTCCTCTTTGGTTCGCGCGGTCAGTAATGTGTCGCCGGGGATGGTGAACTTTGAAGCGGCACCGGTGCGCATTCCGGAGCTGAAGCCAGAAGAGAATGCTCCTGCATCAGGTGCGCCCACATTGACTGTACCGTTTGAGGAAGGTGAAGGGGATTCCGTAACGCCTTTTCCGTCTTCCACCTTTGATAGCGAGGCTAGTGACGTTTTTGTTGCCCCTTAAAGGCTCCACAGAGATGAAGGCTGGGGCGATTCTCCACAGAATTTTCAGGTTTTAAGCTAATGTGCTGGGTCGTCGAGTCAGCGTCTCGCTGATGGATTGTCCTCTTTGTCTTAGACTGGAAAATAACTTAACAATTGGCAATGCTTTGGGCTTTGGCGCTGCATTGTGGTTGCTTGGTTTTTCTTGTGTTCCGTTTACAGAGAGTCTAAATAGCTATGTCTAGCATTGACTTTGTCGTGGACAACGACAAAACCATCAGTGTGGTTGCCGCTCAGGGTGCCAATTTGCGGGTTAAGGCCATTGAAAATCAGGTCGATATCTACAAATTCATGGGCAAGATGATGAACTGTGGTGGCTATGGTCAGTGCGGTCTTTGCTTGGTGGATGTGGTGGAAGGGGGGGAAAATCTTTCTCCCCGTACGGATTTTGAGAATCGCAAACTCAAGAAAAAGCCCGATAGCTATCGCTTGGCTTGTCAGACCATGGTTAATGGCCCCGTCAAGGTGCGGGTCAAGCCTGACTAGGGCTGTGCCCCGCTAAATTTCAAATTCAATAACAACTAGGATTACAGCTCCTAGCCTGTTTGATTTGAAAGGGTGGGTACTCCTCGCGGTGTGAAGCTTCCGGCGCCTAGCTGAGTACACGCCCTAAAAAGTGGGACTAGCTTGATTAGAGAGAGCTAGTCTGCCACATTGCCATTTTGTTTGTCTGGCATGGGGGCAAAAATAATTAAACCGATATGTCGGCTTGGTTTTTGCCCAGTGAGCCGGAGCAAAATACAAATGTTTAAGTTTCAACGACATTTCAGATGTTGAATTTGGGGGTCACCAATGGCTGGGGGATTAGTTCGATTATGCCGCTGGACGGTGGGTCTGGTTTTGATGGTGGCGATCGCCTGGGGCGGAATTTCACCGGCAGCGATGGCGATGGGTGGTCCCCAGCCGGCTTTGGATGAATTGGCTCCGGCGTTTTCTCTGCCTGCCCAAACAGGGGAAGGTGATGTGTCCCTGTCCGACTATTTGGGACAGTGGGTGGTGGTGTATTTTTACCCGAAGGATTTTACGCCTGGCTGTACCTTGGAAGCTCAACGGTTCCAGCGGGATTTAACTGAATATCGCGATCGCAACGCCCAAATCCTAGGCATTAGCGTTGATGATCCCGAGACCCACGCCGAATTTTGCGACTCGGAGGGACTCACCTTCCCCTTATTGGCAGACTCAAGCGGAACCGTGAGCAAAAGCTACGGTTCTTGGATGTCAGGTCGAGCCCTACGTCACACCTACTTAGTGGATCCTGACGGCAAACTGCGGTCCATTTTCCTTGGCGTTCGCCCCGCCATCCATAGTCAAGAGGTTCTAGGGAAGTTAGACGAACTACAAGCTTAAGACAGCGCACTGTAAGCAAAGCGGAGTGAAAAACGGAACAGTTAGACAAGACTTCTTGGCGTCCACGTACCCCTTGACTGGAACTGTTTAACCATAATCAGCTCGATAAAAGCAGGACAATTTTAGAGCATACGATGAAGCTGAATGCCCGCCGTTGACTTTGCCAATACTTCACAAGGACTTTACCCACATTTCGCGAGCAATGACCCTCAGTACTCGCTGACGGCTCTACTTATTCAAGAGTCGACCATAATTTATGCGGTGGGATGGATGGTAACCACTCCATAGGCATCAGGGTTGAGCCACTGACGCGCGGACTGCTGTAAATCCTCCAGGGTCAGCCGCCGAATCGCAGCTGGATAGTGGATCCCCTGGTGCATATCGCCGGCCAAAGTTTCATAATATCCATAAAGCCCTGCCCGGTTGCTGGGGGTTTCGTTGCCGAAAATAAAGCTGTTGGCGACCCGCGTCTTAACCCGCGCCAACTCTGATTCCGTCACCGGCTCTTTCCACAGGTGGGCAATATGCTCGCGCACCTTCGCTTCTACCAGCTCCACATTTTCTGCTGGTAGCTGGGCGCTGACGTAAAACAGCCCCTGGTGGGCATAAGTTAAGTTGCTGGCAGAAATGTAGGTGACTAGCCCCTTTTCTTCCCGTAACTCCCGCACCAGCCGCGACGTGCGCCCCCGAGACAAGATCGTTGCCAACACATCCAGCGGGTAAGACTGGTCTAGGGTATCGATTCCTGGCTCGTCACTTCCCGGTGCATTAATTCCCGGCACCCGCCACACCAGGGCCAAACGGGTTTGCTGCAACCCTTTATCTTCCCCATCCCATCGCTCAATGGTTTTGAAGGGCTCCCAAGTGGGCGTGGGCTCCACTGCGAACGGTGCCAAGTGATCAGTGCCTTGATCAAGACTCGGACTCTCGTTCGGGCGATCGCCAGACAACTTCCCTTCACCCCAAGCCTGCTCAAACCCGTCCACTACGGCGCTAATCAACTCCTCCGTGGGCAAGTTACCCACCGCCACCGCCGTTACATTTTCTGGGCGATAGTGCTGTCTATGGAATCGCCGCATTTCCTCTGGAGTCATTTTCTCAATCACCTCCGGCGGTCCCAAAATGGGGCGACTGTAGGGAGATCCCTCAAAACCCGCGTTGCTAATTTGGCGGAAAATCCGCCGTCGGGGGCTGTCTTCGCTTCGGCGAATTTCCTCTAACACAACTCGCCGTTCCCGATCAAATTCCTGATCTGGCAGGGACGCATTGAGCACCACATCAATTTGCAGAGCCGCTAGCTCCTTAAAATCCCTAGGGGCACAGGTTAAATAAAACTGGGTGTAGTCCTGACTAGTCGCTGCATTGGTCACCGCCCCAAAAGCTTCGGTACGCCGCTCAAACTCCCCCAGTGCTAATCGGTCCGTTCCCTTAAACACCATATGTTCTAAAAAGTGAGCCATGCCGTTGATGGGGGCTACCTCCGCGGCAGAGCCCACGTTAACCCACAGGCTTAAATTCACCGCATCCACGGGCATGAATTCTGCCACCACCGTTAAGCCGTTGGGGAATTGTCGTCGGGTACGGCGATCACCGCTCGCTGGCGACACCGTCAAAGAAGGTAAAGGGCTCCCAGCACGCTGCGACTGAGTTTGGGAGTCAGAACAGGAAAAAGTCATTAGGTTACCAATACGACGCCGAAAAGGGGCTATCTACAAATCTTCTCAAGAAGAGCGTGAGAGGGAGATCAGAAATGCCCGAGAAAATGCCAAACCGAAGTAAAAAGAGTCATGGTGAACAGCAGTAGCCGGAGCTCGCCCTGAAACGGCAACACCGTGATACACACAGTTCCAAGTCAAAACAACAAAATTTATAAAACCCAATCCCACAAAACGGGACATGAAACGTGAGCTTTAGTAGCGGCACCATAGGGCGCGGTAATATTTGGGAATTTTCAAAAGTAATTAAATTTAAAAGTAACTCAATTTAAGAATAACCAAATATCTCACCGATAACCTTACTGCTATTGGAACCGATCTCTTTTGCCTTTGTCCGTGTTCCCCGATACCTCGGTAATCTTTACGACGCCAAGCCTAGGAAACTAGGATGATGTGGATAGGGGAGATGACGCTGAGCGAACTTTGGGGCGACCATTGATGCGATCGCCAGAGGGCTTATTAGACAGCGGCTTACGATTTTCAATAAGCTGAATAGCGCGAGATACGACTTCAGGCAAAATAACCACCAATCCCCCAGTGGGTGCCGCATCTAGGGCGGCGTTGATCGCTGCTTCTTCACTTAAAATCGTCTCAAACCGCTGGGCAGCCCCCTCACCTTTATCCAAGCTCTGTTGCACACCTTCCGTAATTAAACGGGCAGCATCTCCTCTTTCTCTTCCTCGAGTATCATCATCTTCCTTAATGATAATTTCATTAAACATAGTTGCAGACAACTCCCCCAGGGTGAAAAAGTCTAAATCTCGGCGATCGCCGGGACCTCCAACCACCCCAATTGACGCTCCTGGCCAGCTTTGAACGAAATCTGCCAGCGCCCGATAGCTAGCTGGGTTGTGGGCATAATCCACCAGGGCGTGGAACTCTCCCAAATCAAATAAATTCATTCTGCCCGGCGTTTGGTCGCTGGAGGACTCAAAGGTCATAAGCGCCTCACGGATATGCTCCATCCGCACTCCCTGGGCAAAGGCAGCCAAACTTGCGGCTAACGCATTGGCAATTTGGAATCGCGCCCGTCCGCCCAAAGTTAACGGCACTTGATCCGCCTGCTCAATCCGCAGGGTCCAGTCCCCTTTCAAAATGGACAAATAGCCGTTTTCATACACGGCTGCCAGCCCTCCCTGGTGAGTGTGCTGCTGCACTAGCTCATTGTTGGGATCCATAGAGAAATAAGCCACCTGAGCTTGCACCCGATCAGCCATAGCGGACACCAGGGGATCATCCGCGTTCAGCACCGCATAGCCGTCCGCTGCCGCTGCTTCCGCTACCACGGATTTAACCCGAGCCATTTGCTCAATGGTGTTGATATCTCCCAGTCCCAGGTGATCCGCTGCTACGTTGAGCACCACGCCCACATCACAGCGGTCAAAGGCTAAGCCAGATCGTAAAATCCCGCCCCGCGCCGTTTCCAATACCGCAATTTCTACGGTGGGATCATTAAGAATGACCCCGGCACTTTGGGGACCGGTGTTGTCCCCTGACTCCACCAAATAGTCACCAATATAGGTGCCGTCGGTGGTGGTGTAGCCGGTTACCTGTCCCGTTTGGCGATAAATATGGGCAATCAGTCGGGTGGTGGTGGTTTTGCCGTTGGTGCCGGTGATGGACACAATGGGCACGCGACCAGTTTTGCCCTGGGGGAACAGCATATTCATCACCGGTTCCGCCACGTTACGAGGGATCCCCTGGCTGGGTTGTACGTGCATACGGAATCCCGGCGCGGCGTTCACTTCCACAATCACTCCGTCCGTTTCCCGCAGGGGACGGCTGATATCGGAGGTGACCACATCAATGCCGGCAATATCCAAGCCAATAATTTTGACAATGCGCTCCGCCAGCCAAATATTGGACGGGTGAATTTCATCGGTGCGATCAATGGCAATGCCGCCGGTGCTCAAATTTGCCGTTGCTCGCAAGTAGCAAACTTCCCCTTCGTCAGGCACCGTGTTTAAGGTGTAACCGTTGCTCTCTAGAAGCAGCTCCGTATTGCGATTCACCACGATGCGGGTCAGTACATTATCGTGACCGTCGCCGCGACGGGGATCACGGTTGGTTTCGTCAATAAGCTCTTGAATGGTGGATTGCCCGTTACCCACCACATGGGCTGGAACGCGCTCTGCCACAGCGACTACTTTTCCGTTGACCACCAACACGCGGTGGTCATTGCCTCGGTAGAACCGCTCCACCATCACCGTTTGCGATCGCGACTCTGTTTTGGCTAAATCGTAGGCTTCCTCCGCCGTTTCCCACCGGTCAATATCCAGCGTGATCCCGCGACCGTGGTTGCCATCAAGGGGCTTGACCACAATGGGAAAACCGCCCACGTCTTCAATGGCATCCTTTAAATCGTCAAAATAGCGAATGGTAACTCCGCGAGGCACCGGCACCCCCGCCGCTTCCAAAATTGTTTTAGTGCCGTCCTTATCGCACGCTAATTCCACCCCCAAAATTCCCGTGTTGCCGCTTAGGGTGGCTTGGATGCGCTTTTGATGGGTGCCATAGCCAAGCTGGATCATGGACCGGGCACTCATTTCTGTCCAGGGAATATCCCGCGCCATCGCTTCGCGCACCAAAGATTCCGTGCTGGGTCCCAGTGAGGCCTCGGCTTTAAGGTCCGATAAATCCTCCAAATCCTGCTGTAGCTCGTCTTGAGGATAGACGCCTCGGTCTACCAAGTTCTGACATAGGCGTACGGCGGCTCGACAGGCGTAGCGCCCTGCTCGCTCATTTCCATACTCCACCACCACCTGGTAAATGCCCGCCTCTGCGGTTTCCCGGGTGCACCCAAAGCCCACGGGCATACCGGTCATTTCCTGAAGCTCTAGGGCCACGTGCTCAATGATGTGCCCCATCATCGTGCCTTCTTTGACCCGCTCTAAAAAGCCCCCGCGATGTCCCAAGGAACAGTGGTGCTCCACCAGGCTGGGCAGGGTTTCCACCAGGGCGTTATAAAAGTCGGGAATTTCGTTGGACGGGCGATCGCACAGATCTTCCAAATCCAAACGCATTTGCACCAGCTTATGGTGATGAATACTCCAGTAGTTGGGGCCGCGTAGCGTCTGAATTTTGAGGATTTTCATCAGAAATAGGTGGGAATTTTAATAGAGGGCGCGGGGGTATGGTCGAACTATATAGAACTTGGGGGATGTGTCACCGCTCGCAAGTTAGAAATACGCTGCCAGAAACGACGCAGGAATTACGGTGCAACAATTGAAACAATTGGTAAGAAATCGGCACGGTGATGGGGAAATAACCTGCGTCAGGCGGCTGCCATAATAGGGCTTTCCCACGGGGCTGTAGTTCGGAGACGATGACATTGCCCACTAAGGCTGGATGTTAGACGCTGATTGGTTTCAAAATCGCAAGCTTCCTTGGAAATATTTTTCCGTAATATGCCTGCAGTGGAATTAAGCTCCCTTTAAAATCGGCTTTGACCTAGCTAGCAGCCGCTGGGGAAACGGTGGGTTGGGGGAAGTGATTGTGCAGATTGTAGCGATCGCCATGGCTCAAAATATGCACCCGTAAATTGTGCAAGCTGACGGGATCGCTGGATTCAATATGGGGCTGGCTATTGTGGGAAATATCTTGCGGGTCCACAATCGTTACCGTACCCTTACCCAAAATTTCAATGGTGCCGTCGTCTTCAAACATGGCGCAGGTATCTTCATCAATGCCAATACCGATGCGGTCGGGATGGAGGGATACGGCGCTAATGAGCCGCGCCATACGGTTCCGATTATGAAAATGTTGGTCCACGATGATATGGGGCAAGATGCTGAGCCCCGTCGCCATATCCACCAGCGATCGATTGGGCGACTCGCCGCTGCCGCCACCAGCAATCATATGGTGTCCCATGACGGCTGCCCCGGCGCTGGTTCCCGCTAAGGTCACGGTGCCCTGGCGCACTCGCTGGCGAATCTGCTCCATAATCGCTGTGTCTGCCAACATGCCGCAAAGGCGCAGTTGGTCGCCGCCGGTCATAAAAATTCCCGTTGCTCCTTCAGCGAAGGCCCTGTAGTGCTCGTCGTCTCCTTGCTTGCGATCGCGAATGTCCAGCACCTCCACCTCGCGCGCCCCCATACTTTGGAAAATATAGCGGTACTTATCGCCAATAATGGAAGGCTCCCGAGACGCACAGGGAAGAATGCCAATTTTCGCCTCGGCACCGCCAGAGCGTCGAAAAAAAGTATGTAAAATCTCGCGTCCGTGAATTTTGTCCTCAGCACCGCCGATCACAAGTACAGCAGTTTGGGTGGATTGGGGCATACCAGCGTTCTAACGATTAACGGTTCAGCGACCTGCCGTAGGCAGAGCGCCTTTCGATTGAATCATAGCGACCGCCGTTCCCAAAATGAGTTCCTAAAGCGACAAAATATCACCGCCCCCAAACGGCATCCTTTATTTATCAAACCATCAGGACTTACGCAAGACATGCTGTTTGAGGGCAGAAACAAGCATTGCATCAGCTTCCCCCCTTGGTAAGTGCGGCTTTGCGTAAGTCCTGATCACCCAAAGCGACAAAATTTTGGAAACGCACTGTCCAAAGCAATATAGCGGCGACGGAGTGACTTAGGACAACAGTCTAAGACTTTGAGCAATGGC
>CALGDE010000025.1 GCA_937883785.1 uncultured cyanobacterium
TTCTGTTCTCGTTTTATCAGCTCTCGTCAAAAGCGGCATAAGTGGGATGCTCCCCTGCGTTGGCTTGGGGGGCGACAATCGCGCCGATGCAGGCGATCACGGCCAAAGATGCGGTGGACCGTACTGCTTGAGAAGTGAGAGATTTGAGGTTGAGATTCATGGAGAGGTGATGCCGCTAAGACCGATATTTTTTGATTGAGTTCAATAGACTTAAGATCCAAAGATCTTTCGACGGTAATTGCGAAGCATTTTTACCTCGCTCCCAGACGATCACAATCTTTGCAGGTATTAAAATGCACCCACTGTGGCTCGCTGGCACTTGTATATTACAGAACACTTTTATGAAAAATTTCTTTTTTCTAAGGCTTCACGAAATCTTCTAAAAACAAGGTGTTTAATGTGAAGACTTTACAAAAGCTTTGAATTTCCGTTGAAAAGTTTCCTAAAAAAATCTTTATCCACGCCTTTTGGATGTTTTTTTGCCTTCGAAAAGCGCCACTGAAAACCCACCCGATCCATTCAGACCAGGCGGGTGGGAGAAGGGTACTATTTGTTGCGGCCTTTAGGGGGTCAGTAGCTGGGGCCACAATGGTGGATCGCAGCAGGTACGTATTTAGTATCCAGAACCGCGATAGATGCGATCGCCCTGTTCCGCCGGAAGCCAAGTGCAGCTCTTGGAATGGTAATTAGACAACACGTAATTAGGCTCGGGAGTGGACGTTACCGCATCGGGCTCCACATATTCGTGCACCATGGGATCGTAGGCGTACACCTTGCCGCTTTCAATTTCGTAAACCCAGCCGTGTAATCGCAGCTCGCCACGGTTGAGCTTATCGCGCACCACCGGATAGGTTCGCAGATGATCCACCTGGGTCAGCACATTTTCCGCTACGGCAATTTCCAGCAAATCTTCAAAGGTGCAGGCGCTGTAGTTGTTCACCACCACCCGCCGGGTTGCTTCCGCATGGTCCAGCCACCGAGACACCAGGGGCAGTTTCTCTTCGATTTCTTTCAGCTTCAGCAGTCCTTTCATTGCGCCACAGTGGGAGTGTCCACACACCACCACGTCCTTAACGCCCAACGCCTCGATCGCATATTCCAGCGTTGCCCCCTCGCCGCCATTGGCCGCACCGTAGGGAGGAATGATATTACCCGCGTTACGAATTACAAAAATTTCCCCCGGCTCCGTTTGAGTAATTAGCTCCGGATCCACGCGAGAATCGGAGCAGCAAATAAATAGGGCGCGGGGGCTTTGCCCGTGGGCTAGCTCCTCGAAAAAACTTTGGTGCGAGTTGAAGTAATCTGCCTGAAATTTTCGCAGCCCCTTAATCAGCTTTTTCATGGTCTTTTCCCGTTGGCGATCGCCCCCCATTGTCTCCTATGGTGGGTGCAGAGCCAGCAAGCACTTATTAACTCTTTCTAATCACCCCTATTACCCGTTTCAGCATCGCCACTGCACTTTTCTGCCATGTCGTCTGATCCAACTTTGCCCCCCGACTCTCCCGAACCAGAAGCGATCGCCCCCGAGCCCCCAGAGTCGTTAAGCCCATCAGAGGCAATGGGGCAAAACGACGATGATCCCAATGAAACCCAGCAAGATCATCCGGAGCAACAGAACGCTGAGCCAGAAAATTCTGAGCTAGAGAACGCTCAGCAAAGTGATGCGGAAGACGAGGAACTTGAGCAAGAGGCGGCGGAACCTGTTGCATCGGAGGAAGAAACAGAGCCACGTGTTGAGACAGATCAGGACATAGCTGAACCGCTGGAGTCATCTGATCCTGAGCCCGAACCTTTGGATGAAACAAGCCAAGACGCCGCCGAACTGAACGCCGAGCTGAATGATAACGATGTTGACCAAGATCAGCTTGGTCAAGATGAGGTCATCAGTCAGGGGGAGGGTGATCAAGATGAAGCTGAAGCGGACTCAGCCGGGGACGATGGGATTCAGGGAGAGTCGTTTGAAGGTGTTGAAGGCATTGAAGATCCTGAAGACGGTGTGATTGAGCCGGAGGAGTCTGCGGCGGAAACTTGGGATGGGGTTGAGGAGGTTTTTGACGGAGAGGAGCCCTATGGCGATGGGGGCAGTTTAGAGGGGAAAGTGGCGGCGATCGAGATGGTGCCGCCGGGGCCGATTCGGCGATCGCTGGCTTGGGTGTTAAAAGCGCTCGTGCGTGTACTGAGCTGGGTGATCACCGAGTTAGAAGCGGAGGATATTCGTCAGCGTCCAGGAACAGCAAATTCTCTGGATGATCGCCTAACCATTTCCAAAGCAGAACTGGAGCGTTTAACCCCCTTTCGCCAAATCCTGCGGCGGGTGCTGCTAAATTTGCGATCACTATTGCCGGGACGGCTGCGCACCATTTCGGATCGCAATTTGGGGTTAATTGTGGCCACCGTGGTGGTAGTGGGTGGCTGGTCCCTGGTGGGTGATATTTTGCCTAAGCCAGCGCCGATGCCTGAACCGGCGATCGCCCAAATCCCCGAGCCACCAGTAGCCACCACGCCGGAGCCGGACATTCCCGAAGCGCCCCAGCTTCCCGATGTGGTGGAAATTACGCCGGAGCCGGAAACGGTTGGCGAGGAAACGAACACTGGAGAATTAGCGGACTCGGGCGAAGAGGTGGAAAGTGAAGAGGTTACGGAAGAAGGGGCGATCGCCGAGGAGCCTGCTTTAGAGGATGAATTAGACGCCGAGGACGAGGACACAGAGGCGGCAGCCGAGGAGCAGCGTGAAATCGACACCGAAGCGCCAGTTTTAGAAATGACGCCGGAGCAGACGTTGATCGCAGCTATTCAGGATCAGGTGGTAGATACGGCCCAGCGCTACGGTGACTCGGGGATTGTGCAGTCCATTCAGGCGGACTTTCGGCGGGGGCGGCTATTGGTGCGAATCAACGCTGATCAATGGTTTGAGCTGGCGGCGGTGGAACAGGATCGTATGGCGGCGGATTTGTTTGGGCGATCGCTCAATTTAAATTTCAATAAGCTGGAAATTACCAGCGTTGACGGGTTAACCTTAGCCCGCAGCCCCGTTGTTGGCGACGCCATGATCATTCTTCAGCGCAACGGAGTTATTTTGTAGCGCCATGACTTCCCGCCCTCGCCCTGCCCGCCGATTTCGTCGCCGAGTTTTACTGTTGGCGATCACGGCTTTTGGCATCAAAGCAATGGACACCCTACTTTCCAGCGGTCTATCCCAGTCCAAACCCGACGCCATTTTTGTCCTCGGGGGCTCAATTTCGCGAGAACGGGAAGCAGCCAACCTCGCCGCCAAATATCCCCATCTCCCCATTTGGGTCTCGTCCGGCACCCCCGCCGACTACGTACGCCACCACGTTTTTTACCCAGCCAAAATCGACGACCAGCGACTGCATCTGGACTATCGCGCCGTCGATACCGTCACCAACTTCACCACTTTGGTAGACGATTTTAAACGCCTTAATATCCAATCCATTTACCTGGTCACCTCCGACGACCACATGCCTCGGGCTATGGCGATCGCCCAAATCGTCTTCGGCAGTCGCGGCATCGGCGTCCACCCCATATCGGTCCCGTCCGGTCGCCCCCTGGAGCCCCGCGAAAAAGTGTGGCGGGATCAGGTGCGATCGCTTATCTGGCTATGCACCGGCTGGACCGGCGACAATCTCCGCAAAACCAAAACCTAACGCCACTACCAAACCACATTCAAATCCAACTCAAACCCCGGCAACACCGTTTCACCGTCGATTTTTGTGGGCGATTGGCGTAATTCTGGCTGCTGATTTTGCCGATAAATTTCCACCGTTTTTCCCTGACGATCAATCAACCACCCCAGCTTCACCCCCGCATCCTGATATTCCTGCATCTTGTCCCGCAGGTCTTTAATATTGTCGCTGGTGGATTTCAGTTCGAGGACAAAATCCGGGGCGATGGGCGGAAACTTTTCCCGATCTTCCTGGCTCAGGGCTTCCCAGGATTCGCGATTTATCCAGGACAGGTCGGGCGATCGGTTGCCACCGTTGGGCAGCTTGAAGCAGGTGGACGAGTCGAATATATAGCCCAGTTGCTGGCGATCGTTCCAAATCCCCAGCTTGACCACTAGCGATGCGTTGCGGTTTCCGGTTTCGCCGCCAGTGGGGGACATGATGATTAGCTCTCCTCGGTGGTTTCGTTCAAATTTGATGTCGGGGTGGTTTTCGCACAGTTGCTCGAACTGGCGATCGCTCAATTGAACGAAGGGATTGAGGTCGATGGTGTAAGTCAGCATCTTGGGTCGGTGGCTATTTCCGGGAACCGCTGTTGTTTAAATCATAGCGAGGGGCGGGTGCCTGACGGGGTGACAGAGTAGGTGAAAGCCTTTTTAGCCATGACTTACAGCATCA
>CALGDE010000026.1 GCA_937883785.1 uncultured cyanobacterium
CTTTGCCATGTGCCTATTCTACAAATATGGGGGTCAAAAAACGGATTTAGTATTAGTGGCGTATCCTGGGCTGTTTCAGTTGATTTTAATTGTTTAATTGAATTTAATTGAATTATTGAGGCACGCCATTTAGTTGGAAAGTTTGATTGTTGGTTTGACTGATGGACCACTGCTAAGGTCTCGCGCCGTTTAGATTGAGATTTCCGTTCTTTGTATATCAAACAAGTTGAAATTACCAACTTCAAATCCTTCGGGGGAACAGTATCGGTACAGCTGTTGCCAGGGTTTACGGTGATTTCAGGACCGAATGGGTCTGGCAAGTCGAATATTTTAGATGCCTTATTGTTCGCCCTGGGGCTGTCGTCGTCGAAGGGGATGCGGGCGGAGCGGCTGCCGGATTTGGTGAACCATGGGCAGACGAGCAAGAAGGGGCGGGGCACCGTTGAGGCGACGGTGGCGGTGACTTTTGATTTGAGTGAGGAGGCGGCGGCGATCGCCTCGGAGGATATTGCCCACCTCCAAAATGGTCACGCTGAAAGCAACGGCGCTGAAAGCAACGGCGCTCACCATGGGGATCAGCCCGTTGATATTAGTGTTGACACTAATGTGAACGAAAGTGTTGACGAGGCTGACTTAGGGGAAGAGATACCAGAGACGGCGGCGGTGGATACGGCGGGGACGTTGCCTGTGGCATTTGGGGATGCGTTTCGTGATGAAGACGGCAATCCCATGACGGAGTGGAAGGTGATGCGCAAGCTGCGGGTCACTCAGCAGGGCACCTACACGTCGAATTACTACATCAATGACCATCCGGCGACGTTGTCGGAGTTGCACCAGCAGTTGGCGGCGCTGCGGATTTATCCCGAGGGATACAACATTGTGCTTCAGGGGGACGTGACCAGCATTATTACGATGAATGCTCGAGAGCGGCGGCAGATTATTGACGAGATGGCGGGGGTGGCGAATTTTGATCGCAAGATTGAGCAGACTCGCCGCACGTTGGAAGAGGTGAAGGAGCGGGAGGAGCGCTGTCGGATTTTGGAGGGGGAGCTTCAGGAGCGGTGCGAACGGTTAGCCGGGGATCGCCAAAAGGCGCTGAAATACCAAAAGCTTAAGGAAGAGTTTGGGGAGAAGTCGGGCTGGGAACAGGTGTTGCGCTGGCAGGTGGATCGGGCGGCGATCGCTCAAGGAGAGGCGCAAATTGAGCGCGATCGCAGAGAGATTGAAAAATTGGGCGGCGATATTACCCAGGCGGAGGAGACGGCGCGGGAAACGGGGATCAAGTTAAACGAGATTAATCAAAAGGTGAAGGCGCTGGGGGAGTCGGAGCAGCGACAGTTGCAAACCCAGTTGGCGAACCAGCAGGCGCAGTTGAGTTTGCTACAGCGGCGATCCCAGGAGTTGCTGAACGATGGGGCGGCGGCGGATGTGGATATTAAGCGGCTGGGGGCGGAGTTTAATCAGCTGGGGGTGCAGATTTCGGATTTGACTCAGCAGGAACCGGCGGCAACTTCGGCGGTGAATCAGGCGAAGGAAAGTTGCGATCGCCTCACTAGCGCGGTGGAATTGCAACGGGATGCGGCGGCGAAGTTGGCGGAGGAATCCCAGGCATGGGTGACGGAACAGACGGATTTGCGCCACCAAATTGATGAATTGCAGGGACAGTTAACGCCGTTGCAAAGTGAGCAGACGCGCTTGCAGGAGCGGTTGGAGCAGCTTTCAGGGCAGCAGGGATCGCGGGATCAGGAGCTGGCGGAAATTGGGGCGGAGTTGGGCGATCGCCGCAGTACCCGTGAGCAGTTGGCGACCACCGTAGAACCGTTGCAGGAGAAGATCCAAAAGCTGGTGGAAGCGGTTGCTGGGGCGGAGCAGGCGGCGCAGATTCAGACACAGACTCGCGATCGCCTGTTGAATGAACAGCGGCAGAAGCAGCGGCAGTTGGACAAGTTGGAAGCCCAAGCTCAGGCAATTCAGGAGGCTCAGGGCACTCACGCTACCCAGGTTTTGATTCAAAGCGGGTTGCGGGGATTGCACGGTTTGGTAGCCCAGTTGGGGCAGGTGGAGCCTCGCTATCAGACGGCGCTGGAGATTGCGGCGGGGGCGCGGTTGGCCTATTTGGTGGTGGACGATGACCGGGTGGCGGCGGAGGCGATCGCCTGGTTGAAGCAGCAGCGGGCGGGGCGATCCACGTTTTTACCCCTGACAAAATTTTCGGCGGGATCGGGACGCAATAGTGGACCTACGGCCCGTCCCCAGGGCACTCGCTTTGCCACCCAGCGCGGGGGGCGGGACGACGGCTGGGTGGATTATGCGGTGAATTTGGTCACCTTTGAACCGGACTATCAGGGAATTTTTGAGTACGTGTTTGGCTCCACCGTGGTGTTTGAGTCCGTGGATCAGGCGCGGCGGAATCTGGGCAAATATCGCATGGTGACCTTGGACGGGGAGCTTTTGGAAACCAGCGGTGCGATGACTGGGGGAAGCATTAGCCGACGGCGCGGGGGCGTGCACTTTGGCACCAAAGGCGCATCGGCGAAGGAGTCGCGGGAAATGACGGAGTTGAGCGATCGCCTGGCAGAAATTGATCGCATCTTGGAACGCTGCGATATTGCCCTAACCCAAGCCAATTTGGATCTGAAAGAACATACAAAAAATCTAAACGAGGCGCGGCAGGGTTATCAGGGGGATCACCAACGGCTAGAGGCGGTGACCCGAGAGGTGACGGCGTTGGAGCGGCGGCTGGAGGCGCGGCAGTTGGAGCGCGATCGCCTCACCGCTGAGCAACAAACCAGTGAGGCGCGGCTGGAAATCCTGGCACCGCAAATGCCAGAAATTGAAACGGCGTTGACGGCGCTCCAGGAAAAACTGCGATCGCTGGAGGATACCGGCTCCCACAATGAATGGCAGCAAACCCAGGCGCTGGTGCGATCCCAAGAAACTCAGCTTCAGGTGGCCCAGCAAAATTTGGCGGCGGCAAATCAGGCGTTGCAAGAGCTGCACAATCAGCGGGATCGGCTGGGCGATCGCCAAAGCCAAACCCAGGAACGCCAAAAGCAGCTACAGCAGGCCCAGGGGGATCGCCAGGATGAGCGGGAGCAACTGACCCAGCAAACGGCGGCGGCGAATCGCACCATTCAGGAGTTACAAAACCAAATTAAGGCGTTGGATAAAGTGCTGGGGGAAACCCAGAAACAGCGAGACGCTTTGGAGGAAACCTATCGCAATCAGAAGCTGCGGGTGCAGGAGCTGGTGTTGGAACGGCGGCAGCGGCGGGAGCAAATGACCGAGCGGGAAGCGGGGCTGGCGGAAAAGCGCACCCAAATTGCTGAGCAGTTCGCCAACCTCCCGGACCCGCTACCGGAAATCCCCAATTTCGATCCGGAAAATCCCGGCGAGCCCACCCGCGTGGTGGCGCTGCTGGAAAATTTGCAGAAGTCGTTGCGATCGCTCCAGCGACGTATCGAAGCGTTGGAGCCGGTGAATATGCTGGCGCTGCAAGAATTTGACCGGGTGCGCGATCGCCTGAATCAGCTCAGCGGCAAACTGGAAACCCTGGAGCAGGAACGCACGGAATTGCTATTGCGGGCAGAAAACTTCGCCACCTTGCGGTTCCAGGCATTTAAGGAAACCTTCGATGCGGTGGACAAAAACTTCCGCGTTATCTTTGCCGAGCTATCCCAAGGAGACGGACGCTTGCAGCTCGATAATGCCCAGGATCCCCTTGCTGGCGGACTTAACCTGGTGGCCCACCCCAAGGGCAAACCGGTGCAGCGTCTCACCTCCATGTCCGGGGGCGAAAAATCCCTCACGTCCCTAAGCTTTATTTTTGCATTGCAGCGCTATCGCCCCTCACCGTTCTATGCCTTCGACGAGGTGGATATGTTCCTGGACGGTGCCAATGTGGAGCGGCTGGCAAAAATGGTCACCCGCCAGGCTCAGCAGGCGCAATTTATTGTGGTGAGTTTGCGGCGACCCACTATTGAAGCGAGCGATCGCACCATCGGCGTCACCCAAGCCCGCGGAGCTCACACCCAGGTCCTCGGCATCGCTCTTTGATGTGTTAGTGGAATTTAAAATTTAAATTCAAGCCGTCCTTATTCCCCAAAAAGCCTCTGTTGTTGATGGGGAAAACGCTTTAGGGGGCACCACTAATCGGTGACGCGTAAAAAGAGAAACATCGGGTGTAGAGTGAATAAAGTGGCGCACTGTTGCACCGCTCCTTTTGTGAGATTTTTAAGCTTTTCCTATGGCTAGCGATCGCCCCCGTCTGAACCGCATTGCTTACGAGTATTTGAAGGAGGCGGTTCACAAGCATTGTCGGGAGAATGCGGGGCAGGACGCCGTACGCCCCTTGATTTTGCAGCGGCTGGAGCGATCGCGACTCCAAACTGGCGAACCGCTGACCTACGACGAACTTAAACTACTGGTTAGCGAGCTGATCAACTTTGATGACGGCATCATCCGCAAAGCGGCCAAGCTCAATGGGAAACGGGCAAAGTCAGGCGGCGGCACTCGGCGCTTGGGAACCGGCATAGGGAAGTGGGTGGCTGTGGGAAGCGTTGGACTGGTGGCCCTGGTATGGGTGGCGAATTTGCCATTTCCGCCGATTCGCTGGACCGTGGCTCGGGTGACTCCCATTGTGCTGTTGCCCAGCTTTTTTAGCATGGATCACCACTATCGCGGGGCGATCGCCTCCACGGAACAGGCGGATCAATTAGTTAACAAAGCCACCAGCGTGGAAGACTTGGCACTGGGGGCGCAAAAACTGGAGGATGCCCAGGGACATTTAGACAATATTCCCGTGTGGTTTTTAGGCTATTACCCCCGGGCTTACTGCACCTTTGTGGGCTGTCAGTGGCGGTTCACCTACGACGAATTTCAACAAACGCGAAAATTAGTGGCTCGGACAGAGGCGGTGGTTTTTCAGGAGCAAAATGCCCAAACCAAGCTTCAGGAGGGTATTGAAGCGGTGGAGGCAGGAAAAGCCGCAGTCACTGGTGCGACGGATTTTCCTGCCCGCACCGCAGGAATCGCCCAATGGCAGGCGGGCATCGATCAGCTTAAGGAAATTCCCCCCAACACTTTGGCCCACACACAATTGGGGCCAAAGCTGGAGGCTTACACTCGAGACTTGCAAACGGTGTCCCAAAATGCGGGCAGCGTACAAGTTACCGGCGATAAGTTGGCGATCGCCCAGCGCTATGCCTGGGAAGCGGCAAAAATGGCCCAGCATGGTCCCCACCCTGCTGAAACCTGGGAGCAGGTGGTGAAGCTAAGACAATCCGCAGTGCAACGATTGAAGCAAATGCAACCCAGCGATGCTAATTATCGTGATGCCCAACTTAAGCTGGTGGAATACGAGCGCGACCTGGGTATCGCCGAAAAAAAGGTCACCCTAGAACGACGGTCTAATCAGGCGCTTCAGCAGGCAAAGCAGGCGATCGCCCAGTGGCAAACCCGTGCGTCCAAAAATCCCTCCGATCCCGCTCTTGTGGGCACGTTGAACAACATCATCAATAAGTTAGACCAAGTGAAGCCCAATACCGTTGCCAGTGGGGAAGCCCAACAGCTTCGCAAGCAAGCTGAAGCGAAGTTGAAATCAGTGCAATAGAACAAGCGGAAATGTCTCTCGGGGAAGGGGAGCGCTTTAAAAAACTACCAGTGCGCCCCTTAATCTCGGAGTCTTGAGGTTAAGGGGCGCACTGGCGATCGCCCTGAAAATAGTCGAATTACTGGCGATAGAGACCATACAGTCTTTTGTCATCAATAAATCAGAAAACAAAACTGTAAAGTTATACACAGTTTTTTGGAAAACATACAGAGGGTGGACCCAATCGCAAATTCGGTCTTGGGATATTGAATATATCGAAGAAGCGATTTTAACTAGCCCAATGGTTTTCACCGCCAAATAAAAGCTAGGCAATGCCACTTTATAGCTCTAGAAAGCAGCATTTAGAGCAAACTCATTCAGCCTTTTTAGGCACCCTTAAACACTGCTTCAAAGATGCACTCACCAGAACGGAAGTCGTTAGATAGCGAAGGTACATTGAGTCTATGAAAGCACTAAGGGCCCAAGTCCAAGACTTAGACCGCCAGCTTGATTCACTTCAGAAGGCAATTGATGTTCTTGCTCAACAAGTTGCTCTTGAGCGATCAAGCCGACGCGTCCACAGATCCCTATTGGAGGAAGACCAAGGTTCTGAGAGGACGTCTGAAAAGTCTAATTTATGACGCCAGCCGCTTGAGTAAGAG
>CALGDE010000027.1 GCA_937883785.1 uncultured cyanobacterium
ATTGGTGGCCTGCATAACTCTCAATTTGGGGTTGAAAAAGCGGATTTCGTATGACCACGCTTCGACTCTGCTCAGCCTTTGCCAAATTCCAATGTCTCATTTTTGGGTCGAATGGCCCTAACGAGGACGTTGGAGCCTCGGGTGTTTCAACGCGCTGTCCAGGGAATTTTACAGGGCAAATTCAGGCGTCCGTGGCTTGGATTTTTTCAGTGGGCTGCCAGTAGCTGGCGATAATTGCCACCATTAGCCACCACGCTGTTTGCACTTGGGGACGGTACCACACCGTGTCCACAGCGCCGTGGGCCATCATGCCTAAAATTGCTGCCGTTGCCCCCAGAACCCAATAGCCGTCAGCATTCCATCGCTGTTGCAAGCGACGGGCGTGCTGCCATGCCTGATGGAGAGTCACCACCACCAGCCAGAGGAAAGCGATCGCTCCAATGAGCCCCGTTTCCACGCAAATTTCCAGAAAGACCGAGTAAGCACTGAGGGCGGTGTATTTGGGGCGTTGATAGAGGGGATAGATTTTGTTGAAAGCGCCGTTGCCTGGACCGATGCCCAACCAGGGGCGATCGCGAATCATTTCCAGCACCGCCGTCCATACATTGATACGGAAGTTGTTGCTGCTGTCACCTCGCCCGGCAAAAATGCTGACCACCCGCGTACGAATGGGAGCGACGAATAACACTGCGCCCACTAGCAATGCCGCGCCGGACCCTAGCAAAATAGGCAAGGCCCATTGTTTCCAAAAGGGAGAAAACCGCACGGACCACCACGCCACCAGCAGCACGGCGATCGCCCCCAACGCCACCACCAATCCAATCCAACCGCCGCGACTGTAGGTCACCACCAGGCATGCGCTGTTTACCATCACCATCACCGCCGCCAGCGCCTTTGCACCCCACCGGCGCCAGTTAAACAGCGCCGCCACCGATAGGGGCACCGCTGGCACTAGATAACCTGCCAGTAAGTTGGGATTGCCGAGGGAGCTATAAACTCGAGTGGTTTTGGCGAGGGACGATTCAGCATCAACCCAGGTAGCCAGGGCAGGGGCGCCATGGAAAAACTGGTGAATGCCGTAGCTGGCAACTCCCAGGGCAGCGTACAGGTACACAGTAATCACCACGGAACGCCACTTGGGTGCTCGCAATACCCGCGCCATTAGGGCAAAAAGCACCAGGTACAATGCCAGCTTGATTAATCCCGACAGAGCCGCGCGGGGCACGGGCGATAAGCCAGTGGCGGCAATCGCGATCGCGGCGTACAAGAGTAGAGGCAGGTGAATGGGCGTAAACAGGGATTTAGCCGCCGCCGCATTGAATCGATGATCTTGCCCGTCGGCGATCGTTAACAACAACCAAAACCCCGCCGCTGCCGCCAGCCCAATACCAATAGGTCCCGTGCCAATAAACGGCGCTCCCGCAAAAATCAGCGCCACCATCAACGCCCCTACGGCGTCCCCATGGCTAATTAAAAAGCTGCCCGATTCCCAGGATCCCAACGCCCCAATCCAGCGTCCCAAAAAACTATCCCGCCGCCATTGCCCCAATGCCGTCTGGGATAGCAACAGTGCATCTCGCCAGGCAGCAAGCATTGGAGACTCTGGAAAACCCATGGAAGTAAAGGCTGTTTGAACGTAAAAGTTAGAACTGATCGTGGAATGTCGGCTAACGCACCAACCCTTGAAAAAACCGCTTAAGAAACTGAAAGTTGCATCAAGTGATCCCCTTAAAAGCGTTGATGGTGCCTTGTCATGCCTCCGGCGAACTCCAAGCAGGATGATTCATCAGAGCTTCCATCACCCGAACGCCTCGTAGTTGGTTAGTCAGAGGCAGGTGTCCCTTCGGTGCATCGAGGGTCCACTGAAATTCGCCAGGGTATCGGGTCCAATGATTGCCCTCTTTCCAGTCAATTTTGGGCCACAGCTTTTCCCAGTCTTGCTTAACTCCCAGCCACAAATCCCGCTGCACAGAAAATCCAAATTTGCCCGACGAGTACAGCAGCCACAGTCGATCCAGCACCTGTAGCTCCAGGGGGGCAAACAGCTTAACTTCGGTGAAATATAGCCAGTTACGACCGGCGGCGGTGGGACTCGCCAGCTCGCACATTTTTTTCAGGGTGCGGCGATCGCCCTCTTCAAAATCCTGAACCATCAAGCAATCCTGAATGCTTTGATAGTCCACCTTGCAAGCCTTAGGCAACTGGGCAATACCGCTGGGGTAATGCTCCGCCAGAAATCCCTTCACATGTTCGCTATCCGCCGCCGCCAGCTGATAGTAAATCGACCCCAACGCTAGCTGATCGTCCGTTAAGTGCTGATCTAAAGCCACCGGAGTCGGCGAAATCGCCAGCGCCCGCTCCATCAGCAACGCCCAAGCCTCTGCCTGGGTTGCTTCAGCGATCGCCGCCAGTTGTTTTTTCAGCGATCGCTCCGCCAGCTTTGCCTGTAATTTTCGGTGCAGTTCATCAGAGTCTGGGGAACTATCGCAAACGGGAGCACTGGAAGGACTCATAGTGGGCAGAAAAGGTCTAGGGATTTGGGCCGACAAGGAGGGCTCAACTTAAAGCCCCTCCCAGCAAAGTTTGCTTGGGGTTGGTCGGTTGTCGGTCAGATAGACGAAACGTTATGTTTTGCTCCAGACGATTTTATCTGAAAAATTCATCTTCCCCTTGAAAAGCCGCCTTAAAGCCACATTACCAAGGGCTGAAGTGGGAAAATCCATCAAAACTGGTAAAGAACCAGTAACAAAACGCCCCTACCAGTCTTCCCAATCTTCCCAGTCGCCCTCTTGGCGATCCCAATCATCAGGCGATCGCCCATCGTAGTCAGGATCCGCAGGGCGAATGACCCGATAATCCGCATCCATCACCGACTTTCGGGGCTGAGAGGGTTTAGGCGCCTCCGACTCCGGAGGCAAATTAAGGGGGGGGCGCTGGGCGCGTTGTCTTGGGGAAATTTCAGGACGAGATCGCTCCGGTACCGTTAAAGGCTCATCGTCATCGTCTTGGTTAATCGCCCTAATAGGCGGTGTAGGGGATACCGGCGGACTGAACGATGAGTGGGGCTGGGCTGGCGGCGGAGTGATCAGCGGCTCTGGGCGACTTGTTTCTTCTGACTCACCGCCGTTAGCCCCATTATCCTTGCCTTGGTCACCTTTATCGGCGCTGCCATCAGCGCGATCCCCCGACCCATCATCCCTATTTTGGTAGCTGTAGGAATAAATGGATCCCGTCTGTTCCCCTCGCAGCGGTCGTTGCTTCTCAAAATTTCTCAGCTCGGACGGCGGCGCTTCAGCTCTTCCTCGGTTATCCCCCTCTCGGGCAGGAATAGGGTTGGAGACAGCATTCTTCGCCCCACTCTCCACGGCGCCATTCACTGGCAAGTTATCTGACTGACGATCCTTCGGACGCGGGCGATCGCGAGGAGGTCGCCGCCGCACCCCAGTTCCCGGCTGAGTCCACGCTTCATCCTCATCCCATTCCGGCTCATAATCCCAACCCTGTCGCGATCGATTGGGCTCATTCCAACCGCCAATTACCTCTTCTAATTCTTCATCGCCTGCTGATTCTGATTTAGGAATACGACGCGATCGCCGTCCCGAACCTCCCCCAGCGTCAGCAGTCTGCGCTGCAACACTCCACTCATCCTCTTCCTTCGCTGCTCCATCGCTGGCCGATCCTTCCTCATCCCAAATCTCCTCAGCCATGGACTCCACCGTTTGCCGCCGCGAAGATTCTCGACGCCCCGGCGATCGCCCAGGACGCAATTCCGGCTCTCGACGACGCTGGGGCAGTGGCGAACCGATTAGCACCAACAGACCATTGGTCAATACTCCGGTGGCGATCGCAATACCCATCCAGACTCCCACCGGTAATGCCACCACCGGCTGCCCCAAAATCACCAGCGGCAACACCACCGACAAATTTTGCAGCACCAGTATCGCTAATGCCCCCAAGGCTCCGCTAACTATAACCAGTCGCATCACTTCTGCCTTCCCTGGCTGATACCTATCGCTTCAACCCATCCACCACAATTCACCCAACCATTCCACCAATCAATGACTTAACCAACACTATCGGAGCACCAACACCCTTCGTCACCTCATAAAATTTTGGTTGGTAGTCTTCCTACATTTTGGATTAATGAGTATTTGGAGTCCAGAAAAATATTTACAGGCATGGCAGTTTGCAGCGATCGCCCACCTAGGTCAGCGTGAGCCGGGGTCAGAAATTTCGTACATAAAACATCTCGGATCAGTGGCAATGGAGGGTATGACGGCGATCGCCCTTGAGCCGACGATTGAACAGCCCGACTTACTAATGCAATGCGCATTACTCCACGACACCATTGAAGACACAGCCGTCACCTTCGACGACGTGGAGCAAGAGTTTGGCTTAGCCGTCGCTCAAGGGGTATTGGCCCTGACTAAAGACTCAAGTCTGCCGACGAAAAAAGAACAAATGCACGATAGCCTCACGCGAATTCGCCAACAGCCTCGGGAAATTTGGATGGTCAAGCTGGGCGATCGCATCACCAACTTGAAAGCACCGCCCCACTATTGGAAACCAGAGAAAATCCAACGCTATCGCCAAGAAGCAAAACTGATTTTAGAAAGTTTAGGAGACGCTAACGAATACTTAGCCGCGCGACTGATGAAAAAAATTGATAGCTATCAATCCTTTCTGTAAGACGCCTTGCTTGTCTGTAAGACGCCTTGCTTGTAGTTATCTGTAGAAAGAAGAATCGCATAGCTCATGTTCAGAGGAGTAAAACCCAAATTTTTGCAGCCCTAAAGCTTTCCGTGGGGTCAGACAAGAATCTCCCTAGCCTCATAGACTTTACGCATCCTCGACCTTTTGTGTTTCGCCGACACAATCGTGTAGTTCTGCGACTCAGCATGGAGTCATCGTCAGCCAGCCCCAAGAACATGACAATCCTGATAAGCAATCCTTGATAAAATGCGGGTCGGGATATTGAATATATCTAAGAAAAAGACTTTAGAGGTTGACCATGAGATTCCGTGCCTTGATCGCCGCACTGCTCGCGATCTGTCTAGGCGTTCTCACCGCTTGCTCCAGCGACCCCGGAGACAACGGTGCACCCTTGACCTACGAAGAGATTCGCAATACCGGACTGGCCAACAATTGCCCGTCCATCACATCCGTTAGCCGAGGCAGCATCACCCTCAATCCCGGCGCTGAGTATTCGATTTCTTCCTTATGCCTTCAGCCAGAACAGTATTTTGTGAAGGAAGAAGGACTTAATAAACGTAAAGAAGCAGAATTTATTAAGGGACGTGTTTTAACCCGTAAAACCAGCTCCCTAGACCAAATTGAAGGACCGCTGCAAGTGCAAGCAGACGGTAGCTTGAAGTTTACGGAAACCGATGGTTTCGACTTCCAAGCCATCACCGTATTGCTACCTGGTGGCGAAGAGGTACCTTTCCTGTTCACCATCAAGAAGTTAATCGCGACTTCCCAGGGCAATGATCCTGTCATCAACGCCTCTACGGACTTTGAAGGCGACTTCTTCGTTCCCTCCTACCGTGGCGCGACGTTCTTGGATCCCAAGGGTCGCGGTATTGCTAGCGGCTACGACAACGCGGTGGCACTTCCGGCTCAGGCAGACAACGACGAGCTAGAGAAAGAGAACATTAAGAGCTACGACCAGGGCGAAGGTCACATCTCCCTACAAATCACCAAAGTTGAGCCTGACACCAGCGAAATTGAAGGTACGTTTATCAGCGTTCAGCCTTCAGACACGGATTTGGGATCTAAGGAAGCTTTGGACGTGAAGATTATCGGTTCCTTCTATGGCTTGATTGACGAGGCGTAAATACGACTTGTCTAAGCGGCATTAAGGACGAATCACTGACCAACATAAAGCGCAATATCAAAGCCAGGTTTCTATGGGTTCTCAGAGAACTCGAAAGAAACCTGGCTTTGGCGTTTCCTAAGGATGATTTGCAGGTCCTTGAATTAAATCTGCTGAATTAGACCTGCTACACAAACCTGAAAAGCAGTAGCTGGCTGATCCGAGAATAGCCTTCGAGAAGCGTTGGCAAATGCTTCTCGCGCAACGTGCCTGTGACGCTGACGCTGCACAAAGGGCGCTCCTCATCCCTCAATTGCTGCCGCCGAAAATTTGACGGCAAAGGGTCATGTTTTACCGCTCTGCTCAGCCCGCATCAGCGAACCGACAGCCTTCCATCTTCTATGAATTGAGACTTGCCTCTATGAATTGAGACTTGGAACTCAAAAATCAGCCCGCACAACAGCCCCTAAGATCTCTCGCGCTGACGCAGAAACGGTTAATCGCCCTTATTTTTTGTGATCTAAGCCCGCCCAAACCCAAACACCTCAATAAAATTTAATAAAAAACATCGAGCAGTTTGTTGCGTAAGGGGCAATTTTTTATACGGGGTGTGACCCTCTGGGCTGTAGGCTGGCTCTCGTGAATCTGGCAATTCTGGATGGGGGCGATCGCCGAGGCTGTGGATAGAAATTACAGATCACCTGTGATGCGAAACACACCTGTGATCCAGCCACCTGAATAGGATTTAGAGCAGTGCAACCCTGCAAGGTTGTTCAAGTTACGTTTCCGCGATATTTAATTCGCTGTTCGAGACACTGCTTTCTGACCTAGTGATTATGGCCGCCGCACAATCCCAAACAAAGACTCAAGCCCTCAAGACCCAGTCTATGGAGCTTCTGGCAAGTTACCGCCAATCTCCTTCCACATCGGTGCGTAACCGCTTGGTGGAAATGAACATTGGCTTGGTACGCAAGGAGGCCTACCGATGGGTTAGCCAGTGCAGCGAGGGGTTTGATGACCTGATGCAAATCGGAAGTTTAGGGCTTATTCGTGCGATTGAACGGTTTGACCCCACCAAAGGCGCAGCATTTAGCTCCTTTGCGTTGCCTTATATTCGCGGTGAGATTCAACACTATCTTCGCGATCGCAGCACCTCTATCAGGATTCCCAGACGCTTCCTAGAATTACATCACCGCGCTGCCCAGATTTCCCGCAAGTTCCTTGATGCCCACGGGCGATCGCCCAGTGAGTCTGAAATTGCCGACGCCTTGGAAATCACCTCCAGCCAATGGCAAGACGTACGTCTGGCGTGTCAAAACCGGTCTTTGCTTAGCCTAGATGCTCCCCTGACGGACAGCGACAACGGAACAACTTCCCTGGGGGAAACCGTCCTAGATCGCAAATATCACAGCTTCCAGCTAGCGGAAGAGGATCGCATCCGTCTTCAGCAGGCTTTGGTGCATCTGGAGTCGCGGACACGAGATATTTTGGAATTTGTCTTCCTGCAAGACCTCACTCAAAAAGAAGTTGCCGACAAAATGGGCATCAGTGCCGTCACCGTATCGCGACGGGTGCGTAAAGGCTTGGATTCCCTGCAATCGTTGATGGTAAAAAGCGACGATTAGGTGACGACTGAATATTATTGGTTACAATTTGGGCGTATCCCTTGGAGAAGCGCTATGGTATCTGGCTTCGCTCGATTTGCTGTCACGGCCGCCGTTCTTGGTCTAATTACCGCCTGTGGCGGATCGCCGGAAACCACCCCGGAATCTTCGCCTTCCCCCACAGAGGAGGAAGGTGCCTCTGTGCCCGTTGAAGAAGGTGTCCCCGCCGCAGATTTTGATGCGCCGTTGGTGCCTGGAGAAGTTGAGGAAGGCACAGCCGAAGGAGCGTCGCCAGTGCGAGTGGCACGGCTAATTGCGCCCACCAATCCTGATGCGCGAGCGCGGCAAACGGAGGCGGAGCTAAAGAAAACACGCACGGCGGCCAATCGCGATCCGTTTTCAATTCCCATCAATGTTTCGCCCTCGGTAGCAACCCCCAGAACGGCTGCTGAAGTGGAAGCAGCACGGGCGGAGGTAGAGCAAGGTGAAGAAGGCACAGGGCCAATAGCCATTCCCCGCCAAGCACCTCCAATTGTGACTAATCCCCCTGCACCGCCACCTAGCGCCCGCAGTTCTTCTCAGGCGTCCCGATCCTCCAGTGGTTCAGGATCTTCCTCTAGTTCCAGCAGCGCTTCTTCTAGTACGCCGTCTCCAGAACCGGCGCAGCCGGCACGCCCTGCGGGTCCTCCGGCACCTTCCGGTGCTTTGGGTATTCGAGTGACTGGGGTTGTGCAGGTGGGTAACGACTACAAAATTGTGCTCGAAGTGCCTGGGGAGCCTACCGCTCGCTATGTGTCCGTCGGTGATCGCCTAAGCGGTGATGTGCTGGTTAAGCGCGTGGAATTAGATGATCTTTTGGATCCCATCGTGGTCTTCGAGCAGTTTGGGCAAGAAGTGTTAAAACCGGTAGGAGAGGAGCCGTCGGAGCAAGTGGCGATCGCCCCTAATACCGGCTCTGAGCCTAGGTTTTAAACCTCTTTATGCAGCGTAAGCTTCATTGGGTTTGAAATTAGGTTAGCCCCTAGAAACAGCATAGAAATAACGTTGGGAGAAGGTGAGGCCATGGCAGTTTCCAAGACGCTTCGTTCAATTTCGGCGGCTTTGGCGGGCTGTCTTGTGGCCTTTGGCGGCGGCACCCTAAGTCCGGTGGAAGCGCAATCAACTTGGCCCCCTGGATTCTATCGCCGGGTCAATGAACGGCGGATTCGATATATTTCCGAAGATGGTCGCATGTGCCAGGTGCTGAATAGTCAGCAAATGCGGGCGTTTGGCGGTGCAGATCAGGTTCGGCTTGTGGGATCGCGATCGCAGTATGACCAGCGACGCACCAGCACAGGCACCTGTCCTTGGCCCGACGGCATTTACCGTGAGTCGCGCTGGAACGGCATTTGGCAATACTTATATACGGCAGACAGCGAGCGCTACTACTGCAACATCACCACATTCCCTCATCTCCAGGCTTACATTCCTGAGGGTGGTAATGCGAATTTATATATTCTGGTGGTGCCCAATCGTTCACGACTGGGGCTGAAGCGCAAGTGGGGCGGCGACTGCGCCTGGCCTGCAGGTCCTGTAGAAATCCAAGAAATTCCGGGTAACAGCTAGCAATAGCCAGGGCTGCTTAACTCATTTCAACCCCCTATGACTTCCCTTCTTTGGGACGTACCGCTGGCGTTTCGAAAGCCTATATTTCTATAAGTTCTGAGGGATTGAGCTGCCTGAGAGCGATAGGGATATGACTCGGTGGTGCCCCCTAGAATCTTGTAGAAATATAGAGTTGGCAATAAAACTTAAACTGTCGATTTTTCGGGAGCGCGTTTTGGGATATTAGACCTAGAGCCTTAAGGTTTAAACAGCTTTGAGCGCTTTAACTTTACTGACCTAAAGTGACCTAAATCGTTAAGAGAGGAGAGTAAAACCATGCCTAAGCGCGGCGATACGGTTCGTATCCTACGTCCTGAGTCTTACTGGTATCGGGAACTGGGCACCGTTGCATCAGTTGACCAAAGCGGTACTAAGTATGCTGTGATTGTCCGTTTCCAAAAGGTTAATTACGCCAATATCAACTCGAACAACTTCTCCATCGCTGAGTTGGAAGTTGTGGCCAGTAAGTAAGCCTGTGACCAGAAATCAAATACCAGCAACTAAAGCACACGCGCGAGTTGGGCCACTGTCCGCTAGCGTTTGATTTTGCATTTTGCTGCTTTGTTTTTTAGGAGCCGAGGATCATGCCAGAATTGCCTGAAGTCGAGACCGTTCGACGGGGGCTACAGCGGTTGACCCTCGGTTTTGTGGTGAATGAGGTGGATGCCTTATTGCCCAGGACGATCGCCGCCCCAGAGTCGGTGGACGCATTTGCCGCTGGCGTTGTGGGCAGTGGCTTAACTGGGTGGCAGCGACGGGGTAAGTATTTGCTGGGAAAGCTGGGGGATGATGAACAGAGGGGCGATCGCGGTTGGCTAGGGGTGCATTTGCGGATGACCGGGCAACTGCTGTGGGTGGCTCCCGATACGCCGGTGTCGAAACATACCCGCGTGCGGTTGTTGGGGGTGGCCCAAGATGGGGCTGGTGAAAGACCTTGGGAATTGCGCTACGTGGATCAACGCACCTTTGGGCGACTATGGTGGGTGCCGCCGAGGGTAGAGACTGATGCTGTGATGACGGGACTACAGCGATTAGGTCCAGAGCCATTTTCTGATGAGTTTTCGGTGGCGTATTTACGGCGATCACTTCAAAATCGCAAGCGCAGTATTAAGTCGGCGCTTCTGGATCAGGCGCTGGTGGCGGGCATCGGTAATATTTACGCTGACGAATCGCTGTTTTTGAGTGGGATTCATCCGTTAACCCAGTGTGCGACGCTGGCGGAGGAGCGGGGCGATCGCCTAGATAAGCTGCAAAAAATGGTGGTGCAGGTGTTGCGCACTAGCATTGACGCTGGGGGAACCACCTTTAGCGATTTTGTGGGGGTGACGGGGGTGAATGGTAATTACGGCTGTGAAGCGTGGGTTTATGGGCGGGACGGGGAGCCTTGTAAGGGGTGTGGTGCAACGCTAGAACGGTTGAAAATTGCGGGGCGATCGTCCCATTTCTGTCCCAGGTGCCAGAAATAGGATGCTGAATCAAAGCTGATGGAGATTACGCCAGCGGTCAGGCGACAGTTACAATCCCTAAAGCTACAATCAATTTTTGATTACGTCACGACTGCGTCACACCTGTCCCATTTCAGTTTTTAGACTATGCCAGCAAAGAAAATCAAAAAAGGAACCATGGTTCGGGTAATTCGTGAGGCGCTTGAGAATAGTGTTGAAGCAACGTCCAGCGATCAGCGTTTTTCAAATTATGTGTTTGAAACCGACGCTGAAATTTTAGAAGTGGATGGTGATTATGCCCTGATACAGTGGGGTGCCGTGCCGACGCCCAACGCTTGGCTGCGGGTGGATCAGCTGGAAATTCTGTAACGCTATTTCACCGTTTCACCATGAAAATTACCACCTGGAATGTGAACTCCATTCGCACCCGTTTGGAGCACGTAACCGATTGGCTGGGCGAAAATCCAGTGGATGTGCTGTGTGTGCAGGAAACGAAGGTGCAAGATAAGCAGTTTCCTGAGGCGGCGTTTCGCGATCGCAACCTCCAGGTGGAGTTTTTTGGGCAAAAATCCTACAACGGCGTGGCGTTAATTAGCCAAGAGCCGCTTACTGCCGTGGCGAGGGGATTTAGTGCCGTATTGGGGGACTCGGTATCTGAGTGGGATGAACAAAAGCGGGTGATTTCTGGAATGCTCGGCGATGTACGGGTGGTGAATTTGTATGTGCCCAATGGGTCGGCGATCGCCAGCGAAAAGTACGAGTACAAGCTGGGCTGGCTGGCGGTGCTGAAGGATTACCTCGCTAAGCTTTTGGAAGAGTCACCGAAGCTATGTGTGTGCGGCGATTTTAATATTGCCCTGGAAAACAAAGATATTTACAAGCCAGAAAAAGGCGGCAACCACATCATGGCTTCTGAGGCGGAGCGGGAGGCATTGCAGGAGATATTGGGGCTAGGGCTGCGGGATTCCTTTCGCAAATTTACCGACGAGGGCGGTCATTATAGCTGGTGGGACTATCGCGCCGCCGGATTTCAGCGCAATCGTGGCTGGCGCATCGACCATTTGTATCTGTCCGACGCCCTTTACGATGACGCCGCCGATTGCACCATCGACGCAACGCCACGGGGTTGGGAAAAACCCAGCGACCACACCCCCGTGACAGTTACGTTTTAGCCGGGTGATTCTGGAAAAGGCGAGCGTTACGGACCCGCTTTAAGGGGCTCTTTAGGTGCCCTGAGTTTTGCCCTGGAGTTTATTTATTCTGGTTCTGCGAGACTTGCATTTGCTGGCGGGCTTTATTGAGCCCCTCAACGGCGCTGTTGGGATCTAGCCCCAGGGCAATTTTGTAATAGGCGATCGCCTCGTCCGGTCGGTTCAAAGCTAGGAGGCGATCGCCAACCCTTTGATAGTGCCCAACGTCATCGAGGTTGCCATTTAGGGCAAGAAAATCGCCCTGAAGCTGCTCGTCCAAGTCCCCTTGCACCGACTGGTGATAGGACTGTAGTGCCTGCTCGAGGGTGATATCCGTTTGCTGCGCCAGACTTTGAATGAGCTTTTGGGACAGGTTTGGCAGCTTGGCATCGATGGCGATCGCCTGACGATACGCGTCGCTAGCTTCGCTCCACCGCCCCTTCTCCTCTAGGATTTCCCCCAACGCCACATAGTTCCAGGGGAAATCGGGCTTTAGCTCAATGGATTTTTTAAACGCCGCGATCGCTGGGTCCCATTGACCAATAGACCGCAGGCAATGACCCCGGTGGTGGGCTGGCCAAGGATTACGTGGCTGAATTTCCTCCGCCTGCTCAAAGGCCACAATCGCCTCTTCCCAGGATCCGTTGCGCTCTAGCTCCTCCGCCAAATCCTGCCAGCCCCAGAAAAAGTCGGGAGCCAACCGGGTCACCTGTTGGTACGCATCTAGGGCAAGCTGTCGCCACAGTTGCGATCGCCCCCCGTCCTCCTGACTGCGCCGATGCCAGAGTTTGCCCAGGGCGTAGTGGGCCCAGGTGAGGTCAGGCTCCTGGGCAATTGCTTCCCGATAGGCTGCCTCCGCCCGGGAAATATCTCCCACCTTCTCCAAATTTTTGCCCAGATCATGCCACGCAGCACCGTAGTCGTTGGCAAATCGAGCCAGCTTGTGGACATATCGAAATACCGTTTTTAGCTTGCCCCGCCCCAGGGCTTTTAGCATGAGCTGAACGTAGCAGCGGCGCGGATTGGTTAGGGGCGCGATCGCCGGAGCCTGGGCATAGAGAGCCGTGGGAAGAGGAAGGGCAGCAACGGTCATAGGGGCAAGTTGGCGTGGTAATGAGCATTTAACAGGAACTCGAGCGCCCTTTTATTGAAGGAGAAAACCCAAGGGAAAACGCGGAATTGAGACAGCTAGGTAGATTCGCCAAGGAGCATAAAGGCAGACCAATTGTACGGCTGAGGATAAGCGTCGCGGGTGGTCAACATGGCATGGCGCAGGGCATCGGCTTTTGATTCTCCCTTCTGGAGCTGGCGGTAAAAATCCGTCATTAATACCGCCGTTGGTTCATCGGGCACTTTCCAAATGGAGACCACGGTGCTGGTGGCTCCCGCCGCCGCAAAGGAGCGCGCCAGTCCCACAACCCCGTCACCGGTGACGCGCCCATTACCGGTGTTGCAGGCACTCAGGACCACTAAATCTGCTTTCAAGTTCAAATTGATGATTTCCGGCGATCGCAACAATCCAGCGTCATCTTCCGTGGGGGTTAGGGCGATCGCCCCCGGCACCCCGGCGGTACCCAAATCGTCCAATAGTCCGTGGGTGGCGAGATGAATGGTTTTCGCAGTGCTGATTTTTTCTAACACCGCGTCCTTAGTGGCCGATGCTCCCAATAGCGCCTTGGACTGTAGCATCTGGCTAATGGTTTCCGCCTCTCGCTCCGCCCCCGGCAGCGGCTCCAAAGGCTCCGGCGGCGCACCCACTCGGGGAGGCACCGACGGCATAATGGGATTACCCACCACCAGAGCACCGGGGTCAGCGCCTACGTTTCCCTGGGGGGTGCTGTGCTTGGCCGTCAGCACCGATGCCTGAATTGCCGGCGAAATATAAATGGCATGATCCTCAATCAGGTAGCTCCCCGTTTCAGATTTCAACGCCGCAAAGGGCAGCAAAAATAGCTTGCCCTGGGGCACAATTAGCATTGGCTCGCGGGGATCCTTGGGCAAGTCCCCTTCTAGGGGGGCAATTAAGTCGTCATATAGGTACCGCAGCAGCAGTGCTGACCGCTCTTCCTCAAAGAAATTTCCCGGCACCGTTAGGCTAAATCGGGCGTCAAGCACCCGCTTTTCCAAAAGCTCCTTGGTGGACAGTACAGTGCGCATGTCGGGGCGATCGCCTCGACCAGAACGCTTCGGCGGCTGCACGGTCAACGGATGATACTTCACCGTGCCATTGGGCTTCACCACCCAACTGTGGAGGGTTTGGTGCCCAATGGCGTACTCTACTACGGTGACATCCCGCTCCCGAGCCAACTGCTTAATTTCTTTGAGGGTCAACGGCTTCTGGGGCAAAGCAGAGGTATCCATTGAAGGCAGCCCCGCCATCATTTGTGCAGTTTTGCCAATGGGTGCCCCATTTAAACGATTCGCCAGCAGCTCCACAAACGCCCGCGCCCGCGCCCGTTCCGCTGCCACCAGCGCCGCTTCCGGTTCGTTGTTGCCCACTAGCGCCTCCACCAGCCAGGTGTAGGTGTCCGCCTGGGTGTCCGCCAGGGAAATTTTATTTTCGTCGGTTAATCCCGGTCGCAATGCTTCCCACTGGGTGGCGGCGGCGCGCAGTTGATCAATGGCTTTTTTCTTGTTTTTGCGCTCAATAGATAACTGTCCCAAGGCAGTCAGCGCTTGCCCAGCGGCCACTTGAGCACCGCTATTTTTTGCCAATGTGGCCGCTTGGTTAAGGGCTAAGTCCGCCTGATCCCACTGTTTTAGGGTCAGGTAGGTGAGTCCTTTTTGCTGGAACACAAGGCTTTCCCCCGGGCGATCGCCCATACTCTGGGCAAACTTTAGCGCCTCCTGAAAAGAGTTCAGGGACTGTTCCGGCTGGTTGAGCGATCGCTGCACTTCCCCCAGCAGGGTCCACGAGCGCCGCAGTCCCGAACTCTTTTCCGGGTAGCCGTCCGGTAAATAGCCGTAATATTTCAACGATTCCTGAGCTTGCCTTAGGGCCTCCCGCAAATCCCCCTGGCGCAGTTGTAACCGCCCCATCCATCGGGCAATTTCCCCCTGCAGCCGGGGCAGTTCGTACACCCCACCGTCTAGGGGAATGGGATCCGCCTCCTGCTTTTGGGCATTTGCCTGGGCTTGAAAGAGCCATGACGCTGCCTGATCATACTGTCCCAGCCGCTCGTAAAGCTCCGCCTGGCTAGTCATCAAGGTGCCAATTAGGGGCGTATCTTCCAGATCCTGGGCCTTGGCGTAAGCTGCCTGATAAATTCGCAGGGCTTTGGAGAAATTTCCCTGCTGGGTAGCCACGTCCCCCAAACGGTCAAAGGTACGGGCAAGACGACGGTTATCTTTTTCCTGCTCGTAGATAGCCTTTGCTTGGGTGTAAGCAGCGATCGCCTCATCAAAATCCCCTTCATCAAGGGCCCGCTCCCCCGCTTTAAACTCCGCCTCGCCGCCGTCAGAAAATTCGCAAATTTTAGCGGGACGCAGGGGGCAAACTTTTGACTTAAGGGGATTATTTAGCAGGTTGAGTCGCTGGAGTGGCGGCGATTTAAACGTATCGGGAATGGTTTCAATTTGATTGCCTTCCATGATCGCCGTCACCAGGCTGGGCATTTTCCCTAGGGGCGCAATATCCCGCACGGGATTCATGGCCACCATTAAAAATTCCACGCTTTTAAGGTTGACCAGAGGCTCCACGTTTTCGATGCGGTTGCCCACCAACATTACCGAAGTCCAGTGGTCCAGCAGGGTAATGGGATACACGTCCCGTAGATTGGGATCCTGGGAATTAAAAGTCGGACGCTGGCTTAGGGTTTCAGCGGCGGCGGTGCAGCTTTGGGTGTCCGCCTGTTTCAGCATGAGTTCCACGGTGTAGCGGGCGTCAGCGTCAGCAGTGGCACGGCTTTCGCAAAAAGCCACAAAGACGCTGGTGTCGGTGGCGGCGCTAGGGTGGAATATGCCGGGGGCGATCGCCAAACAAAATCCTAGGGCGATCGTCGCCACCCACCACAGCTGCGGCCAATTACTACTAATCAGCCGACGACTACCCAAGCGACTCCAGCTCATACGCTGCTTCACTCGATACGCCATATCGCCTATCGCCCCTTACTGCCTCTTATCACCCCGTTGCTGCAGGTGATTTTATTTACGTCAATCTCCTCCCACTGTAGCGAACCCAATCCGGTTTCTTGCCGAGGCGACCGCCCAGGTGACCCCGCCCCTGGATTGAACCCTCTCTGCGCCTCCTACACCCGCTTATCGAGCATGTCCGCCAGCAAGGCAAAAAGGGTGACCTGAGTCGCGAATACAAACAAAATTACGGTGGTGTCCGTCAGGTTCCACTCTACAAATATGTCGTGCGCCAGGGACGCCAGAGAGCACAGGTAAAAAATGCTGGCAATGGGCAGAAACACCCGCAGCGGCGCAAAATACACCCCCACCCGCAGAATTAGCTGCACAAACCGAGCGGTGTCACGAATGGGTTTAATTTTGCTCCGCCCCAGCCGCGCATGGTAATCGATGGGCTCGTAGCGCACCCGGTACCGGTTGGTGAGCATGGACAAGGTAATGGTGGTGGTAAAGCTAAAGGTGTCCGGCAGGATTTTGAAAAATCTCTCCGCTACATCCTTACGAAACACCCGCAGACCACTGTTGAGATCGGGGATAGGGCGCTTGGCAATCCATTGGGCAAAGCGCACCAAAAAATACTTGGGCACCTTGCGAATAAAGGGATAGGTAACATTTTCCCCCGTGCGCGATCCCACCACCATATCCGCTTCGTCCATTAGGGCAACCAAGTGGGGAATGGCGTTTTGGGGGTAGGTACCGTCGCCGTCAATGATGGCAATAATTGGATAAGTGGCACTACGAATACCGGTTTTTAATGCCGCCCCATAGCCCTGGTTTTGCTGGTGATGAATGATTCGGCAGTCCGTGCGGCTGTCCAGTAGGTCGGCGGTGCGATCGCCCGATCCATCATTAACCACCACCACTTCGTAGGCGCACTGGGCATTCCGCAGAACCTGGTGCAGATCATCTAGCGTTTGGGCAATTCCCAGCTCTTCGTTATAAGCAGGAATAATCACCGAAAACGGCGGGCAGGTGGAAGCCATGGGAGAGATAAATTAGACAGCGGCTGGTGCCTGCATATCGTACCGGATACCTGCTTTTTCCAACCGGCTTAAGGCTTCTCCCAGGCGATCGCAGTCAGCAATCAAACTCACCCGCACGTATCCTTCGCCCCCTTCTCCAAAAGCATTACCCGGCGTCATCACCACGCCCGTTTGCTCCAGCACCGACAGGGCAAAATCTGTGGATCCCATCCCCACCGGACAGGGTACCCACAGGTACATGGTGGCGCGAGTTTTGGGCACATCCCACCCCAGCTTGGCAAAACCGTCAATTAGAAAATCACGGCGGGTACAATAGCGATTTTGCACTTCCGTTAAATAGGTGTCAGGAAGAGACAGGGCGGTTTCGGCGGCCGTTTGCAAAGCGGAAAATAAGCCGTAGTCCAGGTTAGTTTTTAAGGTGCGCAATCCTTGAATAATTTGGCTATTGCCCACCACAAAGCCCACACGCCAGCCAGCCATATTGTAGGTTTTCGACAGGGTATGGAACTCTACGCCGATATCTTTACCGCCGGGAATTTCTAGCAGGCTGGTGGGCTGGTAGCCGTCAAAAGCAAGCTCCGCGTAACACAGATCGTGCACCAGCATAATTTCGTAGTGCTGGGCAAATTTCACCACCTCTTCAAAAAATTCCCGCGGGGCGGTGGCAGCAGTGGGGTTGCTGGGGTAGTTGAAATACAGGATTTTGGCGCGACGGGCCACGTCTTCAGGAATCGCCGACAGGTCAATTAGCCAATTATTTTCCGCCGTTAGTGTCAAACTGTGCACTTTTGCTCCGGCAATTAGCGGTCCGCGAAAGTGAGCGGGATAAGCGGGGCTAGGCACCAACACCGTGTCCCCTGGGTTTAAGTAGGCGATCGCCAAATGAGCCAACCCCTCCTTGGACCCCAACAGCGGCAGCGCCTCATTATTCGCGTCTAGGTTTACCCCGTAACGTCGGTAATACCAGTCGGTAATAGCTTTACGGAAATTCGCCGTCCCTTCAAAGGGAGGATAGCCGTGGTTGCTGGCATCGGCCAGGGCTGCCTGGGCCGCCTCAATCACCGGCGCAGGGGTAGGACCATCCGGATTACCCATCCCCAAATCGATTAAATCTAGCCCCTGCTCCCGCGCTTTAGTCTTTAGCTCATCGAGACGGGCAAATACATAGGGGGGCAAAACGCGCACCCGGTCGGCAGTTTCAAAGGTTACCGGCTTTGCTGTATTGGGCACCGTCATAGGGTTATCTCCTCAGAATGGCGATCGCCATCGGCGTCATAGGGTTGAACGGGGTGAGCTGATTCTAGCGACGGAGGGGACACACGGGTAGGGGCATTGGTAGAAACCATGGCGCCCATCACCACCGATGGCGATACCGGGAAGGGCAAATGGTGAATATCGGACCGCTTGTGGCAGGCAAACGTTGCCGCTGCATCCAAATCCTCTAGGGTAATCGCGCCCATACCCATGTCCGCCAAGGTTGTCGGCAGATGAATCGCCCGATAAAACTCTAGCAGTTGCTGTCGGGCGGTTGCCGCCAACTGGCTACCCTGCACCATTTCCTCCAGCCGCAGCTGAACCAAAATTCCGTAGGCTACCTTTTCTCCATGCAGCGTGCCGTGACTGGCAGGCAACTGAGTTAAGCCGTTGTGCACCGCATGGGCTGCCACCGTTCGACATTGGGCACCACCCACACCGCCAATGACCCCAGCCATCAGCACCGAAGCATCCACCATTTGTTGCCAAGCTTCACCCCCCGGCTCATCCAAGGCCGTAATGGAATATTGCAACAATAGATCTCGCAATACTCGCGCCTGCTGCACCGCCGACACAATTAGAGTGTCCTGGGATGTGCCGCTGCTGATGGACGCTTCGTACCACTTCGCCAGGGCATCACCAATTCCCGCCGCCAGCATCCGATTGGGCGCCGTCGCCACCAGGTTGTAGTCCAAAATCAACAGATCAGGACATTGGTCCAACGGCACGTCATACAAAAACGCCCCGTTGTCAGAGTAAACATTAGACAGCGCTGTCCATGCGGCACAGGTCGCTCCCGCAGTGGGCACGGTGACGACAGGAAGTTGACGCTGGTGGGCTAGAAGCTTCGCCGTATCCAACGCTTTACCACCGCCCAAGCCGATTACAAAATCCGCCTGATGGGTAGCTGCCACTTGGTTAAGACGTGCCAATACGGATTCGCTGCAGTCGGGGGCGGTGCTGGCGGTGGTGGCAGTAAAGCCTGTTAAAGCAGTGTCTAGGCTGGCTTGGGCTGCGGCGATCGCCCGTTCTCCCCCCACCACAATGGGACGGGAGCCAAATTTTTCCAGCGCCGACCCGGCACCGGCCAAAATCCCTGAACCACGCACCACTCGACCTGGTGCGATCGCCAATGCGCCCGAGAAAGCAGATACGGGAGCCGATTGGGGCAAGGTGGAGGTGGTGGGGTCTGGAAAGTTGGACATAAAAGATTTAGAGCAATAAATCTGAACGGCTTAATGGACTGTTAGAAATTCGCTGGCATCAATTTGCGGAGGCTTTTTAAAACTGACTGATCACCTGTCTGATTACTTGTTGTTCATCTGGATGGTTGCTTGCGAAACCGAGGGCTGTCATCGTTTAAATCTCAAAGCCAGTAACTAAAGAGGTTTCAGCCCCTCATATACTTTGTTTTAAAAGGGCGTGAACTCCCTACTGTGTAAGGCTTCTGATGCTGAATTGATGACACGTTCTAAGTTTTGCGACACCTGTTTTCCAGTAACGCTGGAAGTCACAAACTGATCGCTAACTCCTAACAGTTGATTCACTATCGTAGCAATTTCAGCCAACCAAGAAGACGGAAGCCTACCCATTAATGCCGCCCCTAGCAAGGAGCATTAACGGGGACTGTGGTCATTTAAGCCTCAAAGTCTTTAGCTCAAAGCCCTTAGCTGCAAGGGTTCCAGCCCCTAAAACTTTTTACGCTAAAAAGGCGTGAACTCCCCACCACGTGAAGCTTTTGATGCTCAGTGGATGACATGCCCTAATGGGGATAGATAGTTACCGTTGGGTTTTCGTCGATGCGCTTAGTGAGCGATCGCGAAATTTCTCCCACATACGCCGGCTCGGAAACTTCATCATCTAGGTGCCGAATTTCCCGTGCCCGCACCACCAATGGAGCCACCGCCGCCCCCAAACGACCGGGCGAGTATAGGTCTAACGCCGCCTGCCGCAACGTGGCATCCAGGGTGTCGTCATCTAAGTCCATGGGCACGGCAATCACCGTATCAACGCCGCCAGTGTCGTAAACCAGGGAATAGCGAGCTGCTCCTTCGATGATGGGACGCTGGAAAAACGCCAGCCCAAAGCCAAACAGCCCCGCCACCAAAACACCGGTAAACGCGGTGATTCCCACCATACGAAAGCGAAATCCCCAGCCGAAAACAAAAGCCAAAATCGTAAACAAAAGGCAGGCGATGTCAAACAGCCCTAAGTATTTTGCCCCTTCCAGGGACAGGGCAGTGACGTCAAGGGAGCTAATATCCATAAATTTAAATACGGCAGTACACGGGATTAAATGCGACGGAAACGAAGAATTTAAACAGCTTTAACCAGCAAGCTTTATTTTTCTAATTTTCCATCAGTTTGTCTAGGCGCTCTCGCAATTGCAGGCGAATCAGCGATCGCACAAATACAAAACCGCCGACGCCGGCGATCGCAAAAGCAAAAATCGCCCAGTTCATCAAATTGCCGCTCACCAGCACCGCCCCCACCAACGCTCCAAATCCAGTGATTACCCCATAAATTAGGGACTTAATGCCCATATTGATTCGGCGCAGGGCGCGATCGCTTTCCAACGCCTGCACCCGAATTTCCAGCTCCCCCTGCATTACCCGCTCTTCCAGGCGCAACACCGCCATTTCCAGTGGGCTGGGCTTGCGGATTTTTTCCGTCAGAAACAAGGTCGCCTGCTTCGCCACCTCCAACAACCCGCGACTTCCCGCTTCCTGGATTCCCGCCCATCGCTTCACAAAGGGTTTTGCCGCTGCCAACAGGTTATAGCTGGGATCCAACCGTCGAGCGATGCCATCCAAAGTGGTCAGAGATTTCAGCGCATAGGTCATCTGCGCCGGCAATCGAAAAGGTTGCTCCTCAAACAGGGATGCAATTTCCTTTTGCATTTGCACAAACTCGCCCACCTCCACTGGTCGTTCGGCAAATTTTTCCAGCGTAAAATCCAACAATTTACGCACCGGTCTCATATCAGAAACCGGCTCAATAAATCCCATTTCAATTAAAGTATTCAGCACCCCTTCTGTGTCTTTTTTCAACACAGAGAACAGGGTTTGAACCATTTGCTCTTTGGCTAACGACTGCATCTCCACAGCCATACCAAAATCGTAGAAAATCAGCTCGCCTTCAGGAGTCACTGCTAAATTTCCCGGGTGGGGATCCGCATGGAAAAAGCCGTCCTGTAAGAACTGTTTTAAATAGCAGCAAATCCCTAGTTCATTAAGGGCTTTCACATCAACACCCATGGACTCCAGGCGGGGCACATCGTCTACTTTAGTGCCCGATAAATACTCCATTACCAGAACTTTAGACGTGGTGTAAGGCCAGTAAATCTTAGGGACAATTACGCCTGGATAGTTCTGGAAGTTACCGCGAAATCGTTCAGCATTTTGGGCTTCTTGGAGATAATCAATTTCCCGAAATAAGATTCGGAAAAATTCATCATAAATTCCTTGTAAATCGTAAGTCTTAGCCCAAGGAAAGCGCTTGTTGCAAAATTCAATTAGCTGCTGAACAACGGTGGAGTCTAACTTAATCAGCGGCTCCAGCCCCGGGCGCTGCACCTTAACTACCACTTCTTCCCCGTTGGGCAACATAGCCCGATGCACCTGACCCAAACTGGCGGCAGCGATGGGGTTGGGGTCAAAACGCTGAAACAGTTCGCCAATATGCTGCCCCAACTCCTGTTCCACTCGGGCGATCGCCTCAGCGGAACTAAAAGGAGGCACTGAATCTTGAAGTTCGCTTAGGGCTGAAATATAAGTTTTTGGAAGTAAATCAGGACGGGTGGACAACGCCTGCCCCACCTTAATAAACGCTGGTCCCAACTCCACCAGCTTTTGCACCAGCCACCGGGCTCGCTTTTCCTGGCGCCGTTCATTTTTATGGCGCCCCAGCGCAATATCTAGCCCAAGCCCGGTAAAAAATCTGGCAAAAGCGCTGAATACGCTGATGCGGCGGGACATCAACGAATACCGCGATCGCTGCCAAATAGGTTGAGGGGGAAGTTGCCGAGCCAGCATGCACCAAAAAGCGAAAAACCAACGAACTCTAATCTAGGAAGAACAAAAATTCAGGAAAAACAAAGGCATTCAAACACTAGCAAGCACACCGTCACTAAGACGTTAAATCTCAAAATGCTTTTCTTTTGCTGGTCCTAGTGTACGAGATTTCAGAGCCTAGCCCATAGTTATCCGCCACCTTTTCGGTATCTCTACCTATCCGCCAGCAAATCCCCCGCTTTTCCGTTGAACCCTTGGGACACCGGCATAAACCCTGTTTAGCTTCCTTCAAACTCAGCGATCGCCTTTTAGCGTCGAATATTGACCAAACTTTAGTCAGCATCAGTAACATCCTTGACCAAAAACACCCTCCGCGTCACTTTTTGAGACAATAACGAAAGGGTGTTCTACGGCTGTCCTTTGCACTTTTCCCGCCTCTATAGGGCGATATATCGGGCAATATAAGGAAACAGAAAAAGTGGCATTGGGTGGTCAATATACGGAAAGTCAGAGTGCGTTATTAACAAACCGCCAGACGTTACTACGAAGTTAGGAATCCCATGTCCACCACCACACAACCGTCCACTTCAGCATAAACACGAGGAGCCATCACCATTTCAGCCTTAACGTCTTTAGCCGTGAGGGTTTCAGCCCCTAACCAATGTTTTTTGGAAAGGGCGTGGAATCCCTGCTGCGTAAAACTTCTGGCACTCAATGATGACACGCCCTAAACTTATGACGCTTAAACTCGTGATGCTGAGCTGGTCCCCTTACAGCTCTTGGCTTCGAGATTTAATGGGTCACAGCCCTCAATAGCAAGTTGATAGAAACAACACAGGATACGTGGACAAAACGCGCGACATGGAAAATTCCGGCGACGGTCAACAGCGAATTAAGCAATGGATGAGCCAGGTGAAGTGCCGTAGCTGGCGGGCGTTGGCTGAGCGATCAGGCGTTTCGCTCTATCAAATTCGTCAGCTTCGCGAGGGGGAAGTGGCGCGAATGCGACTGGAAACTTTGGGGCAGCTAGCGAAGGCATTGGAGGTTACCACCGTTGATTTGCTGGCCGCCGTTACTGAAATTTCTCCAGACCTAGGCACAGATGGAGAGCTGGAGCCTGATGAGGACGGGGCAGAAGCCCTATCGGGTGGTTTGGTGGACAGTGCCCGAGAACTGGCGGCAATTCAGCAAGAATACGATCGCCTGAAGGACGAAGTTCAACATAACCAGGACCAGGTTTGGGAAGGGTTTCAGAAAGATTCCCTGGCGATTTTGGAGCCGTGGTTGCTGAGCTGGTATAAAGCGGTGGAAGCGGTACAGAAAAATCCGCAGATTCCCGCTAACCGATTGCTTTTATTGCTGCGCCCCCTGGACGAATTGCTGGAGCATTGGGAAGTGGTGCAAATTGCCCCCATCGGCGAGGAGGTGGCTTTTGATCCCCAGTGGCACCAGGTGTCCCAGGGCAAAGCAGAGCCCGGCGATCGCGTCCAAGTCACCATGCCCGGCTTCCGCCACCACGGAAAACTACTGCACCGTGCCCAGGTAAAACCCGTTAATTTGCTGGACTAGGGGCTTAATCATTTAACCTTTTAACCTTAAAAGCCTCTAATGACAAGGATTTCAGCCTCTAGACTGTCTTGCTTTGATAGCCCCCTAGGCAAAGTAATTAGCGTGCCAAGGTGGGGTCTAGCCATAGCAGCAGCTCATCGAGTAGGCGATTTAAATCTCGGTAAACAATTTCATCTTTGACCCAATTACCAATGGCGTTAAAGGAGTCGCCAACATTGCCGAAGCGATCGCCCAACCCGGCTAATCCAGAGGCAGACAATTCCATCTCCTGACCAATGGGCGTTAAATGGTTGCCTGCCAGCAATTGAATTGAGCTTAAATGCCCAAAGCGTTCTGAAAAAATTGAGTACAGCTCCCGCGACTGATCAATTTCATCAGTTTTAAACTTGACGATTAAATTGCGGCGAATATGATATTTCTCCTCAATTAATTGAAAAGTTTCATCGGGCGTTGGATCAAATTCCAAGTTGTTAGAAATTGGGCTAAATCGACGCCCTAAATTTGGATTTTCCTGGCGGCGATCGCCCAGCCATTGATTCACTGACTGGTTGATCGACTGGCTAATCGACCGCCCTAATTCCCCCGGCAAATTGACATTAACTCCCTTGTCCAACCCATCCTGCATATTCCGCTCCATCCGCTGCACTAGGGGCGCAAACTGATCCATCAGCGGCACCGCCCGAGTGGCTGGAAAATTATTGAACGAAATAAACATATTCCCTGCCCGCTCCACCGACATGGCGCTCCCCAGCAACAAATGCAGCTTGCAGCCCATACTGTGCCCAAGACCGTACACTGGCAAAGTGCGCCGCCGCAGTTTACCCAGGCGATATAGGTGATCGCGAGTTTGCTCAAATTCTGTAAATACGTCTCGGGCGATCGTCCAATGGTCAAAGGTATTAACAAAGGGCGTCGCAACAATCGCATACCCTTGATCCGCCAAATGCTCCAGCAACCAGCGATAGGTAAACTGAGGAGCCGCTGCGATAAATGCCCCGCCGAGGAAGTGGATTAGGGCGATCGGTCGAGGGGGCAGCAATACCCAGTTGCCATTAATTTCTTGCCAAGACGTAGATGACGCCATATGAGGTAGAGCTTATTAAAAAACTACGTACTATGGTATCGACTCTGTTGGTCAAAAGTTGCTTTCTCGAAACTTGCCCAGTTTTTAAGACGTTTCAACCAATCTCTCTGAGCTAGCTGCAAGAACTCGCTGACGCTAATAGCCAATGGCACATCTTGCTCTAAATTTCTTTCAGAAGCGTACCACCTGAAATAGCTTTTTAAATATTCTTCAACTTGAATAATTCCATCCTCAGGCACGCCTCTGAGAGGACTTGAGGCACCTTTACGAAAGCGTTTCGGTAGACGTAAGCATTCGACCGTTCCATCCAACGTTGAGTAAAGCATTTCCATTTTCAAGATTTTGTCGCTCCGTGGAAGGTACGCAAATAGCTTCACTCGATCTGGTTGTCCGAGTCCCTGGACCTTAATACAAGAACGCCAGTCACCAGGATATATTTTATTTCTCCCTCGACTCTGACCGAAAGTAATCCCTAATTTAGTAACTTTCGAACCCATTGCTGGATGTAAAGAGAAACATTGCTCACGCAAATTCAAAATCCATTCAACCAACCTCCTATCTTTTCTCTGAAGAGCCTTCCTCCAAGTTTCTCCATACTGATCTATCTGAATTTCAGACTTATTCTCTAAGTTAATGCTAGGAAGTTTTAATCGCTTTCCAACAGCCTCACTTGCATTGGCATCAGTTAGCTGAAACAAAAACTTCTCATTTTCTGGCACTACTGAGAAGCAGAGAAGCTGGAATTGGAGGGTGGAATATTTTTGATCAATAAAGTTATGGCGGTGAAAGACAGGAGCGATCGCAATCAATTTTGGTTGACGCAATAAATCAACGCCAGGAAGATTAGGAGCTTCGTTAATCAAGTTGTCGTAATAACGAGTCAACTGCTGAACAACGTATCGATCTTCCGTATTTTTCAATTCCAGAATGACTATTGTCCCATCAGCATCAGCCGCCACGATATCGCAGATTTCCCCTGCGATTCGAAGCTGCTGAGCGACAGGACAATATCCTAAACACTCCTCTAAATTCTGGAAAAGAAACTTCTCTAGCGCTGCCTCATTTTCAAATTGCCACTTCCCATCAACCAGCTTAAGCATTGACTTTTAACTTTTTAGTCAAATCCCAACAGGTCAAAAATCTCGCGATCCTTGAGGGGCTCAGCCAACAGCGGCTCTACGTTGTCTAACATTCCCTGAGCCAATTTGAGATACTCATCTTGCACAGTGGAGACTTCCGGCTCTTCGTCCATTTCAAAAATTGTGCACTTCTTCAGGCGACTGCGGCGAATGGCATCAACGGCACGGAAATGAGCCAACGTTCTTAAACCAACCCGCTCGTTAAATTTATCGATCTGATCCGTACCCTCGCTGCGGTTAGCAATAACGCCCCCTAAACGCACCTTGTAGTTCTTAGCCTTAGCCTGAATTGCTGCCACAATCCGATTCATGGCAAAAATCGAATCAAAATCGTTAGCCGTCACAATTAAGCAATAGTGAGCATGCTGCAAAGGTGCAGCAAAACCGCCGCAAACTACGTCTCCCAACACATCAAAAATCACCACGTCTGTATCTTCCAAAAGGTGGTGTTCTTTTAATAGTTTCACCGTTTGACCAGTTACATAGCCACCACATCCTGTGCCCGCCGGCGGTCCCCCCGCTTCAATGCACATAACCCCGTTGTAGCCCTCAAACATAAAGTCATCAGTTTCCAATTCTTCCGAATGGAAATCCACCGACTCCAACACATCAATAACCGTCGGCACCATCTGCTTGGTCAAGGTAAACGTGCTGTCATGTTTCGGGTCACAGCCAATTTGTAAAACCCGCTTACCTAGACGAGAAAACGCCGCCGATAGATTAGAAGAGGTGGTGGATTTACCGATTCCACCTTTGCCATAAACCGCAATTACCAGCGCCCCCTCAATTTTCATACCCGGATCCTGATGGACCTGGACGCTACCTTCACCGTCTTCGTGCTTATTGGCGTACTTGCTGGCAATGTTAGGGCGAACTTTTGAAACAACCATGGTCAAAATTCCTAATTACTGTTGGCGGGGACTGGGTAAAAGACTGGAGAAACGATAAATTGCTTACTTACCGATACGGGCTTTTGCCTCATAAAGGGTGTCAACGGTGATTTCTGTAATGCCTAAACCTTGGGCAAATTTTTCCGTATTTCGTTTCACTTTGCCGCGCACAAAAAACGGTATTTTCTTAAGCTCGGCAAGACCACTAGGAGCCCAGGTAACACCCGACTCTTCTTCCGGTGCAGATTCCGCAGGTTTGGCTTGTTCTTCGGCAGCGATCGCCACCTCAACCGCCTTTTCCATATCGGCACTGTTGGATTCGGCAGCCGTATGCAGATGGCTCATATGCCCTTCCGCAAACTCGAAATCATCGCGGAACATACCGATTAAATGCTCTTCCAAGCCCATCATTAGCGGATGGACCCAGTCATCAAAAATGACGTTTGCCCCTTCCCAACCCATCTGCGGGGAATAGCGAGCGGGCACGTCTTGCACATGAATCGGCGTTGAAATTACGGCGCAGGGCAGCCCCAGCCGCTTGGCAATATGGCGCTCCATTTGAGTGCCCAAAACCAACTCGGGTGCAGCTTCAGCCACGGCGGCTTCCACCGCTAAATAGTCGTCCGTAATCACCGCCTCCAAATCGTGTTCTTTTGCTAAGGCGCGTACCTGTCGAGCAAACTTGCGGCTATAGGTGCCAATGCCCACCAGCGTAAAGCCCAGCTCCTCCGTAGTGATTCGGGCGGCGGCAAGCACATGGGTGGCATCACCAAAAATAAACACCCGCTTACCCGTCAAGTACGTGGAATCCACGGATCGGGAATACCAAGGCAGCCGCGACGCACCGGGAGCTTCCGTCGACGTTATCCGGGACGCACTCCAGTTTCCCAACGTATCGGAGCGCGATCGCACCAGCACCGCCCCCACGTCAATGCCCGTTACGTCGCCAATTTCCTGAATAAAATCACGGGTAGCGCCTACGCCCAGAGGCACCGTTTTCACCGTGGGCTGCTTAAAGGATCGCTCTAGCCAACTGCAAACGGTGTTGGAAATTTCTGGGTAAAGGGAAATATTAAAGTCCGCATCGGGCATCCGGCGAATATCGTCAGGCGTCGCCCCCAAAGGAGCCACCACGTTCGCATCAACGCCTACTTCCCCCAGCAGCTTAATTACCTCCTGAATATCGTCCCGACACCGAAATCCCAGTGCAGTGGGACCTAAAATATTCGCCTTGGGGCGCACCTGGGGATCCCGCTCGGGGCGCTGGAATCCTGGCTCTGGCACCAGCGGCAATAGGAGGGTTCGTATCAGGTGATATAAGGTCTCGCTGGCACCCCAGTTTTCCTTTTTGGAATAGGCGGGCAGCTCCAAATTCACCACCGGCACCGGCAAATTCATCCCTTGCGCTAGTGCCCCAGGCTGATCCTGAATCAACTCCGCCGTACAGCTTTCCCCCACCAACATCACCTGGGGCTGGAAGCGATCATAGGCATCCTGCACCGACGTTTTCACCATTTCCGCCGTATCGCCCCCGAGGTCTCGTGCCTGGAAGGTGGTGTAAGTAACCGGCGGACGGCGATCGCGACGCTCAATCATGGTGAACAGCAGGTCGGCGTAAGTATCCCCCTGGGGGGCATGAATTACGTAATGCACCTGCTCCATGGAAGTGGCGACGCGCATAGCCCCCACATGGGGCGGTCCCTCATAGGTCCACAGAGTTAATTCCATATCTCAAACCAAAATTAAAAAATCGGCGGTTAAAAGCGGGCTGAAAAATTGACATCACACCGAGAGCCGCCGTCGTCGCTCCGTTGGTCGAGCAAATAATTCTGCTAGATCCGCCGCCTGGTCATAACCGTGCAGGGGCGAGAACACTAATTCGATGGACCATTTGGTGGACATCCCCTCCGCCTCCAGCGGATTCGCCAGCCCCAATCCACACACGGTAATATCCGGATGCGCCTCCCGACAGCGGTCCAACTGCCGCTCCACATCTTGCCCTTCCGCCAACGCTGTCCCTTCCGGCAGCAGCGCGATTTCTGCATCCATCAACATGCGGTCAATGTAAGGCGTACCCACCTCCGTTAGCTCCATGCCACACTCCCGAGATAGGAACCGCGCCAGGGGAATTTCAAGCTGAGAATCGGGGAAGAAAAAGGCTTTGCGCCCGTTCAGCGTCTCTCGGTAGCGCGCCAAACCGGTTTCGGCACGGGATACGGCTGGGGCGATCGCCTCCTCAAAAGCCTGCCCGCCAATCCCCCACACATCCGCCGCGGCCCGCAACCACGCCGTTGTTCCCTCAATACCGAAGGGATAGGGTGCAGGCAATAATTCGGCACCACGATGGAGGAGCGATCGCACCGTCTCGCTTAGGAACGGCTGAGCCACCAATAACTTCGTACCCTTCCCCACCTCAGGAAGCTCCGCAGCACGGCGAGGGGGGAAAAACGACACCGGACCGACACCCAACCGGTCAAACAGCCGCTGGAACTGATCCTCCACCACATCCGCCAAACTGCCCACCACCATCAGCGCTGGCTCATCCGTCTCCTTCTCGGGCAACACCGGCACCATTGATCCCAAACAAGCATCCTCCCCCTGGGTAAAGGTGGTCTCAATACCGCTGCCGGAATAATTCAAAATGCGCGTTTGGGGAAAATACTCGCGATTTAGCTTTTCTGCCGCCGTCGCCAAGTCCAGCTTGATCACCTCCGACGGACAAGAACCCACCAAAAACAGCGTTTTAATATCGGGACGCCGCCCCAGTAATTGGGCAACAACTCGCTCTAATTCGTCGTTGGCATCGGCTAGTCCTGCCAGGTCGCGATCGCCCAGAATTGCAGTCCCAAACCGAGGCTCTGCAAAAATCATCACCCCCGCCGCCGACTGAATCAAATGGGCACAGGTGCGCGACCCCACCACCAAGAAAAACGCGTCCTGCATCTTTCGGTGTAGCCACACAATCCCCGTCAAACCACAAAAGACTTCTCGCTGCCCTCGCTCTTTTAAAACAGGCAAATTGGGACTTGCCACTTTTGCCTCTTTTGTCGTGGCGGTACAGGGCTTTAATGCCATAAGTTATTCTCCTTTTGGGCAAAAACCTAAGCTTTCAAGGTCTAGCCTAAAACAGTTTTTATTGGCGCTTTTATGGGCACTTGTTAATCAGACTTCCGTCAAATCACTGTTTTTTTTACAGTCCTTCAATTCCCGTTAAACACTTTCATAAACGGCAAAAAGTCTGTGCCCTAATAGCTCTACTTTGCTGTCAATCATGTCAGTAAAGACTCTAACCATCATGGCGGAAAATCGAAGAAAAACCCTGTTCCGCGACGTTGCTTAATGGTTTGCAGTACAGCGCAATAGTTAGGCAGGCAGCGCATCAGCGATCGCTGATTCACCATCAAACAATAAAAGTCTACTTTTAATATCTTCCGACAGCGAAAGCCCAGAACCAAAACAGAACCAGGCATTTACACCTAGGAATTTAATCCGAAAGTCAAAGAGAAAAGACACTTTTTTATCTTTCAATCCCTTGAAAAAACCACCGATAATTTTCCATAAGAGAAGGAGTAATGGATCTATTTTCTACACCTTTCTCAACAAAATCTTTTTGAATCAGCCTTTATGACTGTCTTTTCGGGCGATCGCCACAAAGATTACTGAAAAACTTTCTTTGAAGGCTTGCCAAAATTCATAACCGCGATCGCTCTATTGCCGCCTATTTTATTTTTTGATTTTTGTCTTAAATATTGCAGCCCCAATCTACGTATCTTCCTTGAAGCATTGACCACTATCGAGGAAAGACAAGCCAAGAAACACTATTCAAGGACGAAACCGGAAAAAACTGACTCCACAAGTCCGGTATATTTGCGCACGGCGGGGCGATCCTTACTATCAATCGATCCTGCCTTAAGTATATTCTCGTAGTAAAACTGAGTAGGTGACACAACACTATTCTCCGCTGGAGCTGTGGTCACGAGATGCTGGTTTAGTCCTCGAAAAGTGTCTGAATTGGGACTTTCAGGTTTGTTAACTAGGGAGCCTTCAGCAAAACTTTTCTAGCACAATCTTCAACATTGTCACGTCCTGAGCCAATATCTCTTTTGAAGTAGTTAAAAAGGAGATAGAAACCGGAGACACCTTGTTGCTTAACGCACCTTCCCCATAGTTGTTAGCGTCACCCACCACAGGTCGTCTACTACTCGTTCACTAAATAGCACCATCCCGTTACTGTGGGAGTCCGCAAATGCAACCATCTTTCGAGAACACTCGTCCCTTTCCCATTAACAGCATCGTTTGCCATGCCGATTATCCAGAGTCAAAGTTCCGTGTGATCGGACATCTAGGACCCGACTTATGCAAGCTGACCTGCATGAACACTCCAGGTCGCTTCGGACAAATGGCAAATATTCGCCAGCTCAGCCTAGTGAAGGTGATTCCACCGTCCCAACCTGCCACCCGCGCTGTATACACGCCCAGCATCCTAATTCGTAACGTTTAAGTCGCAGTGGTCTAGGGGCTGTCATCATTTAAGTGTCAAAGCCTTTGACGGCGAGGGTTTCAGCCCCCAGCATTTCTGCGCGTTAAAGGCTCTGCGTTAAGGGGCGTGTATTCCCCACTACGTAAGGCTTCTGGTGCTCAATGACGACACGTCCTGGGCTTCAAAACCTCAAGAGTCTGAAGTGCACAGCATTCAAGGCGCAGGCGAATCAATAACAAGGCGAATACAAGGCGAAAAAGAAGCAAAAATAAACCGCTATTCAAAAAGCCCCGGCATCGAGAGTTTCTCTACGATGCCGGGGCTTTACTTTTAAGCTCGTTTGCCCAAACCTTTCTGCTTAAGCTTTAAACATCACGTGCGTTTATTCACACACAGGACCTGCCAGTTCCAGACCCGTTTGGCATTATTACACCAAGCGCAGATCTGGGTAGTAAGCCAAAATGTCGTCTTTGCTAAGCACATCGCCGTTGGCTTGGGGGCTCCACAGAATTTCCACAGCCACCAGGTCTTCAGGGGAAATTGATCCCAAGCTGCTTAAGGTTTGGCGCAGTTCCGTTTCACCCGTAATGGGCGTGGGGAAATCCAAACGGCGCTCAGCGGCGACCAAAATGGTAACCACAATGTATTCGTTAGTGGTTTCAGTGGTTAACAGAGCATCAGCACCATCTTGGGTGTTACCTCCCTGGGAAAGGGATTTTTGACTTTGGGCGCTGTTGTAATTGGACAGGGTTTCCTGAGTGAACTTTGATCGTTCTTCTAGGGACAGGCGATTGAAACCTACCTCAGCGGCATCAAGGGAAACCTGATCAGACTCAGCGTTACCGTAAACCCAGCAGTCTGGGTGGCGAAGCAAGGAGAGGGTGGCTTCCTGGAGTACCTGCGATCGCCCCACAGCGGTTCCGGTATCAGCAGTTTGAGCCATGCGGTCCAAGTCCGTTTGCAGACTGCGCGCTTGGGCCAACAGTCCCACCTGCACCTGAGCGACCGATACCAAGGATCGGGATCCCCGCTGCGATCGCTGGGCAATCATCGGCGCACCATCATCGCTGGTGGCATTTCGCAGGGCATTGGTGACGTAGTTAATTAAGGCAAAGCCAATCATCAAGGCAAACAGGGAGCCAAAGCCGCCACCGAAACCGAAAAACGGAATCAAAAACGGAAAGCCCACGCCGCCGCCGTAGCCGCCACTGCGATAGCCCGATCCGCCATAGGAGCGTCCGCCGCCAGAATAGCTGGGGGTTGAGCGCCGGAAGGAGCCACCGCCAATACGTCCACCGCTGCGGGCTGCGAGGGCACTGCTGGCAGGACCGAAGGTAAGGGCGGCCACAAGGCCGACTACAAGTAGGCGTTTCAACATAGGACGAAGGGCGACACTAAGGGATCGCAGACGAGATAAAAAAGCTTCTGGTAGGGAAATTTTCTTCATCAACGGTTGTTACTAAAAGTTGGCAGAAAGGGCGTTGTCAAAGTTGGCAAGAAAGTCGGCAAACTCAATTAATGGAAACAAGCAAGGAATTTGGAACATACCCACAAAATCGAAGTGATTTGGGCTTTAGCTTTGTCCTAAACTTCCTTACCCTCCTCCAACAATTGTAACGACCTCAAAAGAGTCGCCTGCCTGTACTGGTGTGGTTTCCCAGAACTGTCGGTGGAGAATTTCCCCGTTGTACTCCACCGCAATCAGCCGAGGGTTTAGGTTCCAGTGGGTTAAAGCGCCGTACACCGTTAGCCCCGCGCCACAGGTACGGGATTCCCCATTCACCTGAACCTTAAGGGGTTGAGCTTCTGTGGGAGCACCTTCCACGCTGTTCTCCAATGTTTTGACTGATTAGTGACCATTGATTCAGTCGCCGCCCCGATTATCCGAATCCGACCGCATAATTTAGCCGCATGAATTGTTGCAGGGCAGCGACTATTTTGATCCTAGTGCCAATTATTTTGAGTGGGGTCCAAGGGCAATTTTTTAGTAACCGTTTTTAGCAATTGCCTTGAACTTTTATTGTGATAAGCACGATTATTTTGAAGTTTTAAAGTTGCTTCAGGACCCGAGGTCGCCACTGGCTGGGCACTTGAGCCAGCACGGTTTGGGGAGAAGAACCGTAGCTTCCCCGCAGTAACGTTTTAACCGTGGCAATTAAACCATTTAGCAGGGGATGCTCGCTTGCGCCTTTAGACAGGTGCCGTAAGCCGTGGTTATAGGCTTCCACAGCGGCGCCTAGGTGATAGTCGGCGGAGGAGCGATCGCCCATTCCACTGGCACTTTCGCTGGTGAGTCCATGTTGGGCAAGGTACTGGTGAAGCTGGGCTAAATGGCGAGCGGTGGTGGCCCGATCAAAGGTGACGGGAATATGGGATTCAATGGCGAGGGCTTCGTTATAAAAGGCGATTCCCTGTTGGCAATAGGTCCACTCGGCGTGGGGATCCTGGCGCTGGGCAAAATGTCCCAGGGCGCGATAGGCAATGCCCAGGTTATTGCAGGTGGCCGCGTAGGCGGCGGGATACTGTTGGCGATCGCGATAGTTCAACGCCGCGTGATAAGCAGTCACCGCATGGTCCAGCCACTGGGGATTGCGATCGCCCCGGTGCAACGTTAAATAAGCAGTGCCCAGGTTAGTTTGCAAGGTGCCGTAGTGGTAGTCGGTGGGTAAAACGCTGTCAGAGTAACGGCGGTTCCCATAGCAGCCCAGCCCTTGCAAATAAGCATGGACGGCGCGTTTAAAGCAACGGTGCGCCGAAGCCGCGTTAGAGCGATCGCCATTGCCCTGCGCCCAGTACGCCATTCCCAAGCTGTTATAGGTTTGCACCAGCCATTGAGCATCGCCGTCAGTGAATTTCCGGCGGCGGCGAATTTTCAACCACTGACTGGCGATTCCCTGGCGATAGTTTTTCACCGCCGACTCTTGATACTGGTCAACTTTATCGGTGTTGGAAGCACCCCCGTAGCGCACCAGGCTTTGCTGGGTTTCTGCCAAGGTGCGCAATAGGTTGGCGCGACGCTTAAGAAGCTGATTATTTTGCCCATCGCGACGCTCCAGAGCCCGGTTAGCCAAAGACTTATCTAAAGGCTCCAATGCCCACTGGAAACAGTCGCACGCCTTTTGCAAATCTCGCGCGATGGCGCGATGGTGGGCATCTCCCAACCGTCGCCGCTGGTCTCGGGTAACGGTTAAGGCGCGGGCGCTGTGGCAATGCCCCAAGGTTTCGTAAATTTGCGCCTGTTCAAACAGAGTGGGGCGATGATCCGCCAAAAGCTGATGCCCAATTTCAATGGCCCGATCCATCAGCCGGCGATCGCCCGGAGCACCCTGGGCGGACTGGGCCAGCACCAACCAAGCATCCAACGCATTGGGCACAGGAGCATCGGTAGGAAATTTAGGGGAAGCGTTGTTGAACGCCCGTTGGTTGGGTGCAGGCTTGTTAGGCGCAGGTTTGTTAGACGCAGATTTATTCAGGGCAAAACTATTCGGTGCAGGCTGACTAGATACAGGCTGGCTAGCCGATTGAAATGCCAACTGCGAATCTTTCACCTGTTCACCTCGCTGAGGAAGTAGCTTTTGAGACAGGAGCGCAGTTATTTCAGTGGAATCAACCCCAGCGGCATCACCGCCAGGGGAGTCTTGCCAAGGGAACGCTTGGATAGGATCAAGCTGGGGCTGAAACGATGGCTGGGAAGACACATCGTCATCAGCCTCAGGATCAAAGGGACGGGGATCGCCGTCAAACTCAAAAAATCCTGTGTGCCACTGCCAAAAATCGGGTGCCGATTGACAAATGGAATTGGCCCACGGACGGGTCACCCACAGGATTAGTGCGCCGGCAGCGGGGAGCGGACGCTTCGGCAGTTGGTTGAGATTTTGAAGAAACTGGCGCTGAATATGGGCCGATTGTCGGGTCAGGTCTTCAATGCCAAAAAGCTGAACCACCGGATCATGGTTTGCGGCGGAGCTGGTTAAATAGCCCTGAGGCATGGGGCGATAGTGCTGATTCGTGTGCCGATATTGCTGGAATCCATCAAAGATCGATTGCTGTAGGCTGGGACGCTGGGCATCCAAAGTGACCGTGACCACCTGGGAAATCAACTCTCCTCGATGGGTGCCCATGGCGCGATCGCGAATCAACCGCTGAGACAGATGGGCGCGCACCACCAAATCATCACACACCGCCACAAACACCTGCCGTCGTAGATCCAGCCCTAAGGATTGCTTAAGGCGATCGTAGGTTTTCTGGTTCCACTCTGATAGCTCAATGGGGCGCCCCAGGGATGGAAACCCGGCGCCATAAGTTGAATCGTTGACGCCCATCGATAAGCCCGATGCAGAGTTAGAGGGGGCGGTTGAAGGGCGAGGAGAAGAACCGCCCAGCTTCTGGTATCCAGCGAATTTTTGATGTCCGGCAAAGTTGCCTGCCGCAGGACTGCTAGTGAGCTGATTCCCGGAAAGTTGGCTTCCCGAAAGCTTATTGAGAGTGGGCATTTGCTGAGCAGACATGGGGCAACCGGTGATAGTGGGGGACCTGCGGTTGGCGATAAATGCTTCCCTGGGCGAGTTATCCAACCGTTCATATTTCCTTTTTCTGACGTTGATCCCAATTTCAGGATGTCCAAACGGTAGAAATTCCTATGAACCCCCGGAGAAAGGGGGCGATCTCCCGGCGATCAGAGAGCGATCTATTTCCCGTGGCGATTATTGCGGTCCCAATAATCTGTGTCACCCTAGACAGTGCCCAGGGCAATTCTGGCGCAGAATATTTGCATTTACCACGGACAAGGCAGTGTCAATTTTTGCAAAGGCTTCGTCAAAATAACCGAATCTACATCCGTTATTTCACGGAGTGTATACGGTTGCCAAACCTTTAATTGAAATTGCCAAAACTTTTCCCTATTGCATCGAGAGTGATCCCAATTTTGGCTATTTGCTCCGTCAATCGCTGTCTACGGCTATTTCCTGGAACGGCGATCGCCAAACTTAGATTCAAACCTAAGTCCAAATAAAATCCAAACTCAATTCCCTGCCCAAAATTTTCACCACAGTGCCCCATTTTGCGTAATGCTGGATTCGTGATTGAAACTGACGTCCACCAACAGTTAAGAGCCTTTTTACGGTCCCAGGGGGAGCTACCGTGGCTACACCATCTAACGATGGCTCGGTTGGTGGCGCGATCGTTACGGGTAAAGCGCACTGCCATTATCCAAGTGGGATCAGCAGCGGGTACCGGTCGCCATCGCCTTAGCTACCTCACCCCGGTGTTGTTGGCACCGGAGTCTGTGGTAATTGTGGCGGCATCGGACGTGCAGCGGCGGTTAATCCACATTGAGCTGCCGCGCCTGCGCCAATGGTTAGGAAATCGCCCCCACGCCCAACGCCCTATTATTCAGTGCCAGGATCGATCAACCCTGCCTGATTTAACCCGCACCGCCGCCCTGGTTCTTGTGTCTCCTGAAATCTGGCTGGCCAGCACCCTCGCATGCTCATCATCCAGTTCGTGCCCCTTTCGCGGTATCACCACAATTATTGATGGCGCCGATGATTTGGAACAATGGGCGCGACAGATTTTGACCCTAGACATTCAACCGTCCCACTGGCAGGGGCTGATGTTGGCCTACCCTGATGCCGCCGACACCATCCGCGATACCCGCGTTGCCCTAACCCACCATGTGCTGCGCCATCCCCCAAGCCCTTACGAATGTTGGAACCTCGATAACCAAGAACGCCAATGGTTGCAGGATTTGTTGAACCGTTTGGAGCATATCGGGGACCTGGGCGATCGCGCCTTACCCCACTGGAAACAGTTGTCCAATACCCTTGCCACGCCAGATCATCCGGTGCTGGTGCATTTGGACCGGCGCATGGGGCAGTTTCATCTATCCTGTAGCCCTCTCCATTTGGCGAATCGCCTGGCTCCCCTTTGGCATAGTCAAACCACGATTCTTATCGGCAGCTGTCTCGACGGTGACGCCCAAGCCTCCATTTTTCAGCAGCGAGTGGGGCTAGACCGGCTGCAAAATTTGGACACTGCCAAGCCCCCCCATGGGAGTGATGCTCCACAAAGTCAAACTGGGGAAAATGGAATCGCCCCAGATATGCCCCATCCCACCCTTACCTGCCTAAAATTTTCTCCGGATCGCCAACAGGAATCGATTCAGCTTTACTTACCGGATCGCCTGCCCCTACCTAACACTCCCCAATATCAACAGGCGCTGTTGCATCATATTCACCAGCTTTTAAGTCGCTACGATGCCCTTGATGGCGATGTTCAAGGAGAGCCCGGCACCACCGTCATCCTCGTTAGTGATCTTCCCCTTAAAAATCAGCTTGCCACCCGATTAGCGGCTAATTTTGGTTCGCGGGTACGGGTCGAGGAAACAGGCTTGGACGACAACGGCATTTTGGTGTGTACCTGGGAATTTTGGCGATCGCACCAGCAAAATCTACCGGTGCCCCAGCTATTGGTGATGGCAGCCCTTCCGATCCCTTCCCTGGAAGATCCCCGCGTCGCCAGCTATGTGGCGTATTACAAACAGCAGCGCCAGGACTGGTTCCGCCTGTACCTGCTGCCCACCGCCCTCAGCGAACTGCAACGGGCGATCGCTCCCATCCGCCAAGCTGCCGCCCAGCCTAATGCTCCTGAAAGCCTGGTGGCTCTACTGGACAGCCGCGTCGTCCATCGCAGTTACGGTCAACAGGTGTTAGCGGCCCTAAGCCCCCTGGCGCGCATCAGCTATATAGACGAAAACTGTCCCCGCCCGTAAGACGAATAAAACGCACCGTTTCCAGAGCGCCAAAGACAAGCCCAAGAAATTTACGGCAGGGAGCCGGTGGGGTGATCACAATTGCAGCCTTCAAAATCAGCGCAGTTAATTGCATCTTCAGACAAGGCAGTGGTGGGATGTACCGTGCATTTCAAATGCATATCATTCGTAAAGTATTGGCATTTTGCGCAGGGAATTTGATGCAGCGTTTCCAATCGCTGTCTCCCATCTCGCATTAAATGAAAAAGATTACTGATTAAGGATCCAATAAATAGCCACGCCGCCACAAAACAAATGGGTCTCAGCCACACTTCTCGACCAGTCCAAAGATCCGCCAGCAGCGTTGCACCAAAACGATAAAACTGCGCCGATAGACCAGAGCTATCGAGGCAGAACCAGTTCAAAATCCAGTGAAAAGCGCCCATCATAAGCTCAGCGGTTCATCACACAAAAGCCATAGTCATTAAATCCCAAGAGCTTTGGCTGTCAGGGTTTCAGCTCTTACTCTTTTCCGTTTAAAAAGGGCTGTTACTCCGCACCCAGTAGGGTCTTGAGCGCCCAATCGACACACACCCAACCCCATAGAGAAGGCCGTGAAAACTGTATCTTTTCACCCGTGCCAGCCACCTATTGCCAACCACTGGCAACTACAGACATCAATTTAGATCTCCTATTCCCGAAGCAGGAAGCGCCGTTACGTTTTGACAAAAATATTTTTGGATTGTCTTGATCCAAAAAATCTCCTGCCCTGCCGCTGCGTACCCACTGCACTGCCCCCTGGATATGGGGTTTTAATACGGCTACTTCGCAGAGATGTTGGGCTCAAGCACAACGGAGCAGTAATGGCTATTGGCTAAATACTTGTCAGCCACCTGCTGAATCAAATCTGCAGAAATATCCTGCACCTGCTGGGGGTAGGTTAAAGCGTCCTCGAAAGATCCCATAACGCTGTAATACCCGTAGGTGGCGGCCAACTGGCTGGGTGTTTCCCCGGAAAACTGGTGATCGTTAATGAGTAGTCGTTTCGCCCGATCCAGCTCGATCGCCTCCACAGGAAGCTCCCCCAGCGATCGCAGCTGATTCCGAATAAATGCCTCCACCTGCGCCACCTGGTCCATATCCAGCCAGGCAGTGATTACAAACAACGTGCTGTCCGTTTGCACATCGCACTCACAGGCAATGTCATAGACCCATTGGCGTTCTTCCCGCAGTTCCCGCACCAGACGCGACATTCGCCCCGTTCCTAAAATCACCGCCAACATATCCAAAGCATTGGTAGTGTCCTGCTCCGCCCAACCAGGACACCGCCATCCCATCATCAACCGGGACTGCTCCAGATAGGGCAGCTTTAGATGCTGTCGTTCGCTGCGAGGCAATGTGGGCGCGATCGCCGGCACCTTCACAGGACAAAACTCTGGACGCGGGAACCGACCAAACATGTCATCAATCCACGACATAGCAGTATCGTGATTGACCTGACCGGTTATCGCCACGGTCATATTTGTAGGCTGATAGTGACACCGGTGGAACTGACGCATTTCTTGAGGGGAGCGCTCCAACAATGTTTCTGGCGTCCCTAAAATCGGACGTCCGTAGGGATGGTCGGGATACACCATGCCTAACAGCGCCTCGTAGCCCAGCCAATCAGGATTATCCGCTGCCTGACGAATCTCCTCCAGCACCACGGACCGCTCCCGATCAAATTCTTCATCTGGAATCGCTGCCGCCGTTAACAGCTCTGCCAAGGGCTCTAATGCTGTTCTACCCTGAGTCGCTGCCACCGTTACGTAATAGTGGGCGTAATCATAACTAGTCGCAGCATTGGTAGATCCCCCTACCCCTTCCACTAGCTGATCAAAGACGCCGGGGGCTAGCGCTTCGGTGCCCTTGAAAATCATATGTTCTAAGAAGTGAGCCATTCCTGACCAAGGCTCCGGCTCCAACCGCGATCCCGCCCGCGTCCACACGTCCATGGTTACCACTGCGCTGTCGTTGACGGCATGATGAATAACCGTCAATCCGCTATCCAAAGTGGTCACAGTGGGCTTGGTTTTAGCCGCCAGGGTCAAGGGCATACGGATCTCCTAGCCAGTGTGGCTGGGTAAAACGGGTGGTGTCGTGTAATGGACACGCCACGATGAAAACAGCAAACAAATGCGCAATCACCAAAAGACGCAAGGAAACACCGGAAGAAAAGAGGTGTTGTGATGGGGCGGAGCCTTCAAGCTCCAGGCACCCACAAAAATCTAACGGTTCCACAATCTAACGGTTCCACACTGTACCCCTTTGCCAAGGAAAAGCTAGAGAAAGTTAAAAGTTGCCAACATTTCGTGCCCCAGAAAGCGATGTAGGTGAGGGTCGACAGCGATCGCCACACACGGTCCTTTCATCTGCTTATCGCCCAATCACCCCTTAAGTCAAAATTTCATGACATCCAAAACAATCCGCAAAGTCAATGTCATGGTTTCATGACTAGCATGGGTCGCAACACCAGGAAAACCGTTGTTTTGTGGAGAAGCGATCGCAGACCCCCCTTGATCCCCACAAAGACTTTCGGCAATATATAGCCAAGCTTAAAAAGCGTTCTCCGCAGTGCTCTCAGGGTGTTTCTTTGGGTGCTGATTTGGGGGATGTGGTCGTAAGAGAGGCAGAAAGCATGAGTTCTAAAAATCCGAGACCGCCCCTAGAGGAAATGACCTTGCGTCAGCTTCGCCGCGTTGCCAGTGAGCTAGAAATTTCTCGCTATAGCCGTATGCGCAAGCAGCAGCTTTTGGAAAGTATTCGCCAGAAGCTACCGGAATCGAGCTTGCCTGAAGTAGCGCCAGCCACTGCCCCGCCCACGGAGGTTAGTGCTCCCCCAGCAGCTTCAGTGCCAGCAGCAATGTCCGAGAGCACGCCCGAACCGGCACCAGCAGATTCCACCCCGGTGTCTAAAGTTGCCGAGTCAGCGCCCGCACTTACCCCCCCGCAAACCACATCTACACTTCCCGAAAGGATTCCCGCCATGTCCAATGTTTCTCCTGGAGTATCCCAGTCGTCGTCAGCATCGATCACTTCAGAGTCAGCGACTCAAGAAGCCGTGGAAGCAACCAAATATGACGTGGGCGTACCGGCATCGACGTTGACCATGGAAGAACTGGCGACCGTTGATGAGGATTTAGCAGAGCTGCCGGATGGTTACGGGAAAAGCACCATTGCTCTGATGCCGCGAGATCCCCAGTGGGCATACGTGTATTGGGATGTGCCCAACGACCACAAAGATGCGATGCGCCAGCAGGGGGGGCAGCAGCTTGCGTTGCGGATCTATGACGTAACCAGCATTGATATCAATAGCCAACGTCCCCACAGTTTGCAGGAGCACGCCTGTGATGAGCTGGCGCGGGAATGGTATTTGCCTCTGCCGGTTAGCGATCGCGACTACGTTGCCGAAATTGGTTACCGTTGCAATGATGGACGCTGGCTGATGTTGGCTCGGTCCGCCACCGTACGCGTACCGCCCGTGTTCCCCTCCGATTGGATTGAGGATATTTTTGTCACGGTTAACTGGGATCAGGAATTACAAGGTAGCCAGATTGCTACGTTGGTACCTCCCAGCGAGAAAGCGTTGGCCGATGCGGCGAACCGCCAAGGTGAAGGGGCTATGCACGGTAATATTTATGCCCTGTCTGAGGAGGCGGAGGCAATGCGCGTAGCAGGGTCCCTCCCCTACGGCTCTCATGTGGTGGGCTCCCTTCAGCACTTAGACACCCTCAGTTCCTATGTGTTCCCCTCGGGAGTGGGCATGTGGGCGTCAGGCGCTGGCTTAGCTGGCGTTGGCGGTGTAACGGGCATGTCCGGTGCTGGGTTGGCGAACTTCTCGGGCGCAGGTATGTTCAGCGCGTCGGCGGCTCCCATTCGTCCCCGAAGTTTCTGGTTGGTGGCTGATGCAGAGTTGATTGTTTACGGTGCAACGGAGCCGGATGCCACGGTCACCATTGCCGGTCGCCCCATTAAGCTGAATTCTGACGGTACTTTCCGCTTCCAGATGTCGTTCCAAGATGGTGTCATTGACTACCCAATCATGGCTGTGGCCGCGGATGGGGAGCAAACGCGTTCGATTCATATGAAATTTGAGCGTCAAACCCTATCACGGAATACAAACACGAAGGCGGAAGCACCGATAGAGTGGCTGGTGTAGGGCAAAAGACTCGGTTTTGTCGAGACACTGGTGCTCAACTTTTCTTCTTTCCTAAGACTGCGATAAGGGCCTCATTATGGGGCTCTTTTTTTGTGGCTTATTCCTTGTCCTTTATTCCCCGTTTGACACAAGGCTGTCAGATATTCCCCGTTACATAGACGATCGCGGGTGCGAAATTCTACATAAATCCTACAAAAACGAAAGATTTTGCCCCTGGGGAGGCGATCGCCGGATATAGCTGTTTTAATCGTGGTGAGTATGCCGGTTCTCAAGGGTAGAGCCACTCGCCTTTCGGGGACCAATGCCGGCAGCACCTAGTGAAAAAATTGCCTCAATCATCAGATCAAATCGCCAGCAATGTTATTTGAATCCCTTACATTTCTACTGCTCTGGATTTTTATCGGATGGCTGATTTGGTATCTCCTGTTCAAGGTAAAGTTTGTTCCCGTCGCCTATTACACTGGGCTGGGAATTATTACCGTGGCGGCGCTGTTGACCATTGCATTTATGAGTCCCACGGGGCGTACGTCAGAAATTTTAGGCAGTTTGCTGTCGTTGCTCTTTACGCCCCTGGGGCTGGCACTGCTGCTGTTATCTCGGTTTAATCTCAAAAGTGGCTTGGCAAAGTTCGCGGGCAATGGGTTTGCGGCGGCGGCATTTTCGATTTTGCTCTTTTCCAGCGTTCCGGTGGTGGGCTTTTCTTTGGCCGAGCAGTTAGAGCGCAGTGCCATCCGTGACCTCAATACGGACCAGGTAACCCAGGCGATTGTTCTGTTAGGGGATGGAACCACCCGTGTGGCTGGTATTGGCGATCAACGCATTGAGCTAACGGAAAGTGGCGATCGCATTACCGAAGCAGCCCAGCTATACCGGCGAGGCGTTGCCCCTCGCATTATTGTCAGCGCTGGATTTCGCCCTGAGCGTAATGCTTATTGGCTGTCGGGGCGCAGCGGTTGTGTGGACGGCGAAGTGGAAGCATTCCGGGAATGTCGCCAGGGGGAATCAACGGATATTCGAGCGTTGCTAGAGCGCACAGGGGTGCCTGCCAATGCAATTTCGGTGCCCGAAGGAGAAATCGTTAACCGTCGGGAGATTGTAGATATTCGCACCAGTGCCCTGGACGTACAGGAGGAGTTCGGTGGAAATGTAGAGGGTGTGCGTATTACGTTGGTCACGTCGGCGATTAATATGCGCCGCGCCGTTTTGTCCTTTGAAAGTCTAGGGTTTACGGTGGTTCCCGCTCCTACAGACTTTTATACCCTGCCCTATGATGCGCCTGATATTCCCCCGGCGCCGCTGCGCTATTTAGGTATTCCTGGGCTAATTCCCAGCGTTGAGGGATTGTCAGTGAGCACCAAGGTGGTTAGTGAATACTTGCTTAGCGTGTTTTATTTCCTACGGGGATGGATTTCGCCGTTCCGTATGTAACGTGGCGGAGTTTTCCCAAGGCTGAGGCGGCGATCGCACGGTTGCCTTATCCTACTTAAGAAGCAAAGTGTTGCCTACAATCCGCTCTAGGTATCACTAGCTAAATTCCATAGTTAAAGTCCATCATTTCAACGCTGTAGGGAAATTCACCTTGGGTCGCCCCCTCGAAAGCAAAGCGTTCTTCGAGCCTAGCCCCATGCAGTTACTTCCTTACAGCCATTAATTCTGAAATTTATGGTCAATTCGATAAAAAACAGGATGATTTTGAGTCCCGTAATCGAAGCTAAATTCCCATTATTGGCTTTGCCAACCCTTCGCGGACGACTGTACTCAGCGATCGCTGACTGTTCTACTCATTAAAGGGTCGACCATAATTTAGTAGAAGCTTCCGGAAATCACAGCCCCAGAAATCACAGCCCCAGAAATCAAGCAATCCATGATCGAAGCAGACGGCTTAACCAAGATCTACGGCAGCACCACGGTGTTGAACGACGTAACGTTTACCGTTGAGCCAGGTCAAATTCTGGGCTTTTTGGGTCCCAACGGTGCAGGAAAAACCACCACGATGCGCATCCTCACAGGATACCTACCTGCGACAGAGGGCACAGCTCGTGTGGCAGGGTTTGATGTGCATGAAAAATCCATTGCAGTGCGCAAGCGTATTGGCTATCTGCCCGAGGCGCCCCCCCTATATCCAGAGATGACCGTCGAAGGATTCTTGCATTTTGTGGCACGTATTAAGGGGGTGTCTTCGGGGAGTCGCCGGGAACGGGTGCAATGGGCGATCGACCGTTGCAGTCTGGAGGAGAAGCAAACGCTGCAAATTCGCAAGTTATCTAAGGGGTTTCGTCAGCGGGTAGGGATTGCCCAGGCGATCGTCCACAATCCGCCGGTCATTGTGTTGGACGAGCCCACAGTAGGGCTGGACCCACGGCAAATTATTGAGGTGCGGAACCTGATCAAAAGTCTGGCAGGGGACCACACCATTATTTTGTCCACCCATATTCTGACGGAGGTAAGTGCCACCTGCGATCGTGTGGCAATTATCAACCGAGGCAGCCTGGTGGCCACGGACACCTTGAGCAATCTGACCGGAGCGCTGGGAAATCAGTGGCGTTATACCGTCGAAATTGCCCATGGGGAAGCTCCATTTTTGATGGAAACGGTGGTGGAAAAATCCGTTAGCGAAATTGCAGAAGAGGATGGGAGTACAGAAGAGGTAAGCTCGGAGCACAGTCAGGAGACAGACACTAAAAACGAAAATCCCGACGACGCCAGCAGCGAGATTGAGAACGTTAATGACGAAGTGGCGCTGGAAGAAGATTGGACAGAGTCTGTAGATGCAGGAGACGTTGAAACTGAGGAAATTCGCTGGGAGTTAACGGAATTTGGACAACAGTGGTGCGATCGCCTCAAGGAAATCCCTGGCGTAGCAACGGTAAACCCAGAACTAAATCAGCTATCTAGCCCTGACGACGTTGATCCAAAGCGGTTGCGCCTACAGATCCACAGCGAAGCAGAGGCGGATCCGGGGCAAGGAATTGCTGCGATGGCTATCCGGGAAGGGTTAGGGCTTTGTGAAATGCGGCGCGATCGCCCCAGCCTAGAAGAGGCATTTTTGAGGTTGACCACCTCTGGATACAGTGCGCCACCAACCGAAGCAGAATGACCGCCGAGAGCGCTGACACCGATAAATTTCCTGCTCGCCTCCACGTCATCATTGCCCGTAACGCCAATCGGGCGATCGTCTTTAGGCGGGGTCCTTCCAAGTATGTCTGTACAGTGCTGTGGAATATGGACAACGATGAGTTTTCCGTGGGGCAGTGGCTGAAAGGGCGTATTTATGAGCGGCGATCCGATATTTCCCCCAATGGACAATATTTGATTTATTTTGCTCTAAACGGAAAATGGAGTTCACCAACCGGCGGTTCCTGGACAGCCATCTCGCGTACTCCATGGCTCAGGGCGATTACGCTGCTGGGTAAAGGAGACGGCTGGCATGGCGGCGGACTGTTTGCCGATAACCGTTCCTACTGGCTCAACGATGGGTACGGTCACAAAGTCATGCGGCAGAGCAACGAGGTCAGCCGAAACAAGGAATTCAGCCCTGAGCAGTACTTTGGGGGCGAATGCCTCAGCGTGTACTACCCTCGATTGATGCGGGACGGTTGGACCTTAAAGGAACAAGAGAAAACTGAACAAAGCTGGCACAGCATTACCGTATTTGAAAAAAGTATTCCTTCGGGCTGGGCTCTTAGAAAACTTGCCCATGCACAGGTGAATTCTCCCCAAGGGAAGGGATGCTACTGGGATGAGCACGTGCTTATTGATGGGAGAAACAAGACTGAGCAGGCTGAACCGCTGTGGGAGTGGGCAGATTTTGATGGGAAAAGCTTGGTTTACGCTGAGGGGGGGTGTCTGTATCGGCGATCGCTGATCAATCCCAAGAAAATCGGCGAGCCAAAATGCATCTTCGACTTCAACCCGATGACCTTTAAAGCAATCAAAGCTCCCTACGATTAGCCACAATAGTTGCGCCCAAAACTGCGCCCAAGGCAAGCTGTGAAACACACTGACCAAGTAAAAAACTATCCAGGCAGCCACGAAGAATTGGCAGAAAACCTCGGCGATTTGTACTACGGTTCCCTTGCCGAATTTCTTCACCAGCTATCCGCAAAGCTTGAAAAGGATGGACATGCAGACAAGGGTCGGGGACGCTCCCGATTAGCCACAGAACTGCTTGCCTGTAGTCAGCGTTTGCAGGAAGCCGCAGCCCATATTGATCGAGCGTGGGAAATCTGTGAGCCCTACGTCAAAAAATAAGGGGGATACCGAAAACGGCTCCCCCTCAAGGATTTGGTATTTCGCTATGGATTCAAATTAGCGAATGTACTCTTTTAAAATGCTGTTGCGGTTGGGATGACGTAGCTTACGCAGCGCCTTCGCTTCAATCTGACGAATCCGCTCACGGGTCACGTTGAAGATTTGCCCGATTTCCTCCAGGGTCTTCATGCGACCGTCATCCAAGCCATAGCGTAGGCGCAACACATCACGCTCGCGAGGGCTCAGGGTATCTAGAACGCTTTCTAGATCTTCCCGAAGCAGGCTCTTGGCTACCTGATCCTCAGGGGTTTCACCGTCGGACTCGATAAAGTCGCCTAGGCGAGAATCCTCTTCCTTACCAATAGGCGTTTCCAGTGAAATAGGCAGCTGGGCCGACTTGGCGATGAAACGCAGCTTCTCGATGGTCATTTCCATACGAGTTGCAATTTCTTCCTCGGTGGGCTTACGACCCATTTCCTGGGAAAGCAGTTTGGTGGTCTTCTTAATCCGTGAAATGGTTTCGTACAGGTGCACCGGTAGGCGAATGGTGCGGGACTGGTCCGCGATCGCCCGAGTAATCGCCTGACGAATCCACCAGGTGGCGTAAGTGGAGAACTTATAACCCTTCTCGTGGTCAAACTTCTCTGCCGCCCGAATCAAACCGAGACTACCTTCCTGGATTAGATCCTGGAACGACAGCCCCCGGTTCATATATTTCTTGGCGATCGACACCACCAGACGCAAGTTGGACTGCACCATCTTGTCCTTGGCGCGGCGCCCCCCATGAAGGCGACGACGGAACGCCGACAGCTTCATCTCCATGGCGTCCGCCCATTCTTGGTCGGTGGGAGCTCGATCCAGCTCCTCATCCAGGGCGTCATAAACTCGCTCCATCTCAAGCAGATCAGCGATCTTACGAGCCAACTCAATTTCCTCGTCGGCACGCAATAGACGAATCCGCCCAATTTCCTGCAAGTACAGACGAATAGAATCTTCGGTGTAGTGCTTCTTTTTCGCAGCGGCAGCTTTGCGGCGCGCAGCAGCCTTACTTACCTTCGTGGGCGTGCTCTCAGGGGCAACCTTTGCCGCACCGCTGCCGTCAACGTTGCCATTTCCGTCAACTGCCTCCATGTCGGGCTTTGGATTTGCCTTTACTGCCTTCTTCGGCGTTTCCTCCAGAACATTCCCCTTCTTGGTAAGTACTTTGGCTTGGGTCATGCTGCGTTCCTCGCTCTCCTGATAAAACTAGGTGGACTATTTGGGATGGAATCGAAAGCGGTGTCTTATTCAAGGACCTCCGCCATGGTGAATCGATCTCAAAAGTCCAACCCTATATTGTGCAGGTTGATACCAATGAGACCAATCTGTCTACAGAATAACTTCGGATTTCAGAAATCCGCCACTAGACTGTAGCTTGTTTTACGAAAAAAATCTGGAATCTCTGGACATTTGTCGCCAACTGTGCGCCTGAAGAGGCTAAAAGGGGATTTTTTCAGAGTTCTCGATCTACAACCGGAGCGAACTTGCTTCCATCCTGACCATCTTAATGTTGGTTTTATAAATTTGGGGACGGTGGGTTGCACTTTACAGTCTTGCAACAGTTCAATCTAATTTGAATTCTAGTCTAAGTTTCGCACTCTGACAGTGAGTGATTATCCCTAGTCAGCCGATTAGGGCTGATCGCCCTCATGTGGCATCCACAGGCGCTAAGTCAGAAAAAATGCGGTCCTCAGCCATATTGCGAAATCCAAAAGCCCGTCTTTCCAAGATCTCTTGCCGAGATCATTGGCGCATCAGAAGTGCATCAAAATAAGTCTTTTCGTCCCCGCAGCCGCGCAAAGGTGCGGACGGGATCGTCGGGGGTTCCCATCGCCTGCTGTACCTGAGGATCATCCCACCGGAGAAATAAGTTGATTTCTTTTTCTGTGGCTAAACAAGTGGGTAGCGTTGCTTCCCGGCGCTGCCGTCGCTTCTGGATTTCTCGGCGATAGCGGATGACGTCAGGATCATCGGGAACGATGGAGCAGGCGAAATTTAAATTGCTTTCAGTGTATTCGTGGGCGCACCAAATGCGAGTGTTGTTGGGAAGCTGGCGGAATTTATCCAGCGATCGCACCATTTGAACTGGCGTGCCCTCGAAAAGACGCCCACACCCCGCCGAAAATAATGTGTCTCCACAGAATAAGTCCCCAAACGCCCCTGCCCCCACCGCTTCATCCGGCGCAGCATCCAGTGCGGGAGGAAAGTAATAAGCCACATGTCCTAAGGTATGTCCTGGCACTTCCATCACTACGGCGGTGCGATCGCCCACGGTCAAAGAATCACCCTCCGCCACAAAGTCTGTCAGCGTAGGAATACGCTCAGCATCGTGGGCACTCCCGAACACCCTGGCATTGGGATAACGGGCAAGCAGTTGGCGATCGCCCCCAATGTGATCATGGTGGTGGTGGGTATGCCAAATGGCTGTCAGCGGCAGTTCCAGCTCTCCCAATCGTCTCAACACTGGATCCGCCTGACCCGGGTCAATCACTACAGCACCGTCGCCAGCCGAACTAATCAGCACAAAAATATAGTTACTTTGTAGAGCGCTTAGTCGTTCAATTTTCATCGGGTTTCGACGGCAAGGATTTGGGTGGCGAAAATTTAGGAGGCGAAAACCTCGACAGCAGATGGGACAAGGTTGCCTCTTAAAACCATTAACGCAGAAAATAGCGAAACAGGGGATAGTAAAACAAGGGGGGATAGACGCCCTTCTTTTTCGTCACGCCAATTTGTCACGCCAACTCCTCTATAGCCACCGCCGCCCCGATACTTTCCCATTCACGCTTTACACACTCTTTAAAACCCATGGCAGCTCCCCAAGCAAATTTAAACCTGCGCCAAACCCTAGATCGCATTGACAGCACTAGCCGTATGTCTCGCCAGGACTATTTAAATTTGACCCACGCGCTCTTGGGTGGCTATGCCATGACGGATGACGATTACCGCCGCGTCAACCGCTGCTTGGATAGACTACAAAATGGACGCGTCACTTTAGCCCAAAGTTGACCTCGGCGATGGACCGACCTTAGAGTCTGGACTCAGCGCCTGGATTGTTCATTGGTTTTCACTGGTTATTGATTTCTAAGGGATCTGGCGCCTAATGTTCCGGGCATGTTTCGTCAATTTGTGAACGTGATAGAACAGGAGTCAATACTTACGAAGTCGGAATGAAACAGCGATCGCCCCACTCCAAAACCGCCCCATCCCCCCTCAATCGCCCTAAAAAAATTTCGATTCTAGTGAGCGACTTTTCCCAGGAAAGCGTTGGACGGTGGGGAGGTAGCGTTCGCACATTTATTTTGGCGGAGGCTCTGGAAACTCTCGGCTACGACGTTGAACTGGTGGGGGCAAATTTTGGTGACCACTATCCAGCGCTGGAAGCGATGGGACGACGATGGTCTCTAAAGGTGGAGCCTGGAACTCGTTACCCCAGCTTTTTTAAATCCGCATGGCGCATTTCAAACCACGTAGATGGCGACATTATCTACGCCCATAAACTAAAGCCCTCCAGCTTTGGCATTGCCTTGCTGCAAAAGTGGTTTAAGGGCAAGCCCGTAATTCTCGATATCGACGATTGGGAAATGAGCTGGCACAAGGGGGATAACTTTCGATATCGTGTTCGCCCCATGAAGCTGCTTAGGGACTTATTTGGTAAGGATGGCTGGCTACAGGATCCTAACCACCCTTTATATATGAGCTGGACCGAAAAGCTGGTTTCCCAGGCAACCCAGGTCACGGTTAACACGGAAGCCTTGCAACAGAGGTTTGGAGGTGCCCTAGTGCCCAGCGGCAAAGATATGTCCGCCTTCGATCCCACCCTCCACAATGGTGAGGCGTCCCGTGCCCACTATGGGTTAAGCGACTATAAAGTGCTGATGTTTCCAGGGGCGCCTCGGGCTTACAAAGGGGTTGAAGATATTTTGGAGGCGATGAAAATCCTGGGATGGCGCGATTTAAGGTTGGTGATTGTGGGGGGTAGTCCCTATGACCGCTATGACCAGGAACTGCAAAAAAACTGGGGAGAGTCTTATTTGATTCAGTTGCCCAAACAGCCGCCGGAAAAGATGCCCCAAGTGGTGTCCGCTGCTCATGTGGTGGTGGTTCCCCAACGGGATACGGCGGCTACTCGTGCCCAGTTTCCCCTCAAACTTACGGACGGTATGGCGATGGCAAAACCGATTTTAACGACACAAGTGGGCGATATACCCAGTATTCTCGGAGATGCTGGGTATATTGTTGAACCAGAGTCTCCGCGATCGCTAGCGGCGGCATTAGAATCAATTTTTGCCAATTATCCGGAAGCGGAAGAGCGCGGACGGCAGGCGCGACAGCGCTGTTTGGAAAATTTCAGTTTGGGGGCGATCGCCGGTCATCTTCAATCGATTTTTGAAGCCTATTGACCGTATCAATCGAACGTCATGAACCGTGATATCTACGACCATTGCAGTCCTATCCGCCACCGATCCAGCCATAGGGATAATATTTTGAGTTCAGCAAGCACTACTCCACCGCTTTTTGTCCATTTCTCCTGCAATGCCCCCTTGCCCTCTGTAATCTGTAATGGAGCCGTGTCCCAGGAGCGTCCATACCGAAAATTCAGTTCGTTTTCAAACTTTTAAAGAGCGTAGCTCCTGTAAAGTCCACCCCCTGGAAGCGCAAAACGATTTCCGGGCTAACTCATTCCCTACCGCCTAATTCACCGCCTAAGCCAACTATGTCTAAACGCCGCCTGCTATGGGGCTTTGCCCGCAAATATCCGGTGCTGATGTTCTTCAGTGTTGCATTCGGCTTTACGGGGGCACTCTTTGCAGGGATAGGAACTACCTTACTGGTGCCGGTAATTTTGCGCGTTGTGGGGCAGGATGCACTGCTGAAAGATGGTCCGCCCCTTTTGCAGGCGCTATTTTCCCCTTTCAATAGCCTGCCCGAACAATACCAGTCGATCGCGATGGCGGGGGCAGTTATTGTGGCGATCGCGCTGAAGAATTTAACTGCATTTTTAGGGCTTTACACGTCCAATAAACTACAACGTGGTCTCGCCTCAGATTTACGTATGAGCGGATGCCAGATGTTATTGGACGTGGATTTGAGCTACCACGCCAAAACCAGGGCGGGAGATATTACCAATCGACTGGGCGCAGAAAGCAATCGTGTTGCTAGCACCATTAGCAACATTATTAAATTGTTGATGAAACTACTTTCCATCACAGTTTTTGCAGTTCTACTCATCACTATTTCATGGCAGCTCACCATCATCGTGACCGCTTTGCTGAGCACAGTGGTGATATTAAATCAGTGGTTTGTAAAGCGAGCCCGCATCTTAGGGCAGCAGCTATCCATAGCCTCTCGAGATTATTCCCGTGGTCTTTTAGACATGCTGTTGGGAATGGCTCTGGTGCGCACGTCGGCAATGGAAGCTGTAGAATTCAAGAAATTAAAATCTTTAATTAAAAACTTAGAAAATCGGCAATTGATGTCCCAGCTCAACGGCTCCGCGGTGGGACCGGTGACGGAGCTAGCAAGCATTACCTGTCTGATGAGTATTGTGATCATCAGCCGCTTTGTTTTTGAGGATATAGAAGCGCTGTCGGCAGTTTTACTAACATATTTGGTGATTTTATTCCGGCTGTTGCCGCTACTTTCAGAGCTGAATAGCCTACGCAGCAACATCTCCAACACCCTGCCTAGTGTGGAAATTATTGAGGACTTTTTAAGCCGAACCAATAAGCCTTTTATGAAGGCAGGCAACATAGGTTTTCCCGCGCAATTAGAGCAGGGTATTCACTTCGACAACATTCGATTCGCTTACGAGGGGGCAGACGATTTAACTCTGAAGGGGATCGAGCTTTATCTGCCGAAAGGCACAACGCTGGCCCTGGTGGGAGGATCCGGCGCCGGGAAGTCAACGTTGGCAGATTTGCTGCCTCGCTTTGCGGACCCCAGTGGTGGAAAGATCACCGTAGACGGTGTGGATTTACGAGATTTTGCCTTAGGCACTGTGCGCCGGGCAATGGGTATCGTCAGTCAAGATACATTTCTCTTCAATACATCGGTGCGGGACAACATCACCTACGGCACCCCTGGTTCAACGGAAGAAGAGTTGTATGATGCAGCGCGGCGTGCCAATGCGCTGGAATTTATTGAGCAGTTACCACGCGGATTTGATACGCCCATTGGCGATCGCGGGGTTATGCTTTCGGGGGGGCAGCGCCAGCGATTGGCCATTGCCCGGGCTCTAATTAGTAAGCCCACCATTTTGATTTTGGACGAAGCCACCAGCGCCCTCGACACCGTATCGGAGCGGCTGGTGCAAGAAGCTATTGAAAATCTAAGTCGCGATCGCACCTCTTTGGTCATTGCCCACCGCCTATCCACGGTACAAAATGCCGATCAAATTGCGGTCATGGAAAAAGGCAAAGTGGTGGAAGTGGGCACCCATGGTCAGCTACTGGCAAAAAACGGCCACTACGCCAAGCTTTACCGTATGCAGTTTGCGGCTGAGTCCCAGCAATTAGTTACCGCGAACGAAACCTTTAACCGCACCTCCTATGAACTTCGCAGTCGCCTCAATGTGACCATTGGCGCCCTGCAGCTGTTAGTGGAAGACTGGCTCGACTCGCCGGAAGAAGCCCAAGAGCTGATTGAACAGTCCTACAAGTCCTCCATTCGGATGTTGAGCACCATGGAGCTGTTTGAGGACAGTTTGCAAATGCAAAAATCGCTGTATCGCAAAGGAGGAAAAAGCTCCAATGTGGTAACGCCCAAGTTGGCGGCTCGCTACGAGACTTTTACAAAAACCTCCTACGATGTGCGCGGTCGTTTGAATGCGATGATTGGCGGCTTGCGGTTTGTGATGGATGATTTAGCGGATTCGGGCGACGAGCGTATGTTGATGCTCAAGCAAACTTATGATGCAGCGCTCTATATTTTCGACACCTTTGAAAGACTAGAGTCAGCGGGCAATAAAGTTCAATAGAACAAGGAAAAGTGGCTGGCAAAAAATATGCCCTTGCAAAATCTCGAACATATTTTGCAAGGGCATATTTTTATGGGTTTCGGTAATGATTTCGTTCAGGGCTCAATACAGAAGCCCTTCTAAAATTCACCCTTTGACTCTCGCCAATCATTATTTAGTTGAGTTGGGAGGAAAAACCTTGCTAAGCGGTCAAATATTCGGGTCATTAGCGACCGTGTTACATCCTTAGCGTACTGAGGTCTAATCGGATATGTGCAGTGCAAAACTTTCACCGGACTATCCAATTCCCCGTAGGTATTTTTCCATTGGCTCATAAAGTTGTAGGACGCCGGCAGTTGTTTTAAATGCGGCTTGGAAAATTCAATTGCCGCCGCCAACGCCCCTTGGTCGCGCAACCGAAATACGTCCTGATTGTCCAAAACTTTATACAGGTAGTCTTGATACTTACTGAACAGGGTTTGCATCACGTCACTTTTCCGAAATCCAGCCAGCCCGCTATTGTAGTGATCCGTGGCGTCAGTACAGGGAATGTCCGCTTGGTTGAGAGCAGCAATTACGCCATAGTCACCGTCAAGTTGTTTGCCCCTAAGTAAATTAGTTGCTTCGCGGAGCTTTGGCTTCATATCGTGAGTCATTAACAGATCGTGCGCGTCTAATGCAGAGAATAATTCTGGAATTGGCGACAAAAGGCAAATATCACTGTCAAGGTAAATAGTTTTTTCAAACGGAGATAAATTGTACAGATTAACCTTGGCAAGGCGAGACGCAAGAACTGGATTTTTATTCCGAGGGGCTTGCACGAATGACACGTTTTTAAATGACTGTAATATCAGTTTTAGAAACCATGGAACTTGATCAATAACAATAACAATTGGTTCTTGATGAAAGCGTCTAACTGAGGCCATGAAATGCAGACAATCCTGGTAAGAGTACAGACCAATCAAAATTGTTATAAATCCGCTTCCTTGAGATGGCATGGTTAGGTACTTTGCTCGCTATCTTCCAAAGGATTTGTTGCTCTTTAAGGGTATAGCACAGCAAAAATTATGGGCGGCGGCAGCGTACCACTGGGCAAGATAAATGCCTGAGCAGCACCAGCGAGGAATTTTTGGGGACGTGGAGCTACGTTTCCACTACCTTCAGTGTGTGAAATAGTCGGTCGTAGCCTTTCAGTGGCATTCCAGATCTTGAGGGCTGCTCTCACACTTTGGGGGGCGTATAAGGATGAGCAGATTTGATGTAGGTTATTGACAGGTTTTTGAGGAGCAGCCCACAAGCTCTTTTTAAAATCACCGGCTGCTAAGGGTAACTGGCAGCAGAGTTATTCGTGAATTTGTTCTTGTGCCTTCAATTATGGCGAGCTTTTTTATACGACTATGAACCTAACCAGCACTGATGCGATCGCACCTCACGGCGGCGTTTTAATTAACCGCATTGCTTCCCCGGATCAAAAAGCAGACTTTCTCGCCCAGGCAGAGTCGTTGCCGCGAGTGACCCTGGATGATCGCGCCCTGTGTGATTTGATTACGATCGCGATCGGTGCCCTAAGTCCGCTGGAAGGGTTTATGGGCAAGGCGGATTATGACCCCGTTGTGACCAATATGCGGCTGGCTAACGGGTTGCCTTGGTCTATTCCCGTAACCCTGTCGGTGACGGAAGCGGTGGCAGAGCCGCTTAAGGAAGGTGGTCTGGTGCGGTTGGATGATCCCGACGGCAAGTTTGTGGGGGTGCTGGAGCTTCAGGAAAAGTACACCTATGACAAAGCCCACGAAGCGATCAATGTATATCGCACCAATGAGGAAGCTCATCCCGGCGTCAAGGCCGTGTACGACCAGGGCAATGTGAACTTAGGTGGTCCTGTGTGGTTATTGGAGCGCGGCACGGACCCTCGCTTCCCCACTTACCAAATTGATCCCGCTGACTCCCGCCATGCTTTTCGGGATAAAGGGTGGAAAACCATTGTTGCTTTCCAAACTCGAAACCCCATTCACCGTGCCCATGAGTACATTATTAAATGTGCTCTAGAAATTACTGAAGGGCTATTTCTGCACCCGTTGGTGGGGGTCACCAAGAGCGATGACATTCCGGCGGAAGTGCGGATGAATTGCTACGAAATCATGATGGAGCATTACTTCCCCCGCGATCGCGTCATCCTAGCCATTAACCCCTGTGCCATGCGATACGCCGGACCTCGAGAAGCAATTTTCCATGCTCTAATTCGTAAAAACTATGGCTGCACCCACTTTATTGTGGGTCGCGACCATGCTGGCGTTGGCGATTACTACGGCACCTACGATGCCCAAAAACTCTTTGATGAATTTGAGTCGGGAGAGCTGGGCATCACGCCGCTGAAATTTGAGCACGCGTTTTACTGCACTCGCACCAGTGGTATGGCCACCAGCAAAACCAGCCCCAGCACCCCGGAAGAGCGCATCCATCTTTCAGGAACCAAGGTGCGTGCCCTGTTGCGCAAAGGGGAAACCCCACCACCGGAATTCTCTCGTCCTGAGGTGGCCGCTGAGCTAGCCCGCGCAATGAAGGTATCGTCCTAAAACAAATGATTTCTAGGGGATGGCAGCCGATCAAGGGCTATCGTCGTCGTGCAAGTAATAACGTGGCCCGTCTGACAAACAAGCGCTTGGAACAGAAAAGAGGTCCAAGAGCTTGTTTGTTAATGACAAGTCTCAAAATACTGTAGAAAAAACCACATGGTGCGATCGCCATTGTTTTTTTCCACAGCTTTTGCACGAAGGTTTCATAGACACTTTCCAGGAATCTGGGAGAAACATCTATACTGGTAAGCCAATGTCAACCGCTGATACCGCAACGGTTTTTCACTGGAAACCTTTTCTTGACCCATTTCTGACCTATGTCCGTTTTTGTTGCGATCGCCGTTTTGCTGTCCTTGGTGTTTATTCATGAGCTAGGACACTTTTTAGCAGCACGACTTCAGGGCATTTATGCGACAAAATTTGCCATTGGCTTTGGTCCCGTCGTGTGGCGATACCAGGGAAGCCAAACGGAATATTCCTTTCGCGCCATTCCTCTGGGCGGCTTTGTAGGCTTTCCCGATGATGATCCTGACAGCGATATCGATCCTGCCGACCCGAATTTACTAAAAAACCGCCCCATTGCAGACCGGGCGATCGTGATTTCGGCGGGGGTTATCGCCAACCTGGTGTTTGCCTACGTTATTTTGGTGACCCAATACGCGGGATTGGGCATTCCTGATTCCTTTTCTTACGAGCCGGGGGTAGCGGTGCCCCAGGTGCTGTCTCCTGATAATCCTGCCGGTCAGGCGGGGGTGAGAGGGGGAGATATTATCGTTGCCGTTGATGGGATTACTTTGGGCGCCGACACCGAAAGCCTAGATTTATTGATGAATCGCATTCGCGGTAGTTCCAATGAGTCGTTGCCCCTGACGTTGCAGCGAGGCGAGGATGTTTTTGATGTGGATGTGACGCCAGCACCGGATGCGGATGGTGTCGGGCGTATCGGGGTGCAACTAGCGCCTAACGGTAAAACGGTGTATCGGCGATCGCTCAACCCGCTGGAAATCCTCAGCAAGGCAGCGGATCAATTCCAAGCGATGGTGCTGCAAATTATTGGCGGCTTTGTTGCCTTGGCGTCGAATTTTCAACAAACCGCGTCCCAGGTATCTGGTCCCGTCAAAATTGTGGAGTGGGGAGCCAATATTGCTGAATCCCAGGCTGCTCAGCTATTGCCCTTTGTGGCGCTGATTAGCATCAACTTGGCGGTGGTTAATATTTTGCCCTTGCCAGCCCTAGATGGCGGTCAACTGCTTTTCTTGATCGTTGAAGCGCTGCGCGGCAAGCCCCTGCCCAAGCGTTTTCAGGAAAGCGTGATGCAAACGGGTTTGGTGCTGCTGCTGGGCATTGGTGTTGTTTTGATCGTGCGCGATACCACCCAGCTAGAGTGGGTGCAAAATCTCTTCCAACAGTAGCGAGGCTGACGGTTCAAAACGGGTTAGCGCTCCACTGAAGTAGTGTTCTAAATTAAAGGCAACAACAGGATTTAGAGTTCCTGCTGTTGCCTTTGCTTTTACCCGTTTTATGACTGTATTTAGGAACTATGGCGATCGCCGAAAAACCGCCCGCCAAGAAGACACTCACCAAAAAACAGCGCGCCCTAGAAATATTTGATCGCCTCACGGGGCTATATCCCGACGCATTGTGCAGCCTGGATTACGAAACGGTGGTGCAGCTGTTGGTTGCCACAATTCTGTCCGCCCAATGCACCGATGAACGGGTTAACAAGGTCACCCCTGCCCTATTTGCCCGCTTTCCTGATGCTAAAGCCTTGGCGGAAGCGGACCGGGATGAGTTGGAAAGTTTGGTGCGCTCCACCGGTTTTTACCGCAATAAAGCCAAAAATATCCAGGGCGCTTGTCAGATGATTATGGAAAAATTTGACGGCGAAGTGCCCCGCACGATGGAAGAGCTGCTGCTATTACCAGGGGTGGCTCGAAAGACTGCCAACGTAGTTTTAGCCAATGGATTTGGCACCAACATGGGGGTGACGGTGGATACCCATGTTAAGCGCCTAACCTATCGCTTTGGATTGACTAACCATACGGATCCAGTGCGTGTTGAGCGGGATTTGATGAAGCTTTTACCCCAGCCGGAATGGGAAAACTGGTCCATTCGCACCATTTACCACGGGCGCAATATTTGTGATGCGCGAAAGCCGTTGTGTGGGGAATGTACGCTGGTGGATCTGTGCGATCGCCGGGACGTGGACAAGCCAAAGGGGAAATCTAAGCGTAAGTCCACCACGGGCAAAACCCAGTCAAAATCCACGGCAAAATCCCGGAAAAGCCCCCGTACAGCCCCTGTCACTTCCACAGCAAAAAAAAACACGGCAAAATCCACAAAAAAATCCGCCATCACAAAATCCACATCTAGCAAATCCTCGAAAAAGTCCCCTAAAAAATCGCCGGTTAAACAATAAGGAAAATGCTGCGGTAGGACGAGGACTAGGGCGTCAATAAGCGGTAATCTGAGCACGATACTTTGGGCGCTAACGTTACCGTAAATCTTGGGGTTGAAATGACCGCTAATTCCCTGTCCCTATGGGCTCCAGCCAAGGTGAATTTGTACTTGGAAATTGTGGGCGATCGCCCCGACGGCTTCCACGAACTGTCCACAATTTTCCAAAGCATTGGACTGATGGATCGGGTGACGGTGGCGGTGCATTCGGGACCAGCAAAAATCAGCGTTGATTGTCCTCATCCGCTGGTGCCCAATGACCAAACGAACCTGGCATACCGCGCCGCTGAATTGATGGTACAGGCGTTTCCCGACGCCGCCTCTCGCCAAAGCACCATTGATATTGCGATCGCCAAAAATACCCCTGTGGCCGCTGGACTTGCCGGGGGTTCCTCCAACGCAGCGGCGGTGCTGGTGGCGCTCAATATGCTGTGGGAACTGGGACTAACTCACCAGGCGCTACAGGATTTGGCGGCAAAGCTGGGTTCAGATATCTCCTTTTGCGTTAGCGGCGGCACCGCGCTTGCCACCGGTCGCGGCGAGGTGTTAGACCCGCTGCCGAGCGTGTCTGATTTATGGGTGGTTTTGGGCAAATACGACAACCTCAGCATTTCCACCCCCTGGGCCTACAAGCGCTATCGGGAACTCTTTGAAGGGGAATATGCTCGTGATGCAAATACCCAAACGTCCCGCCATGACCAGGTACGTTCCGGAGCAATGGTGCGACTGCTCAGTCAGCTTGCCCAGGGAAGTCGCGACAATTTAGACAAAATCCGAGCCCTATTGCGTAATGATTTGGAACGCGCAGTACTGCCGGATCACAACAAAATTAAAACCTTGAGAGACTGCTTCCAGGGACAGGCACCTTTGGGAGCCATGATGTCCGGGTCGGGTCCCACGGTGTTTGGCATCGCCGCCGACGGAGCTAACGCCAAACTTATTCAAAGCGCTATTCGCCAATATATTCCTGACCCGGACCTAAGCCTGTGGACGGCTCCGTTTATTGCCCAAGGCGTCCATTTAGCGCCCAACACTGTTTAGCGTCCAATATTTAGCGTCTGATATCAGCCTGTAAAAACATTAGCGGCGAGGTTGTAACCCCAGTGAAAGCAGTTGTTTTACTTTCCGGTGGCTTGGATTCGTCCACGGTGGTATACCAAGCGAAGGCGGACGGGTGCGAGTGTTACGCCATTTCCTTTGATTATCAACAGCGCCATCGTCGAGAACTGGATGCGGCACGGGCGATCGCCCAACTGGCAGGGGTGGTGCAACATCAAATTGTCAACTTCGACCTAACTCAGTGGGGTGGTTCAGCCCTAACGGACGACACCATTGACTTGCCCAGCGATCGCCCCGTGGAAGCCATGGCGTCGGAAATCCCCGTCACCTACGTGCCCGCCCGCAACACCATTTTTCTCAGCTTTGCCCTGGCCTACGCTGAAACCTTGGACGCAGAACGCGTGTATATCGGCGTGAACGCCCTGGATTACTCAGGCTATCCCGACTGTCGCCCTGACTATGTGGACGCCATGCAGGAGGTATTTCGCCTAGCCACCAAACAAGGACGGGAAGGCAATCCCCCACAGATAGTGTCTCCATTGCTGGAGCTGAAAAAGACCGACATCATTCGCCTAGGCAACCAGCTAGGCGTGCCCTGGGAAAAAACCTGGTCTTGCTATGCAGGTGGCGATCGCGCCTGTGGGCGCTGTGATTCCTGTCTATTGCGCCTAGCAGCTTTTAAGGAGCTTGGCCTAGAGGATCCGCTACCCTACGATGCACCTTCCCCATAAAGCCCCTTACCCAAAAAGTTCGAATACGGCTTTGATGGCTGCCTCGGCAAATTTATAGCCCTTGTATTAATTTCTTCAATGGGGGTGTGCCGTGGCGGAAATCAGAGCACAGACTTGCCTGCTTAGACAGGAGGCCATAGGAGTCGGTGGCAATAGAAGGATTTTGGTGAGGCGCCCCTGGATTCTGCCGCGGACGTCGCTAGGACGTGCACTCTCCACAGCGTGAAGCTTCTGGCGCCTAACGGAGCACAAGTCCCAGTCACCATTGCAAAATATCTCAACATTATTAGCGCCCATAATTTTGCCGGGTAATTGCCAAAAATAATCTTTTCTTAACTCGCCTGATTTAGGACTTTTCCACAGATAGTGATCACGCACCCTGGGCATGGGGATTGCCAAGGGGGACCACACTATACCTAGTGCGATCGCCCCAAAAACCGTGAAACCCCTTTAGTTACGTTGTTTTAACAGCAAGAATTTTTTATTTTTTCAAAAAGTCTTCCACAGCGTTTCCACAGTTTTTCCACAAGATCCCAAAAGTTTTCCACAGCCCAACGGGAGTTTTCCACAGCCCTTAGCGATCCCATAAGGGTTTAGGGCGTTTCTGTGGAATTCTCCCCCTGTGACGGTCGATTCTCAGAAAAGGACGCTTTTTATTGCGGAATTTTAAGTCGAAACGGCTGAAAGCCTGATCCCTTCGTTGGCAGCCATTTCAAAAACAACGAAAAATGACAGGGTGCCGCGTTGACAACCTCCGGTCCCCGTAACGAGAATAGTGCCGCAGCCGGTTCCCTTCATCCGTCCTTAATCCGGCTTTCAAAACCCTCAAAATACAGTTTCAATACGCTGTCAGCCCACTGCCACTGCTGTTCTCACGCCGGAGCCTTGCCCATGATTACCCCCACCCAGCGCGTTTGCGCCGATGTTCCTCAAATCCTTCTGGAAGCTCTCCAGGATTACTTAGCTAAACACCCAGACTGGGATAAAAACCGAGTCCTTGCCGCCGCCTTGTCCCTATTTCTATTGCAAAATGCCGAGGGCGATCGCCGCGCGTCCAAGGTTTACCTAGACACCCTATTTCGTCCCAGCAGCCCCAGCGGGATCAACGGCGATGATGGGGTCATCGACGATATGACCGGCGGTGAACGCAAAGTAGAGTCCGGGGCGGCGATCGCGTCCCCCCTGGCGCCTTCACCTCCACCGCTTAAGTCTGCCTCTTAGCTTTTTCCCAACGTTGCTAACGTTCCTAGAACCGCTTTTCAAATTGAATTGAGAAGCGGTTTTCTCCTGTAAAGTCCGTGGATCCCCGAATTAAAGTGTTTTCGTTGAGGCGATAGTTTAAATTCAGGCGGGTGGTGGTGTCGGCGGTGGAAAACACCTGGGCGACGGAGGCGGACAGGCGGTTGGTAATATCTAGCCCCAGCTCTAGGGCCAGCCCCACACTGGTTTCCACGTCTTCCTCATCGTCGTCATCGTTGTCGGGGCGAGAGCTGACCACGGTGGGATACACCCGAAAATCCGTTAAGCCCAGGGTGTTGGCGATATTGCTTTGGATAGTATTGAGCAAGCTGGCTCCGGCAAGGTTGGCGATCGCCACGGTGCCGCTGGATTCATCGCCGACGCTGTTGGCTAAGCTGCCGCCGATTAAAGCCAGAATTTGACCCTCGCTGCGGGCGGGGCGGCTGGTAAGGGCCAGGTTATTAAGGATTTCGCTAGCATTCCCTTCCACGGAGGCCCGTACCCGCACCGTTTGCCCCACACCTGCCCGATCCACAAAGTTTTCGCGGATTTCGGTGCTGTCGGCGGCGGTGTTGTCGGTGGTGAAAGGATTATTGCTGGATTCCACCACGTTAGCGATTAGATTAACGTCCAGGTAAGGATCCAAGCCGTCTTCCGGTCGAAATTCCACAAACTGGGGTTCGCCGCGCTCTAGGAAAAATTGGGTGGCAAAAAGATTCACCTGTCCCCGCCGCACCTCAATACGTCCCGAGGGCTTTAGATCCGCAAGACGACCATCCAAGGTGAGTCCGCCCCGGGCCAGGAAATTAAGCAGGGGACGCTGGACAATTTGTAGCCCCTTGCCCAGGCTGATTTCCAAGTCGTTAAAGCTTACGGGAATATCGCCACCGGCAGCGGAAGCAGCGCCCCCGCCGGCGTTTAGGGCCGTGGGATCAGTGGGCAACACAACGCGCCCCCCCACCAAGCCGATCTTGCCACCGATTTCTGGGGCGATCGCCGAGCCATTCACCACAATTTGCCCGTTTACGCCCCCTTGGTATAAGTCCCGCAAGGTAAGCCGTAGCTGGTCCAAATCAACGGTGATGGGCTTGGTAATGGGCGGGGCCGAGTTGGGAAGGGGGAATAGGGGCAGGGCTCCGTCGATGCGGATTTGCCCTTCGGTAAGGTTGCCTTGGATATTGTTGACGATAAGGCGATCGCCCTCCAGTTGGGCCGTACCGCTAATGCCTTTCAGGGGCTCCGGCAGCTCGGAAATAGCCACTTCCGCATCGTTCAACACCAGCTCGCCGTTAGCAATAGGCTGGCTAAGGGTGCCCGCCACTTCCACGTCCGCTCGCCCTTCGCCCCCCAGCCATTGGAATTGGGGGGCAATCAAGCTAATAAGCCCGAATTCTTCATTGGTCACCGAAGCCTTAAAGCGAATTGCATCACTGTCCGGCTGCACGGTGGAAATGGGCAACGGCAGGGGTAAACCGCCGCTAATGCGAATGGGATCGTCCCCTTTACCCTGCACCAACACCCGGCTACCGAAGTTAAGGCGGGCGGCACTGTAGTTAAAGGAGCCGGTGGCGCTTTGGACCGGCAGCTGATTCAGACGACCGTCCAAGAGTTCAATTTGCCCTCGGGCATTGGGATTACCCAGGGTGCCCGCTAGGGAAGCGTCGATATTGAGCGTGCCCGACAGCAGAGGCAGGGGCGCTTCCGCGTACAGCTGGCGAATTTGGGGAACCCGGCGCAGCAGTTCCGCAGGAAAGTTTTCCAGTTCAAATTTGCCGTTGGGCTCCTGACCAATCAGTCCCACATAGCGGGCAATGGTTTCTCCCGTTTGAAATTCGGCAGGCTCCAGGTTTAAGGTGCCGTCGTTCAAGGTACCGGCAAGGGTGGCGCGGTCAATGGTGAGGTCGATTTGGTCACCGCGACAGTCTGCTTGGGTGGGCCACTGCCAGTTATTGCCGGAAATATTAAAGTTGGCATTGGCTCCGGTCGCAACGGTGCCGGAAAAGGCGATCGCCCCGTCAAATTCCCCGGTCACCTGACTGAGGGGGGGAACCGGCAAGGCTCTACAGTCGCGCTGCACCTCTTGGGCTAAGAGCGCCTGAATTTCGTTGAGCTTATATAGCTGATCCAACACCGTAAATTCAGAGGTGTTAATGCCCAGCAGCCCCAAATCAGAAGCACGACCGGGATTGGGGGGTCTTAAGGTGGCAGCCCACACGCTGAGGGCATCAAAATCCGTTAGGCGCAAAATCCGCAGCACCTGCTCCAGGCGTCCGTCGTTAACCTGTAGCTCCCCATCAAATTTAGGGTCATCTTGGAGCACCAAATCTGCCCGGAGACCATAAACGCCGTCTCCCCGGCGCAGTTGGGTATCCCAAATGGCGATTTTATTCGTGCGAAAGCCGCTGTAGGCGATATTGCCGGCGGCGCGATCGCCCCACACCGTTTGCAGACCTGGATTATCCACCCCAAACTGAGCTTGAGCTTGACCATCCCTAAGGCGAAAAGTGCCCTTGGCGGTGGCAATGCCTCGCGGTGTTCCAAAGCCAGCGGTTAACGATGCCGGGAGGGGGAAGCGTTCTAGGGGCAAATCAGAAACGAAAAACTCCAGGGTTTCAGCGGATTTTAGGCGCCCCGTGGCGATCGCCCCATCCCAGTTCACTTCAAATTTGGTAGGCAGGAAGTTGGAGTTAAGGGTGACAAAAATGCGATCGCGCTCCCCCTGCAAATCCGCCACCAATCCACGGGTTAGACCGCCGCTAACGGTGCCCACCAAAGAATCCTCAAAGGGCGATTCCAGCACCGCTAGCCCGTCCAGGCGCACATCCCCCGCCAAAGCCAAACTCTCGATAGGCCCATAGATACGCCCTTGAAATGCCGCGTTACCCGCCAGCAGGTCGCGCTCCGCCTGAATTTGATCCACCACATCGGGCAGGGGAACCGGTGAAAGAGACGGCAACACCTCCAGGTCCACATCCTCCACGTCCACCACAAAATCCACCGGTCCCAGGGCTAAGTTTCCGCCTTTAAACGCAGCATCTACCCGCCCCGTGGCCGATAACCCCGGTCCCTGCACCCGGTCCACCGCCACACCGCTACCATCCCAGCGGGCAGCCACAGCAACAGGCAAACGGCGATTTAAATAATCCTGCTGGGGGCGCGTGAGCAATGTGCCTGGCTCCCCCGGCAATAGGGAACCATTGACCTGGGCACGCACAGGGGTTAAATCCAGCGCTGTTAAGGCATCCACCGGTCCCGCCGCCGTCACCACTCCCGTCCACCGGCCGGTACCTTGGGGAGCCAGTCGCGCTAGCTGAATATTTTGAGTTTGCACATTAGCTTGCCACTGCCCCCCTGCCAAATTAACCGCCGCGTTCACGTTACCCCCGGCAAACCGGGTCAAGCGGCTGGAAACGGTGGCGCGAATGCGGTTGAGATCCCCCGACAAATCACCGCTGGCTTCCGCATTGGCACTTAAAATTCCGCCGTAGCGGGGCAGAAGCGTAACAAGCTGGGCATTTTGCACCTGGGCAGCTCCCTGCCACCGTTCCCCACGCAAGGTGCCGTTAGCGGTAATTGCTCCGCCGCCCCAGCCTGTGCGCACTGCTGCCGAAAGGACTGGCACTTCCCCCAGTTCCCCGGTGATTTGTGCCTGCCCTGCTAAGTCCCCCTTAACCTGACGTCGCACCTCCTCCGGCAGCAATGAGGCAAAGCGCTGGGTGCCAATGCCCGCCCAGTTCACCCGCCCAGCAAACTCTGTATCACTGCCACCGCCAATAATACTTACCTCGCCGCCCAAAGCGGACAACTGCCCTTGGGCTTGCCAGTCTTCTAAAGGTCCCGTTGCGGAAAGCTGCCCCGACAGCAGCCCCAGCCCCACCGTAGTGGGCGCACCATATACCCTTGCCAGATTATTCAAGTTGAGGGATCGCAACTGTAAACTGCTTTGAACATCGGCAATTTCCATGGACTCCAGCTGATTGCGATCGCGCAGCAACACCATGGCATCGCCAGTGATTTCTCCCCCGGAGGCGGGCACAATGCGTAAATCTTCCAGGGTCGCTTCCACGGGAAATATCGCCGCCAACCGCTCCGGCAGCTTATCCAACCGCCGATTCACCGATCCGCCCCCCGCCTGCGCCATTAACGACTCTGCGGTGTTGGCATTCAAATCTTCTGCTTTAGCCTGCTGCGATTTAGCCCGCTGAGATTTAGCCTGCCGCGATCGCACGGAAAATTCCGCCTCAAGGGTATCAATTTCCACCTGATCCACCTGGAACGGCCCCAAAGTATTCACCCGTCCGGTCAGCACTGGATTATCGATGGTGCCCGTCAAGTTAGCCTCCGCGCCCACCAAACCTTCCAAGGCGATAGGCAGCTCCAGCCCAAAGGTGTCCTGTAGCTCTCCCAGCCCCACATCCGGCGCATTAACCGTTAAATCAAACGCTGTGTCTAGCTCGCTTCCCTGGGGATCCGTCAGGGATAGGCGACTATTAGCCAAGTCCACCTTGCCCTTCACCTGAGCCGAGACCTCCCCATAGCGCACCCGCAACGTGTCAATGTCTACTTCCTGTTCCCCAAAGCGAAACGCCCCTTCGTTCACCCGTAGCGATCGCGGCAGTAGTTCCCCATCCACCTGCAAGTCCTTAACCTGAGCCGTCCCCTGCAACGTGGGCCATGCCCCATCGATGGCATAGTCCACCGATACATTGCCTGACGCCACACCGGATCGCACCCAAATCGGCCCCGGCGCTAACTGGGCAATTCCATCTAGCGACAGATCAGTGCCCCGCGCACTAGCCTTAATCCGCTGTAAATCCCCTCGAAATTCCCCCCGTGCAGCCACCGGACTTGAGGATCCCGCCACATCTAGCGTCGCCGTCGTATTAAATAAAATCTTCTGCGGGGCGCCATCCTGCCAATTTTGCAAATCCACCGAAGCTTCTGCTCCCAAAATTTGCAGCGGCACCACCGGTTCGTTGACCTCAACAACCCCAGCAGAATTTTCAAAGCGATCAAACGCCGCCGGAATTACCTTGACGTCAGTGTTGTAGGCTTTAACGCTCGCAACCTGAATTTCTACCGGTCCTGGCCCTTCATCTTCACTTTCCGCCAGGGTTAAATCCACCAGAGAGCCATCGTCCCCCTGTTCCACGTACACTGTGGCGTCGCGAAATTCCAAATGCAGCGGAATAATGCGATCACCTAGCAAATTTACCGGGTTTAAAATCTCCCATAAATTCCAGCGAGCAATCACTTCCTGGGCTTCAGCGGAATCGGGATCCTCCGGTCGCGGCAACACCACCGATTTACCCATCCGAATTTCCGTCAACCCCACCGACTCCACCGGTCCCACCTCCACCGGGCGCAACAGCAGGTCGCTCAGAGTTTCCGACACAAACCCTGGCAGCTGATAGTGCACCCAATACCACCCAAAGCCAGCGCCCCCCGCCACGATCGCCGTTGTGCCCAATGCCGCACCGTACAGCCCGTATTTCAACCATTTAGGGCGAGGCGATCGCCCCTGATTATTCGAATTTGACGGCGAATCAGAAGGGTCGGGAGTGGGAGTGGGATCCGAAGGTGAGGTCATAGGGCACCGGCGATCGCAACGCGACGAGACTCAACGAAAGAATCAATACTGCGATCAAAAACAGCGGGGTAGATAGCAAACGAAAGCACAAACGGGAACAACACCATAGCCAGGTAACGCTGATGGGCATTTTACAGAACAAGTTCCCCCTAGCGCTTCTATCAAAGACCGAAATAAACGTTGGTTAAAAGCAACACCGTCCTAAGAAACGTTGTCTTTCCCGCAAAGCTCTCTCCAGCAAAAAACCGGCGCAATTCCAATACGTGGAACTTACGCCGATCTTTTTGACGAATGGTTCAACCAACTAGTTTCTGGCTAATTAGTTACTTCTCCCTAACTAGGGACAATAGGGAAGATACCGATTTTTCTTGGCATTCGCCCCAACGGTATCCATCTCCACGCCCCAAACCGCCGATTAGCTCAGGTGGTTTTTATTCGGGGAATTACCCAGCTTCTTCAGCCTGAGCCGCAGCACCCGCCGCCGCTATCTGGGAGTTATATCGCAGCACAATGCCGTCCTGCCCCAAAATAAAGCCCTTCTCCGGCGAAAAGAAACGCACCTGATACAGGTTGGAGGGAACCGCTTCCACATCGCGATCCTTTTCCCAGGTTTCGCCACCATCAAAGCTCACCAATAGGTTGCCGCTACCACCAGACAACCACAGCTCGTCCTCGGTGCGATAGGTCAAATCTAAGAAACCCCAGCTCGCCTCATATTCCGGCGTAATTGGCTCCAGCCATTCCCCTTCGTTTTCCTTGTCGGCGAACTGTAGCTGTCCACCCCGCTCAATCATCCAAAGCTGACCTTGGGGAGTGAAGCCCATGGACTCCAACCGGCGAGAACTGTTGCGGTTAATGGGCTGCCAGGTTTGCTGACCGGGACTCCAGGTGGAATAGTAATTGCCTTTAGCGGAAACGGACACGTAACTGCCGTTGGGAGAATAGCGATTTAAGCTGCGCACCACACCGACGGCTCCTTCCACCGCGGCTTTCCAGTTACGTCCACCGTCACGGGTGCGATAAATGGCACCGATATCCGTGGCCATTTCAGCCCGGTCAGGACCGGCCGCCACAACGCTTAGGGGGTCACCAGGCAGCTTGGCGCTCAAGGGAATTTCAGACCAGTGCTCACCGTTGTCCGTGGTGTGCAACATCAGGGACGGCTTACCCACAATCCAACCTTCTTCACCGTAGAAATCCACGGAAAATAGGTTGTAGGACAGGTCTCCCAAATCTAAGCCCAGGGTTTCCCAGGTATCGCCGCCGTCATTGCTTTTAAGAATGGTGCTGTCTTTGCCCACCATCCAGCCGGTTTCACCGTCGTCGCTGAAGGTGATGTCCAGGATGGAGTTGTCGGTGGGAATTTCAAGTTGCTCCCACGGATTGTAGGAAAGGGATGCAAGGCTGCTGCAACTGACACATAGCCAGGCGATCGCCCCGAACGCCACTAATCGTTTAAACCAATTCGCCATAGTCCTAAAAGTGAAATCTAAACGTTGAAAGTTCTGAAATTAAAACTGTCATTGCAACAGTACGGCAATGGCGTATCGCCACCAAATTTTGCTCGCCAGTGAAGGCAAGCCAGCAAATACCGCCCTATCGTAAGCCGTAAAGGCTCAACATCATCGCCAGGGCTGCTCCGAGGGAGCCAAAAATCAGCAAGTTCTTAGCTGCCGGAGACAGGGTATTAACACCCATGCCGTAGCCCAGGTTTTCTTCAAACCCAGAGGGCTGACCACCGGGACCAATGTTCACAAACAAGGATTTTTTACCGCCGCACACTGCACAGCGCCAGGTGTCAGGCACATCCACAAAAGCTGTGTCTTTCGCAATTTGCGATCGACTGTCTCCCAACTGGGGCTCATAGATATAGCCGCAGGATTTGCACTCGTAACGGTTCAGAGCTGGGGACAGCACTGGCTCATTGGTGGACAAAATCGGCTTGGGACCAATGTACTTGGGTTGATCCCCCTCTTCTTGAGCAGCAACGTCCTGGGCAGCGTCGTCAGAGGCGGCAGTTGCCTGGACGGCGCCAACACTTTCAGCACTGGAGTTTCCAGGGTCTGGGGCGGCACCAGAATCAGGGGTTGGTTGATTTACGGAGGGGTCGGCGTCGGGCTGGGTCATGGGGCTAGATATGGAAAAGGCATCTGGGGTGTGCGAGCAGTTATTTGCAGACAATGCAAACAAACGCGAACAACTGATGTAAACATCCCTTAATAATTATTCCATAGCTATGAGGGCTATGACATAAGCCAATGTAAAGCCGAGCCGCTCAGGATCGTGTCACAATGGAATCACGCGTTTACGAAATATGAAGAGATGGAGACCGTAACGGCATGGGTCAAGGGCATCCATGGCGTCGGACAAAGTCTGCTCACCTGCTTAAGCACAATACTCAAGCACATTAAACGCATCATCAACGCGTTAGCAGAAAGGATTAATTGTGTTTTCTCTCAACGGCTACGAATATTTTCTAGGATTTCTGCTGATTTGTTCCCTGGTGCCGGTTTTGGCCCTGGGGGCTTCTTGGGTAGTGCGATCGCGCGGCGTTGGTGTCGAGCGAGCCACCACCTATGAATCAGGGATGGAACCCATTGGCGGAGCTTGGATTCAGTTCAATATTCGCTATTACATGTTCGCCCTGGTATTCGTTGTTTTTGACGTGGAAACGGTCTTTTTGTATCCCTGGGCAGTGGCTTTCAATCAATTGGGGCTGTTAGCTTTTGTGGAGGCGTTGATTTTTATTGCAATCCTTGTGGTTGCACTAGTGTACGCGTGGCGAAAAGGAGCATTGGAATGGTCATGAGTAGGAAAGCGCCCACCAGCGCAAACGACTTAATGAACCCGGTAGGTCGCCCAACCGTAACTCAAGACCTATCGGAAAACGTTATTTTGACCTCGGTCGACGACCTATACAACTGGGCAAAGCTATCGAGCCTTTGGCCCATGCTGTATGGAACAGCGTGCTGCTTTATTGAGTTTGCAGCGTTGATCGGGTCCCGGTTTGACTTTGACCGGTATGGTTTGGTGCCCCGTTCTAGCCCGCGTCAGTCGGATTTGTTAATCACGGCGGGTACGGTGACCATGAAGATGGCACCGGCGTTAGTGCGTTTGTATGAGCAGATGCCCGAGCCTCGTTACGTTATCGCCATGGGCGCATGCACCATTACTGGTGGCATGTTCAGTGTCGATTCTCCTTCGGCCGTGCGCGGTGTGGATAAGCTAATTCCGGTAGATGTGTATTTGCCCGGCTGCCCTCCTCGCCCTGAGGCGATCGTAGATGCGGTGATTAAGCTGCGTAAGAAAGTGTCCAACGAGGCGCTAGCCGAGCGCGGCAACTTGATTCAAACCAATCGCTTCCATACGATTTCCCACGAAATGAAGTCGGTGGCGCCGATCTTGGATGGTCGGTACCTATCCACAGGCACTCGAAATGCGCCGCCTAAGCAGATTGCTGAAGCCATTGGAATGCCGGTTCCGCCAGCACTTCAGGCAGAGCACGCTCAAGCAGAGTTAGTGGATACAAAGGGGAAAGCGTAGGTGGCTGACGAAACGACGACGCCTGTGGAGGGCGAAGAGCAGGAAAATGCCTTAGTTGAACAGACAAAGGTTTCCCAATGGCTGACTAAAAATGGTTTTGGTCACGAGTTGATGGAAATTGATGACACGGGCGTTGAAGTGTTGCAAGTGGACCGTCAGTTCTTACTTCCCTTCTCAACGGCGCTGTATGCCTACGGGTTCAACTACCTGCAATGTCAGGGAGCGTTTGATTTGGGACCGGGTAAGGATTTGGTGAGTTTCTACCACCTAATCAAGGCCAAAGATAGTGCTCACCAGCCTCAGGAAGTGCGCATTAAAGTGCATGTGCCTCGGGACGATGCCACAATTCCGTCCGTTTACTGGATTTGGAAAGCGGCAGACTGGCAGGAGCGGGAATCCTACGATATGTACGGCATTGTTTATGAGGGACACCCCAATTTGAAGCGCATTTTGATGCCGGAAGATTGGGTGGGTTGGCCATTGCGTAAGGATTATATTTCCCCCGATTTCTTCGAGCTACAGGAAGCTTATTAAATCGGCTAGGGCTGGTTTTAGCCACCTGCTATCGCTCTATCGCTGTTTAGGTCCTTCCACTTGGAAGCCCTGGGCAGCGATTTGTTTTTGGGCCATGTCACTTTGTAGGAAATCTAAAAAGGCGATCGCCCCTGCTCGGTTTGGGCTGTCGGCGATCGCCCCGCCCGGGTAAGTAATCGGGGCGTGCAGCGCTTCCTCCACAATTTTTACTAAATTCATCTGCTGGGTCTGCGCCACATCGGAGGCATAAACCAATGCCGCCTCCGCATTGCCCGTGGTTACGTAGGTCAAAACCTGGCGGGCATCTTTGCCGTAAATCAATTTGCTTTTTAGGGGTTGGTACAGTTCCAGAGCTTGCAACACCTCCTGGGCATATTGACCTACGGGAGCGCTGTCTGGCTGACCGATCGCCACAGTTTTAACGGCATCCCCTAGTAAGTCAGCAAAATTTTCTACGGAGCTGATATGGGTTGCAGTTACCAATGCCATTCGATTGCGAAGGAGCGATCGCCGCGCCGCCACTAACCCCTGTTGCTCTAGTTGATCCATGTGCTGGGGCGATGCGGCAAGAAACACATCCACCTGGGCACCCTGTTCAATTTGCCGTTGCAGTGCCCCCGACGAAGCAAAATTGAACAGCGGTTTTATCGTGGGAAATTGCTCTTGAAATGGAAATTGAAGGGTTTGGAGAAGGGTTTGCAGGCTGGCGGCGGCAGAGATGGTTAGGGTGATTGGGAGCTTTTGATTAGTGGGCTGTGGGGCGATCGCGCCACAGTTGGCTAACGTTAATCCCAACAAAAACTGCCCCCCAACCGACAGAACCTGTCGTCGATTGGGGAGCTGAAGTTGATGATGTAGAGCCTTGCGTTGTGGAGGCAACAAGGAAGCCTAGGCGGAGAAAGACTTGCCGCAGCCACAGGTTTGATCGGCGTTAGGGTTGGTGAATTGGAACCCGCCGCCAATTAGAGCGCTGCTGAAATCCAGTACTAAGCCGTAAAGGTATAAAAAGCTTTTGGGGTCGCAAACCACCTTAAATTCGCCATAGTCGAACACTTCGTCGTTGTCACGAATATTCGCGGCATCCTCAAAATCCATGGTGTAAGACATGCCGGAGCAGCCTCCACCGCGGACACCCACGCGCAAGCACAGGTCGCCGCCTTGTCCCGCCTGCAATTGCAAAATATGAGTACGGGCAGAGTCCGTTAGTTGAATGCCCTGCTTTGGCTTGGTTTCGGTTGCCTGAGTTGCTTGAGCCATATCGCGAATCTAAAGCGTTTTAATGAATCTCGCTTCAATTGTAGTGGAATTGGGTGGGTGTTGGATTTTTGTCCGTGGTTCGGTGGAGGTTCGGGCTACTGGAGGAGGGCTTCTAAGGCCGCTTCCAGGGCGATCGCCCCGTGGGTCCAGTGGGTTCCCCCTTGGAAGTAGGCAATGTAAGGTTCCCGTAACGGTCCATCGGCAGACAGCTCCAAGGTGCTGCCTTCGATAAAGGTGCCACCAGCCATCACCACTTTGCTTTCGTAGCCAGGCATAACGTCGGGAATCGGGTCCACATAGGAATCGATGGGCGATCGCTGCTGGATGGCACGGCAGAATTTGATGATTTTGTCAGGGTCACCGAATTTAATGGCTTGGATAATATCGCAACGGGAATCGTCGGGGCCGGGATTCACGGGGTAGCCCAGATCGGCGAACAGTCGCGCCGCTAAATAATTACATTTCATCGCTTCGCCCACCATTTGGGGCGCCAGGAATAATCCTTGGAAAAGCAGCCGATGTTGGTCAAAAGCAGCGCCCCCAGCAGAACCGATGCCCGGCGCAGTTAATCTGCACGCAGCCTGCTCCACCAAATCCGCCCGTCCGGCAATGTAGCCCCCCGCTGTGACGATGGTGCCGCCGGGGTTTTTGATCAGGGAGCCTGCCATTAGGTCTGCCCCAACTGCCGTAGGTTCGCGATCACCTACAAATTCCCCATAGCAGTTGTCTACAAAGCACACCACGTTTGGGCTCTGAGCTTTAACCGTGGTGACAATACGCTCGATATCCGCCAGGGAAAGGCTGGGTCGCCAGTCGTAGCCACAGGATCGCTGGATCGTCACCATACGGGTTTCGGGCTTAATTGCCGTCGCCAAAGTCTCCCAATCCACGCGCCCTTCCGCCGTCAACGCCACTTCTCGGTACGTAACGCCAAATTCCGCCAGCGATCCCTGTCCCTTGCCGCGCGTTCCAATCACTTCCTCCAGGGTGTCGTAAGGGGATCCCACCACCGATAGCAGCTCATCACCGGGACGCAGAATGCCGAATAGTGCGCAGGCGATCGCGTGAGTCCCCGACACAAACTGCACTCGGGCGATCGCCGTTTCCGCTCCCATCACCCGTGCATAGACCCGATCCAGCACTTCTCGCCCCATATCGTCGTGCCCATAACCAGACACCCCGGCAAAATGGTGTGCACCCACCTTTTCCTCCCGAAAAGCTGCCAGCACCCGCCCCAGGTTTTCACGCACCTGATTATCAATCCCCTGAAATTTCGGACGAAGCTGTTCTATTGCGGCTTCTAGGCGATCGCGCACTTCACTCACCAAGCTCTCTCCCACCGTCACTGGGTCTATGTTCTACTGCTTCTAGGGTCCACAACTGGGCATAGTAAAGAGCTGGGACTTAACAAAAGATTTCGCTAAAACCCCAGCCACCTCACTGATCCCCTCGTCAACTGAAGAATTATTAAAAGATGCTACGCTAACCAGAGCGTACTATGCCCGACCAGCGTTCTCTCCTAGGGCATTATTTTCCAAAACATTTTTACCAGGACATTCAATGGCTGTTGCAAAGTCAGAAGAAAAACTCGCCTACGATTGGGGCGTCATCATATTTATGGCAGTGATTCATACCGCTGCCATTTGTGCATTTTTGCCCGGCAACTTTACTTGGACTGCCGTGGGCGTCGCCGTTTTATTCCACTGGATTACCGGTGGTTTGGGGATTACCTTGGGCTGGCACCGAATGTTGGCTCACCGTAGCTTTAAGGTCCCTAAGTGGCTTGAGTATTTCTTTGCCTTTTGCGGAGCACTGTCGTGCCAAGGGGGAGTGATTTGGTGGGTTGGATTACACCGCCACCACCACCGCTATTCTGACCAGCCCAACGATCACCATGATTCTCGGAAGGGGTTCTGGTGGAGCCATATGGAGTGGATGTTCTACCAGGTACCCGCTGAAGAGGAACTACCTAAGTTTATTAGGGACATTGCCGACGACAAGTTCTATCAGTTTTTGGATAAGTACTTCTTACCCATCCAAATTGCCTTGGCGGTATTGATGTATCTGGTGGGCGGAACGCCCTTCCTGTTCTGGGGAATTTTTGTTCGCTTAGTGGTTACTTTCCACTGCACCTGGTTGGTGAACAGCGCGACCCACAAGTTTGGCTACCGCTCCCATGAAGCTGGCGATGAGTCCCGCAATTGCTGGTGGGTTGCTTTGTTGACCTATGGCGAGGGCTGGCACAATAACCATCACGCCTATGAGTATTCCGCACGTCACGGTTTGTCATGGTGGGAGTTTGATATGACCTGGCTGACCATTCGATCGCTAGAGCTTTTGGGATTGGCCACAAAGGTGAAACTGCCGAAGATGACCAAGTCGCTGGATCGCTCCTACGCCAAGTAAACCTGGGGGTATGAGTGCTTTAGGTGTCTAGCCTCGCGGGATTACTGACGAGGAATTGCTCAATATTTCTGAAGGGGTATGCGTAAAGCATGCCCCTTTTTGCTGAAAGAGGGGATCACTACGGTGTTGGAAGACCTGCGTTTTTGCATTTCAACCCAAAGGTTTGTCCGAAGAATCGCACCACAATGGGTTTTACGTCTTCAACGGTGATGCCGGGAATCCACTGTTCCAGGCTGGCGACGGGGCGATCGCCAATACCGCAGGGCACAATATGGCGAAACCCATCCAAAGACGGACACACGTTCAGCGCAAAGCCGTGCATGGTAATCCAGCGGCTCACCTTAATGCCGATCGCCGCCACCTTCTCCCCATCCACCCACACGCCGGTTAATCCTTCCAGGCGAGTCCCCTGTAGTCCCAGTTCCGTTAGGGTCAAAATAATCACTTCTTCCAGTTGGCGCAAATACCAGTGCAGGTCTGGTGTGTGGCGCTTCAGGTTCAAAATCGGATAGCCCACCAGTTGTCCCGGCGCGTGGTGGGTCACTTCACCGCCCCGCTCGATACGCACCACGGGATAGGGGGCATTGTCGGGATTGAATTTTAGATGGTCGGTGGTGGAGCCTTTGCCGAGGGTATACACCGGAGGATGTTCCACCAGCAAAACCACGTCCCCCAGATCGCCATTGTGCCGGCGCTCTTCCAGGCGGTTCCGCTGCCATTGCCAAGCTTGGTTATAGGGCATCAACCCACCGTCAAATACGTCGCATTCCCGATCCTGCAAAGCTTTTCCTCACCTAAGCCGCGTCTACAGTGTGGCAGGTTCTTGTGAAGGACCGTTTCTATGGGTAATAGACTTTAGGCAAACTTTATGGTGCTAGCTCGTCCAAAGCCTCGCGAATGGCTGAGCTTAGGGAGCCTGCCGGTGGACGTTTGGCGTATTCTTTGTGGCTGTAAATCAGGATAGGAGGATCGCCCGCAGTTCTCAAAGCACCAAATACATCACTCGAATCTGCCCCGACGCCCCTTCTGCGTACCGCAAACGAAATTTACGGAAGCGAGTTTGGGCGCGATCAACCTGGATACCGCTGGGTAAAGGTTCTTCGGCGCTGCCGAGCATAAGTGGATGAAGCATGCCACATCCAAACATTGAGTCATGGATTTGGGGGCTTTGCTTTATCTAAATTGTGGCAGAGCTTGGATATGGGCGATCGCTAAAATAAACCCAGACATTGCCTCGCTTCTGGGATTATTACGGGCTTTGGTGTTGGGAATTTTTGGTATTGGAAATTAATGATGAAAAGTTTGAGAAAGTTTGGCATTGTGATGACGGCGGCGGCAATATTGGCGGGCTGTGGGGGGGAGGGTTCGCCCCAGGCTGAGGATACGGGGACGATCGCACCGCAGGAGCAGGCGGCGGAGAATGAGGTTGCGGCTGCGCCCGAAGAGGAAGGGCAGGCGATTCCGTTGGCGGAGGGGCAGCTTCAAATTTCAGTCCCCAACGGATGGCTGTTGAATGAGGACGAAAATCCCTTTGATGTGCAGTACATTGCCCCCCGTCAAGATATGAATACGGGGGTGTTTGTGTATAACTTGGGGGAGTTGGATGGCAGTATGACCGCCCAGGAAGTGTTCGACTTTCACGTGGAAGATTTGAAGTCTAAGCGGAATAATTTCACGCCCATCTATACCCAAAAAACAGAAACTCACCAGGGAAAAACCATTACCGCAAGCGCTTTTTCTGGTGAGAAAGATGGGCAGGAGGACTATTACAAGTTCACTTTGCTGGAGTTTTCAGACAACCCCGATGTGCTGCTGGTTTTGCTCCAGGTGTCCTTACCGGAAGCTTGGGGCACCAGCGATCCGATTTTTCTTGATATTGCTCGGTCTGCAAAAACGTTACCGCCCGCTGAGTAACTGCATTTGAACTTTGGCGATCGCTACAATAAGCCCAGGGAATTAAGTCCAGGGAATTAAGTCCAGGGAATTAAGTCCAGGCGATCGCTCCGTCACCTATGGCAAAAAATAACGACGATCCAAAAGAGATTAATCAATCTAACCGCGACGGTGGGGATAACGTCGCTGAGGATAAGTTTATTGGCGATAAGATTGCTGGCGACAAAATCGTTAAGCAGGAACAGCCGCGAACTCTGCGCACGGGGCGGATTAATAATTTGGGGCGGTTGGGGATTGAGGATCCGAGTCGGTTTGTGGGGCGGGATGGGGAGCTGCGGCAGTTGGACGAGAAGTTGGGAGCGGCTTCGGTGGTGGCGATCGCCGGAGTGGTGGGTATGGGCGGCGTGGGGAAGTCGGAGTTGGTGGTGCAGTTTGCGCGACAGTTGGGTATTGCGGACAAATTTCCTGGCGGTGTAGTGTGGTTGTCGGGGGCGCGGCTGTTGGCGGATTTGATTGCGGTGGCGGAGAGTTGGTTTTTGACGAAGGCGGATCGGGTGAGTTTGGACCAGGTGGAGTCGGAGGTGGGAAAGGCGCAGTTTTGTTGGGCGCGGTGGCCGGCGGGGGCGGTGTTGGTGGTTGTGGATGATGTGGTGGAGTTTCGGTCCTCCGTGGAGCCGCTGTTGCCGGGGGGTGAATCCTTTCGGGTGTTGTTGACCACTCGCGATCGCCGGTTATTGCCCGAGTCGTGCTGTTTATTTTTAGGCGTGTTGACGCGGGAGAAAGGGCTGGAGCTGTTGGGGACTTGGATTGGGGCGGAGCGGTTGGAGCGGGAGTTGGACATTGCTGGGGAGTTGGTGGAGCGGCTGGGGCGGTTGCCGTTGGCGATCGAGCTGGTGGGGGCGTATTTGGCGCGGAAGTTGGATTTGTCCTTGGCGGCGATGGGGTCGCGGCTGGATGGGAAGGGGTTGGAGACGCGGGCGTTGACGACGGTGCCGTCGATGGTGCGGGCAGAGCGGGGGGTGGCGGCGGCGTTTGAGTTGAGCTGGGAGGTGTTGTCGGCAGGGGCGCAGCGGTTGGCGGTGTTGTTGGGATGCTTTGGGTTGGCGACCGTGCCTTGGGGATTGGTGGAACAGTGTTTGCTAGAGGAAGACGGCGAGGAATTGGAAGAGTGGCGGGATGAGGAGCTGTTGCCGTTGAATTTATTGGAGCGGCAGGGGGAGGGGCTTTATCGACTGCATCCGTTGATTTGGGCATTTTTTGGGGAGAAACGGGCGCACCAGCAAGACGGGGATGCCTTGCAACAGGGGTTTCTAAACACCTTGGTCAGCGTCGCCAAAACCGTTCCCCACACACCCACCCTCTCTGACCAAGACCGCACCCGTGCCTCCGTTCCCCATCTGGAACACGCCACCCAATTCACCGACCAAATTAACGAAGACGACTACTACTGGCCATTTATCGCTCTAGCCCGCCTAGCGGAATCCCAAAGCCTTTGGCAGCGAGCGGTGCAACATCAACAAAACGCCCTAGAAACCACCGAAACCCGCCAGGGTGCGACCCATCCCGACACGGCGACGAGCCTGAATAATTTAGCGGCATTGTATGAGTCTCAAGGACGTTACTCGGACGCGGAACCCTTGTATCGGCGATCGCTCGAAATCCGTGAGGAGCAATTGGGTGACAACCATCCCGACACGGCGACGAGCCTGAATAATTTAGCGGCATTGTATGAGTCTCAAGGACGTTACTCGGACGCGGAACCCTTGTATCGGCGATCGCTCGAAATCCGTGAGGAGCAATTGGGTGACAACCATCCCTCTACCGCCATATCAATTTGGTGTCTGGCTTCACTACACCACAGTCAGCAAAAGTTTGCCCTTGCAGAATCTGAATATCTCCACTGCTTAGATATATTCAGCCGCAGCCTCGGAGACGAGCACCCATACTCACAGAAAGCTCTGTCGCAATTTAAATCATTTTTGCAAAAGGTTATTGAAAAAATTCAAACCGCCCAACTCTCCGACCATCCCCTCACCCAAGCCATCCTCCAGCAACTGCAAAACAAAGAGGCTCAGAAGTAGGGTGCATGACAACGCCCCCTACAAATCAAGGATCGGGACTTGATCTTGGAAGGCAAACCCCAAACATATTGCACCAATCAAAAGCCACTGAAAGCCCTCAGCCCCCTGCGACCGCGTCCAGGACATGGTTCTCCCCGAGGAGCGGGATTTAGGGCAAGGGCGAAGATTTATGCAAGATGTTTGGGGTTTATTTTTGGGCTCAAATATTTTTGGGCTCAGATATTTTTGGGCTCAGATATTTTTGGGCTCAAACAGCATATGTTGCGCCAGTTCTGCCAAGCCATCAATTCTGCCAAATCAAGGGTTGTGGGAATAATGTTTTCAACAGCAACATCACATTGATAGCGAAGGCATAGCCTTTTTCAGTAGACTTGGGTGTGATTAGGTGCTCCTGTATAGGGTTGCAAATTGTTTAGAGTGTGGGTAGTTCCTAAATAAACCCAACAGAATCGAAGCACTTTAAAGACTGCCGTCCCCAGTCCACCCGTTTCCCTTGGACTCCGTCAGCACCTCCGGTCCCAACGCCAGGGACAACACTCAGCCACTTGCTCGCTATGCTCCTTTCGCTGCCCCTTTCCCTTCTCGGTGGTCTGTTTTCCGGGCCCGTTGCCGACACCATTGTTCCGGCCGATGACGGCACCGGTACCCAGGTGCACTATCAGCCAGCGGGGGCAACGGCGGATAGGTATACCCCCGGCGATCGCTACACCATCACCGGAGGCTCCCAGTCCAGCGACGGCAGCAATCTATTTCATAGCTTCGACACCTTCAATATCAACACCGGCAGCACCGCCACCTTTATCAGTCCCGAGAAAGTTGAAAATATTTTCGGGCGAGTGGTGGGAGGACAAGGGTCATTTATCAACGGCACCCTAAGCCTTACAGGAAGCGACGCTAACCTATTTCTGCTAAACCCAGCGGGAATATTATTCGCTCCCGGCGCCCAACTGGATGTCCCCGCAGCCTTTACCGCCACCACAGCAACGGGCATTGAATTTGACGGCGGCATGGCGTGGAACGGCGCCACCCAAAACTACGGCGCCCTACTGGGCAACCCCCAACTCTTTCAATTTGGCGTAGATCCCGGCAGCATTATCAACCTGGGACAACTCTCGGTCCTCCCAGGGGCACGGCTATCGCTGCTATCAGGCATCGTAGTCAACCGTGGCTCCTTGATCGCCCCCGGCGGTCAGGTGGTCATCGCAGCCGTCCCCGATGGGCAATGGCTACGACTCTCCGCCGCCGGACAGGTGCTTTCCCTAGAACTGGAGCGATCGCCCGCCTTAGAAACCAACGAATCAACAACTAACGCCTCCACAACCCCAAGCATCACCATCTCCCCCCTCTCCCTCGGTGAACTGCTAACGGGAGCCGGACCCGACGTTGCCATCGATATTCAAGTAAACGCCGCCGGGCAGATTACATTATCCGGCGGAGATTTAAGCACCCCAGCCAACGCCGTCACGGTACAGCCCGGAGATGCGATCGCCTCAGGGCAAATTTCCGCAGCGTCCACAACGGGGCTCGGTGGAACGGTGGCAATTACGGGCGATCGTTTGATTGCCACGGCGGCAGATATCCAGGCAACGGGTCCCAGCGGCGGCGGTGAAGTATATCTTGGCGGCACATTCCAGGGCGGCAGATCCCAGGGCGGCAAATCCCAGGGCGGCAAATCCCAAGCACCCACAGGAACATTGCCCAACCAAACGCCGATTTCCGCAACCCGATTATTTAATAGCGAAACCTCATTTATTGACCGAGCCAGCTCCATTGATGTGAGTGCGCTGGACAGGGGAAATGGGGGCACAGCCATTGTGTGGGCCGACGGTGCCACGGTATTTGACGGGGCGATCGTTGCCCAAGGCGGCCCCGTCGGTGGCAACGGTGGATTTGTGGAAGTGTCCGGGCGGGAGCGATTGGGCTTCACCGGGCGCGTTAATGTGGCAGCCCTCCAGGGAACAGCGGGACAACTGCTGCTAGATCCTAGGGATGTGTCCATCGAAGACCCCAATATCACTGGGTTTATCGATGGAAATGCCAATGTGGCAGACGGAACCCTGGAAAAAACGGAAGGGGGAACCAGCGACCTATCTATTACCCCCACGGCGATAGAAATCGCGCTACTAACTGGGGATGTCACGATTCAAGCCAGTCGAAATATTGGGGTCAATGGGGCGATCGCCACTGCCACCGCCAACAGCCTGTCCCTGGAAGCCGACGAAAACGTTAGTGTGCGCGCCGATATCACCTTGAATGGGGGCAACCTCAACTTGCAAGGGAACAGCGACAACGTGGGTGGCGGCGCGGTGGTGGTTGAAAATGGAGTCACCCTCGCCACCAACGGCGGCAATATCTCTGCCTCCGGAGTTGCCAGCACCAACGCCTTCTCCACCTCCGGAGTCAATATTATGGGCAGCACCCTTAATGCGGGCACTGACGGCTCCATTGTTCTTGATGGCGCAGGGAACAATTTACCCGCATCCAATGAAGTTGAAGGGGTGATGCTCACTAATAGCACCTTAACAGCGGCGGGGCTCGGCACCATCCGCATTGATGGCGTTGGTGGAACCGGCTCAGCACTGAATGACGGCATCACCATTGAAGACAGCATGCTGAACACTGACGCCGGTGAAATTCGTTTAACAGGCACCGGCGGCGAAGGGGGACGCTTTAACGACGGCGTTGAGTTGGAGCGGAGTCAGCTAACGACCCAAACCGGCTCCATCGTCTTGACGGGAACCATGGGCGGTATGACAGATACAGGCTTTGGTAATCGCGGAGTATTCCTACTCGACAGCAATTTGACGATTACAGCGGACAGTCAAGACATCACCATTACGGGAACGGGCGGGTCTGCCACCGGGGTTCAGCCGTCCAGCTCACTGGAGCAGGATAACCACACTGGGGTCGCCATAGTGCGCACGTCCATAACCGCCAGTCCCACCGGAAATCTTGTAATCGAAGGGCAGGGGGGTACAAGCGCTGGCGTCGGCAATCTAGGGGTGTTTATTAATGGCGATGGCGAATTACAAGCTCCCGGCGGAGCTATCACTATCACCGGCCGAGGGGGAACTAGCATTGATGGTGCCAACACCGGAATAGAAATCCTGGGGCAAGCGGGAATGCCCCAGCGAATTATTTCTGGCGGTCCAGGGGGCATCACCCTTGACGGGCGCGGAGGAACGGGCAGTGAAGCGGGCGTTGGAATCCGTTTACAGCAGGACGTGGTTGTGCAGGCAGACTCGGGTCCCCTGACTTTGACGGGGCAACGGGGGGGCACAGGACCGGATTATTTATACAGCGTTGACTCGCGCGCAGAGGTCCAGCTTAATGCGATCGCAAATAACTTAAACGTGCAGTCTCTCAGTGGTCCCATTCATCTGGAGCGAGGAGTTCAAGCGGGCGGAGCAGTCTCAATTGTGGCCCCCAACACTGTCACCATCAACGGTGGAATAACCGCAGGAGGCGCGGCGTCAGTTGTGGCATCCGACATCGTCACCATCAGCGATAGCGTAACCGCAGGCGGCGCAGTTTCAATTTTGGTTTCCGGCAATGCAAACATCCGCGATGTAACGGCCGGACAAAATATCACGGTGCGTAGTACCAACGCCGGAGGTAACCTGTCGGCGAGAAATATTGAAGCCCAAGGTCCAGGTAGTCGCAATGTTGAACTATCGTCCCAAGGAACATTAACGGTTGAAACCGTTAGCACCCAAAATAACGGCGGAACTAGCGGCAGCGTGGTCCTAGACGCCCAAGATGACTTGAGTTTTAACGCTATCAACAGCGTCGGCGCCACCGGTGGAAATATCACCCTTAATAGCGCCAACGGGAATATTTACGGCTTTGGCACCCTGTCTGGTGCAGGCTGCGACGGCACCACCCTGTGTACTAACGGCGCAATCTCCATTAATCACGGTGGACTTAGCCCGTTCACCGTGGGTAATGTTGCCGCCAGCGGAACGGTGGGCACCATCAGATCGAACACGGTGACATTAGCACTGGGAGAGGTGATTCCTAATAATCCTGGGACTTTTACCAACGGTTCCATTACAGTGACCCCTGGCGGAGCTGTTCCTGCCCCTGCACCAACCCCGACGCCCACACCGGATCCAGATCCAAAACCCACCCCTGATCCATCTCTGGATTTGGAGGCTGATCCAGCGGATCTAGCAGATCTATTAGAACCACTAGAACCCCAGACAGAACCTGCGAAATCACCCGTCAGCGTCTCGCCAACGCCGTCCATGTCGCCCATCGTGATCCCAGACTTGCTGGAAACCGTAACTCGGATTCCAATCTCGCTACTTGACGGGGGGAATTCAGAATCCAGCCCAGGGTTGCCACCAGCGCCCTCGCCAGATTTCGGCTTCCCTCTAACTCCCCCGTTGCCCGATCAAAATGAAGAGGTTAACCAATCCGATAACGTTGCTGATGGGGACGGCCACGTTGAAAGGGTATCGCCCCTGCTACCTGAGCCATTGCCTGAAGTGTTGTTTCCAGATGGGGAAGGCGGAGTGATTATTGGAGGGGCGATCGCCGAGAATCCCAGTACAGAATCGTTCCCCGGTCACTCCCCGCCCACAACAGCCCCCCTCAACCCGGCCCTCCCCGGTGAACCCAGTGGACTCCCTGAAATTTCAGAGGACACCATTGCTTTAGATATCGACCTACTGGTACAGCGTGAAGCTGACTCTGGCTTAAGCCTGCCTAATTTCAACCTATCGACGGGGTACGATCCGTCCATCTGGATCGATGAGATTAATGGCGCCACCAGTCGGCTGGAAAAGGCTTTGGCAGAGGGGGACACCAGAGGCGCGTTATCTGCCGCAGATGAGTTATTTACGTTGCAGTTTGCTGATTATTTGGAGTTGGATTCCCAAACGATGGGTGGGCTTAATAGCCGTGGTGACAATGATGATGGGGACGGGCAAGCCCAAAATAACCCAGAGGGGGATGGGCAGCTAGAGGAGTTGAGGGATGGTGAGGGATTTACAGCCCGGGTGGAACAGCTATTGGAAACCTGGGGCGATCGCACGGGCAAGGGATTTGCGATTTTGTATCCCATTGCGTTCCCAGATCGGCTGGAGCTATTGCTCATCACAGGGCGGGGGCAAACTATTCGCGAAACGGTGGCTGAGACCAATCAATCCCAGCTGAAGTATTTAATTGGGCAGTTGCGCCGGGAGGTAACGGATCCGTTTGCCCGAGAGTCCCCCTCCCATGCCCATAGCTATCGCCCTATTGCCCAGCGTCTACGCCAATATTTAATTACTCCGGTGGAAACGGCACTTCAGGCGGCGGAGGTGGATTCTTTGCTGATTGCCCCCGGTCCTTTGTTGCGCAGTGTGCCCTATGGGGCATTGATGAAAGGCGATCGCTTTTTAATTCAAGACTATGGGCTTACCGTAGTGCCGTCATTTCAAAATATTGAAAGCTACCTGGAGCTGTCCCACGAGGGGGAAGTGTTGGCGATGGGTGCTTCCACCTTCACCGTGGACCAACAGCAGCAATCGTTGCCCTATGCCAGCGCCGAAGCGTTGGCAGCGCCCCAGATTTTTGGCAATGGCGGCACGGCGTTTACCAACGAAGAATTTACTGAGGCGACTTTCGTTGCCCAGCGTCAGCAAAACCCTTATCGGGTAGTGCATTTAGCCACCCATGCCAATTTCCGCGACGGTGGGGTGGAAAATTCCTATATTCAATTTTGGAATGAACAGCTCAGTGTGTCGGATTTAGGGCGGTTGAGCTTGGGAAGTCCTACGGTGGATTTGCTGATTTTAAGCGCCTGCCGCACGGCGGTGGGCAGTGCTGAGGCGGAGCTGGGTTTTGCAGGGTTGACGGTGAAGGCAGGGGCTCGCACGGCGATCGCCAGTCAGTGGGAAGTGAATGATCGGGCGACGATGATTTTGATGACCTATTTTTATCACTTCTTCAATGATCCCAACGTCACAACCAAGGCGGAGGCGCTTCAGCGGGCACAGCTATTTTTATTGGAAAATCCCGTCGAAATTAGCAGCGATCGCGAGCTGATGTTGCCTGACGGGCAGACAATCGCCCTCCCCGATACTGATGCAAGTTACGCCAGCGCCGACGCTAAGCTCAGTGACAGTGGCGATCGCTATGACCTAGCCCATCCGTTCTATTGGGCTGCGTTCACCGCCATTGGTAGCCCTTGGTAGTCCTTGGTAACTGGGGGCGGAGGAAACGCGCCGCCCCAGCCAGGGTTAAAAGCGATCTCCCGCATAAATCGATTAGAAGGGGGTAAACCCAGTAGCAATCGTCTCTTCATCCATTAGGAATTACGCCGCCCTTCAGGAATTCTTCCCCGCTAAATTCTGGCGATGTTGCGGGGTGGGTAGGCAAACGTTCCATGCCATGGTGAACGTTTAGAAGGGGGTAAACCAGTAGCAATCGTCTCTTCATCCATTAGGAATTACGCCGCCCTTCAGGAATTCTTCCCCGCTAAATTCTGGCGATGTTGCGGGGTGGGTAGGCAAACGTTCCATGCCATGGTGAACGTTTTGCCATCCTCCTTCAACCGGCGTGGGAAAACAAGAGATTTCGTGGCTCCAAGAAACACAAGAAAAATCCCCCTTAACGCGTTTGGAAAAGGGGGACATATAATTCACTACTTCAAACGAACGGTCAAAAATGCAACCCTGAATGAGAAGCCTACTTAGAATCCAGCGCGACCTTCAAAGACGCCTGCTTTGAAGAAGTGGAACGCTGCTGAGCTGAGATTACTGGAGGCGATCGCCCCAGCCACATCAGGATTGCTTGCCAAATAGGAAACCGGGTTAAAGAAACCGCTCGGTACACGATTCTCCAGGGAACCGAAGCTAGCGTAGTGAGCTACGGGGCTGATAATGCCGTTAGCCACTGCCTCGAAAATATCGGGATTGCCCAGCAAATACCCAGCGGTATCGAAGAACGCGATGGAGTTACGTCCTTCAAACTGTCCCAACCGAGTGAAATGGTCCAAACCGCTGGCAAAATCGCCGTTATCAATTGCCGCCGCCACATCAGGATTAGTGCCGCGATAGAAGGTTTCGTCAAACACATCCTGAAGGGTCAAGCCCGTTAGCGGATCCACCACCGGATTGGTAGGGCTGGGGGGAGTGGGCACCGCCGTGGCCCCATCCAGCACCGTATCCGCTTGCTGACTTAGGTTTTGAATGCGCGTATCTTCAGCAGCGGTGGTGTCGGCAATGCTAAAAGGGGAGCCCAACTGGGTTAGAAAATTCCCCAACGCTGTTTGCTCATCCGTTTCAAGGTCCACCGGATTGGCGTTGGTAAAGGTGTCAAACGGATAGCTATCGCCACCGCCCGCCAGAAAATCCAAGGTGACGATGCGGATTTGGCGATTGGGGTCACCCACCAACGCGCCATTTTGCACCACCGCATCGGCAATAGTGCCGTCATCGTTGGTAATCGCTAAAGACCGCACCCGCTGATTTTCCGGCAGGCTCGCGTCAAAGCTAAAGGACAATCCACCCACCTGGGGGAAACGCCCCGGCGTCGCACCATCGCCAGACTGACCCACGCCATGCTCAATCACCTGCTGTAGCTGGGCCGCCGTCAGAGTTAACAACGTTAAGCCGTTATTAAAACGCAGGGTACCTTCAATATCCAACTGGGACACTTGACCCTCTGCCTTGCCAGCCAAAGGGTTCGTCTCCGTTGGCAACAGCTCACCGGTCAACCCATCAATGCGCCCGATAGAATCGCGAATCCCACCGCCGTTTTTAATGGACACCTGCACCGTGGGATCCACAGCCCGCGCCGCCGCCAGGTTTGCATCAGCCGTTAAATTACCCAGGTTTGTCTCCTCAGTTCGCACCGCAGAACGACGCCCCTCCAGGTACACCGTGGACGAGCCAAATACCTCCCCATCGCGGCTGGTGACAATGTTCTGCACACTGCCCACCAGATTTTGCACCGTATTGCCCTGGGTACCGGGACCAAAGGGATTCTGCCCTGGAGCCACCGCATTCCACAGGTCCGTTACCCCCTGAGCATCAGTGGCGTAGGCTCCGCTTTCTGCTGCGTTAATGCTGGTGGGAATCAGGACCCCATTGGCATCGAAATCCACCACCAAGCGACCCACGTAGCTGTACTGACCATCGGTGCTAATGATCGCCACTGGCTCCCCATCGGCATTGGTTCCCAACGTTGGGAAATCGCCCGTTGCCGTGTCCCCTGCCCGCAGGCGATCCGTAGAATCTGCCAGCAACGTATCGGAACCCCCGGCGATCGCCACATCCACTCCCCCCAGTAAAGGCACCAACTGCTCCTCCAGCTGAAACTGTTGCAGGTGGGTCAAGGTAACGATTTTGTTGACGCCGCGAGCCCGCAGTTGGTCAATGGTGGGCTGCAAAATGCTCGCCAGCACATTGATATCGTTCTCAGTGGTGCCCAAAACTTGAACGCCGCCAGTGGAGGAAATGCTGCCCACCGTGGGAGTGGTAGCCCCCACCACACCAATTAGTTCGCCGTCCCGCTCGATGACCGTAGCCGGGGCGATTGCCGGAGCATCCGCCGCCCCATCCAAATTCGTCAATTCTGCCCGGAAGTCAGTGCTGTCGCGAATTTCAGAGGTAAACAAGCCCGATAGATTATCATCACCGCTGAAATCCAGGTTGGCGCTTAAGTAAGGGAACTGGGCACCGGGCCAACGCACATCTCCCAGCTCATCGCCGCGAATATCAGGACCCACGATGCTTTCAAAGGTGGCCGTACCTCCATCAAACTCGTGGTTACCCACCGCCGAGGCATCAAAGCCCAAGGCATTCATAATGCTGATATCCAGCCGCCCCACCCCCTCGCGCACGTTGTCCAAGGCGACGCCAAACTGCTCCGAATAGAAGTTTTGCAGGGGAGTGCGCAGGGAGCGATCGCCCGCCGCATTAAAGAACGGACCGGGCAGGTAGTTGTCCCCCGCAGACAGCAGAATGGACGGAATATTTTTGTTGTCGGCGTCCGCTTCCAAACCTTCCACCACCGCCGCAAAGTTAGGGGCGTCGCTAATGGCATCTACGCCCCCTTCCAGATCAGAGGTGGCTAGAATTTGCAGCCGGGTAATGCCCCCCACGCCAAATAGAGTGGTGGTGCCGCTCACCTCGTTGGACACCGCAAGTAGCGATCGCCCGGTGGGGCTGTCAACGGCATCAATAAACGCAATATCTTCCGGTCCCAAATCCCTCGCGGTGCCTGCTTCGGGGTCGCCAGAAAAATCGCGATTATTCACATACTGCACAAACTCAGGAGCCGCCGGATTGCTGAGGTTAAATACCGCCACACCACCAACCCGCTCTAGCCCCACAAAGGCGTGGGGCTCACCGTTAATTTGACCGACAGTAACCGCTTCCGGCTCCGGTCCCTTGTCATCACTGCGATTGTCGAAATTATTCTCGTCGTTGGTGGCGTTAAAGAACTCTGCGTTAGCGGCACTGGTAATGCGCTCTAGCTGATCACCACTGTCAAACACCCTGTTGCCCGCAGTATCCCAAACCGTAAAAGATCGCCCACCAAAGGCAAAAATCTGGTCCACGTCCCCATCGCCATCCAGGTCCCCCTGGGCATTGGTGGTGCGAAGCCGTCCCAAATTCGACTCCGACTGCAAATCGCTGGCATTGGGGAAGCGATCGGGATCCAAGGTTAAATCCTCAACCCGTACTTCCTCGCTAAAGCCGTCATAATCCCGCGCGTCTCCCTCGTTTGCGGTGATGAAGTAAACATTGCCGCCCACCGTAAACGTATCAATGGCATCCGGCTGATACAGACCAAACACTGGATGATTTCGAATATCGATACGCCCATCGTGATCGCTGGCGTCAAACCCATTCCCCGGCTGAGCTGCATCCTTTATACCCAAGGGACGAATTTCCGTAACCGTCGCCGTTGCCAGATCCACCACGGCGATCGCATTGTTCTCCTGCAACGTCACCACAGCGGTGCTGCTATCAGGCGTCACCGTCACAAACTCCGGCTCCAAATCCTGGGCAACGGTGGCATTGGGACCAAAAATCCGTACGCCCCTAGCCCGCAGGGCATCCGCCTGCCCATTAAACGCCGTGAAATCAGCGGTAGCAACGGTGGCCTGTTCTAAACCGTTGGATAAATCAATAACGCTAATGGAACCTTCCGGGTCCACCGTGTACTCATCATTGGGCTCCCCTTCGTTCGCCACCACCAAGCGCTGACCATCGGGAGTAAACGCCAAAGCATCGGGCAATGCTCCCACAGGAACCGTCCGCAAAAACTCGCCATTGACGTTAAAAAACGCCACATTGCCCGGTTGTTGCACCCCGTCCGATTCCACTTCCACGGCGATCGCCACAACGCCATTGGACACATCCACACTGTTTGCCCCATTGCCATAGGGGGTCACATCGATGGAAAACAACCGCGTCGGCTGGTTGGGATTTCGAATATCCAACACATCCACCGCCGCACTCTGAGCATTCACCACAAACAGGCGTTGGCTCTGCGGATCATAGGCAACAATCTCAGCTGCACTCTCATCAAATTGCCCCGTAGCGTAGGTACCGAGGGCGGTTAATTGAATAGCCATAAAGTAGGGAATCCACAGAAAGTTCCGTCAGAAACCCTATCAACGGCACATTAATTTCCCCTCAGCAGCGGGTTAACGCCTCCATAAATTCTGTCTACCTCGAACAAATTCATCAGGCGATCCACTTTTGTTGCTTGAGCAGCTTTATAAAATTGCGCTTGCGCTTGTGGGTTTCACTAAGCTGACCCACCCAATTTTGAAAGTCTGCAGATTGCCCCAAACGTCCCATCAAAGGGCGGATTTTTTTCAGCAACTTGACCGCTTTTTTATAGTGTTTTTCAGATTTTCCCTGAATCTCAGTTTCCACCTGGGGGCGATAAAGATCGATTACGTCTTGGGGATGGGTACGAGCCCGGATTTTAGCTAAATCAGTCCACAGCGAAGAATCCTTTGCCAGCCTGTACCGTGTTGCCATATCCCAAGCTTGCTCATCCTCCCCCTCCCACAAAAATACGTCCACGAGCAAAGCAGCACCGTTAGCTGGCCAATACCCATGCCCCAATGTGCGCTCCTTGCCCGAAGCCAAATCATGGAGATAGGCGATCGCCCGGTCCCGCCAAGGCTCCACCGCCTGCAACGGTTTTCCTAAACTGAGCAATTGTTGATAGGACTCTAACTGGGGACAACGGTGAAACTCATTCCAGGCAACGGCGATCGCCTCCTCCCACTGATAGCGATCCCGGTGCACCTCAATAACAAACGCGACCAAACCCTCCATCCAAGCCCGAGGAGACTCGCCAAACTTCTCCAACGCCGCTGTCCCCCATTCTAACGCCCGGTCAATTTGCCCATCCTTACGATACAAATCCACCAGCAACTCGTAGCGACTGGGCTGGGATAAATCTTGGGAGATCGCCGCCGCCAAATCCTCAACGCTGCCCGTCGCCTCGATTAAACACTCCCGCATTCGCAGCAGTTGCGATTCCCAATAGCCTGATTTTTTCCTCTCCAGATGCTTTTCAATTAGCCCATCGTAAGCTGCCTGCCCCGCCTTCCCCAGCAGGTCAGCATAGGTTTTCACCGCCCCCGAGAAAAACCCATACTCTGATTTCCATTCCGTGTAAAACAACCACTCCGCCAACTCTTCAAAGTCCGGCGGGGCGATCGCACAAGCCTGATAATGCAGCCGCTCGATGCGATCCACAACCCGTGACAAATCATCCTCACAGTCCCCCAACCGCTCAAAATTGTTCTCCATCAAATCAGGCACATCCGCCAGCAAATCCAGCACCAACCCGCCATGCCCCCGCTCCAGCAAATCCGCCACCCCATTTAGGGCGCTGTTAATACCATCCCCATACCCAGCCCCCGGACCATACCCATATCCAGCGCCCGAACCATACCCATAGTCATCGTAGGGATCCTCATCAATCTCAATTGCCCGCACCAGCGCCGTCCGAAATTGCCTAATATCTGGCGCATCCTCCACCGCCGCGCTCTTCATACACAGGCGATCGCGCCAGGAAGCATCCGCCATCGCCTGCTGCAAAATTATTTCCACCAGGTCATCGTGGGAACGCCCCTGCAAATACGCCTTCAAACGCTCCATCGGAGTGTTGCGTCCACCCGTATCCTTCCGCACCTCACCAACCTTTGGCTGCCCGTCAATCCAGGCAAAAGCCGTAGCAACAGCATGTTTACAAAACGCCCCATCCCTTCCCACCGGGCACGAGCACTGATAATCTAGCTGCCCCTTGTGTAGCCACAATCGCACCGTGTACTGATACTGTCCCCACACCTCCGCCGAAATCTCGTCCCCATACTGAGCTAGCGATCGCACCTTTCCCTGACGGAAATAATTCTTGCCCCGCTCCAGCGATCGCTCCCCCGCCAAATTCCGCAGAAAGTCAGGATGCAAAATTTCCGTGAAAGTGCACTGCTTCATCATTCCGTCACTCTAAATCAGAGACACCGCCCACCCTAACAACGTCCTTATCGACTGGTCTCATCTTTTGCTCTGCATAATCTTTATCCATTCAGAACTTTACGTGATTGGTTAAAGATTATGCACTCAAGTTTTAAGCCTAAAAAAGTGTAAACGCACAAAAAGAGGGAGCCCGAAATAAATCGGACTCCCTCTTTCAAATTCAGCTCAACTA
>CALGDE010000028.1 GCA_937883785.1 uncultured cyanobacterium
TGGCGCTTTTCAACTTTCTGCACCACTCAGTGCATAAGTGGGATGCTCCCAAGATAGTGGCATCAAACCGAGTGTAAGAAGGAACAACAGTATCGTTGGGAAGCTGTGCTTCTGTTTCCCCCACAAAAAATACTCCTGCACCAAAGCCTAAGCCCTCTAAACTACCTTTTTGAATTCGATAGGTAGTCCATAAACTGGCTCCGCTGAGCGGTGCTTGGTTTAGGCGATCGCCTTCCGGAAAACGATCATCCCCCTCCATAATCTCAGTTTCGTTAATAAATCCAGAAGCAATAATATTCCAACCGTCTAATATTTCCCCAGCGATATCTAGTTCAATTCCCCGGCTGTTAACTTCACCAATTGCCAAAGAAAAACCTATGTTGTCAGGATCCGCAACGGCAATATTTGTTTTAGTGAGATCATAAGCCGCCAAGTTGATCGAAATGTCACCCAGCTCCACTCTTGCCCCAATTTCATACTGAGTGCCCCGCTCTGGTTCAATTTCCTCGCCTTCGAAGGTATTTACAGAATTAGGCACAAATGAACGACTAAAGCTTCCATACAGTGAAATTGCATCGGTAGGCTGATAAACAATACCGACCCGGGGTGAAAAAGCTCCATCATCTATTTCAGAGATAGTGTCGCTCTCTCGCTGTAACTCTCCATTCTCGTCAAACACAGCAAAAAATCGATCACTCCTGGTATTGATAAAGTCATATCGACCTCCCACTAACAGTTTGAGATTAGGAGTCAAAGTAATCAGATCTTGCAAAAACACACTGTAGCTATTCTCTTCAGTGTCAAAGTCGAGAAATATATTGGACGGGCGACTTGGGGGAAACTCTTGGTCATAGTCCGGGTCAAATATATTGATTGGAAAATTACCATTGGTATTCTCACCGGGGTCGATAGTAAAGTTGGAGAACGTCAAATCAAATCCCGCTACCAGTTGGTGTTTGATTGAACCCGTTTCGAAATCAGCCACCAGCTCCGTTTGCCAAGAAAAATTACTGTTAGAAAACTCGCTAGTTTGGAACAAAGTACGCTCCAAATTACCGGTGTCTTCATCAAAAGACCCAAAAGAACGAAACGCATTAATCGCACTATCTTCAAACTCACCGCCAACGATACTACGCAAGCGAAGATCCTCGTTAAAGCGGTAGTTCAAGGTGAGATAGAACCGATGAAAACTATCGTTAAAGAAATTATCCGGCTCTCCTAAAAAAAGGTCTCCCGACACGTCAAACGGATCAAAACCAGCCGCCACTGGAATTCCATCATCAAAAGTGCGTCGATCTTCCGCGTACTCATACTCAAGGGTCAGGTCTGTACCCTCACTAAACTCGTAGCGAATTACGGGCGCAATAGAAAACAGTTCTGCTTCGACCTGATCTCGTGATAGTCCATCTTTCAAGTAGGCAACGTTAAGGCGGTAGGTTAGCTTGCCGTCAGGGCTCAAAGGTCCTGTAAAGTCTATCGATGGCTCAAGAAAATCAAAACTGCCTGCCCTAAGCTGAATTTCGTAAGACGGTTCAGACTCAGGCTGTTTGGTGATGATATTAATCAGACCGCCGGGCTCTGCTCGCCCATACAGCACGGAAGCAGGCCCCTTGAGCACCTCAATTCGCTCAACCGTACTGGGAACCGTTACCGTCGACTGGTCTTCTTCTCCCGATAAAGTGCCATTGCGCAAAATCCTCGCGTCTTCGAATCCACGGGCAGTGAAGGAAAAGTTGGAACCACCGAAGTCTCTGGCTGGGGTGACACCGGAAACATTCAGTAAAGCTTCACCAACGCGAACAACACCCTGGTCTTCCAGCACCTGTCGAGGAATCACCTGAACCGATTGGGGAATATCCCGCAATGCCGCATCGGTTCGGGTGCCGACCCTAGCCGTCGGGGGCGCGTATCGAGTCCCTTGCTCACCAGTCACCGACAGTTGAATCGGGGCATCGTCTCCATCCGCAGTGGCAACTCCCGGCTCCACACTCACCACTAGATTTCTGCCTTCGGTGCTGAGCTGAGCCACTGGTGCAGCGTCGCTTCCCGTAATGGAAACCTGCACCAGATTTCCCGGCAAGCTCGACACGCGCACTAGGGCAATCCCCTCGGCAGGATCGAACTCCTCCAAGTCCTCTCCCCCCGGTAAGTCGAGCGTCGCGTTGGAAATTTCTGACACCAGCGCATTCCCTACTGTGCGAGGCTCTGGAATTCTTGGCGCGCCTCCCGCCGTTTCCAAGACCACCTGTAGTCCCGCTTCTGTTTCTTCCACACGCACATTGGTAATCCTGACCTGAGCCTGGGCAATGCGCGATCGCCATTCATCTAGCGTGGTGGCAGGCACTGCCTCAGATTGCGTCACCTCCGCCACCCACTCATTCACCGTGGTAGCGGGTACAACTTCAGTAATCTGCGATGAAGCTAGCGGTGCTTCAGAATTTTCAGTGGCAGTTTCAAAAGGAGTATCGGGTCCATTGGGCGTTGCCCTTTGATCCAGAAGCATTGGTTCATCCTCTGCGACAGCGGATCTAGAACCGTCTCCAGATCCAGGGCTTTCGGTTAGCGCTTGAACCGCTGGCGATAATCCTAAAGTTAGGGCTCCAGTTGCTAAAAGCCAATACAAAATTTTGAAACTGCTCATGCTCACACCACAATTGAAATTGGTTCTCAGTTACGAAGAACATTACAGTGCGTTACAAGCCGAGCGGGCTCTGAGAGGGATTTTTTTGTGCTCTTAGACGGATTTTTTTTGATCCCTCACCCATCAATTAAACTTCCAAATTAAATATTGCAAGGATTCTGGGTCGTGTACTCCCCACTGCGTAAAGCTTCTGGCGTTTAATCAACAAAACACTTTAATGAGTAAAAGCTTTTATCGATTGACTTCGTGAGGATATATTCCAAACTGCTTACGAAATGCAGCGGCGAAATGACCTTTGTTGACGTATCCCACGGCCGCTGCCGCCGCCTTTACGGAAATCTGTCGCTCCTCCAAGAGGCGCCGCGCCTGTTCCAATCGATACCGCTTTAAATCGCCGAATACGGTAGTTCCAAATACCTGCTTAAAGCCCAGCTTAAGCTTATAGTCATTCAGCCCCACTAACCTTGACAGTTCTAACAGTGAAGGCGGATTGGTTAGCCGCTTGTGCACAATTTCCCTTGCGTAGTGAATGCGGTCTAGGTCACCAGATTTCAAAATTGATTTGACCGCTGTTTCTGGGCTGGGGCGCTTAATTTCCTCTAAGCGTAGCACCAGCAGCTCTAATACCTTACTTTCCCAATACATCCAGCGAGTTACCCCTTGATATGGGCAATGCAGCATTTGATGTATTGCTAGCTTCATGCCTGGTGTGGTGGTACCTACCTGCCAAAAACAATCATGGGTTTGGATAGGTCGAGAGCTTTGAATAACCCCGGACAGAGAGTCCGGTAACATTTCTAGTTGGTCGCCTAAAAAGCTCTTAAACACAGTTGCATCGAGGTGGATGTCAAATTTAAGAATCCGATCGCCCACTTGCCACAGGGCTGTTTTCTGTTCAAAGCCTTCCCACCAACCAGCCCCTAAAAAGTTGTGATTCGCCGATACTTCTTCAAGGTGGTTGTGACCTGAAAGCATGTAGCTCATTTCTAAGCCTAAGTGGGGAGGGCGATCGCCTTTTTTGCCCACCGAAGTGAGCATGTCTTCCTGGAGAGTGTAATCGTCGATCAAAACATGTAAGCCAGGGCGCAATCTGACGCCTTGGCGATATCCCTGTCCTTTGCCGTCAACGTCCAAAGGAATTGTCCACGGCTGTCGCAACTCTCCTTGCTGTTTAGCCACCTTAGGATGTTGGCTCAAGAAATCGGAGGCAGGGAAGAAGAAACTCATAGGTGCGAGATTGTCTAGGCTAATGCGACTAGTTCCTATTAATCAAACCATGTTTGGCAATACTTTGGCAGTTTAGCGTTGGTCCAAAAGGCACTGGAAATGATGAGCAGCCCCGATGAAAGTTCTATCCAAAATCGAGACTCATTCGGCACCTTGGGCAAGGTTATCAAGCAACCGATTTTCAAAATCGAACTGATACACTGCCAACCACCGAAAACGGATCGCCGGGGCGCACATTGACGGTGCTCTGGCTGCCTTCGATGTAGTCGGTATCAAATAAGTTTCGGAAGTTAAGCTGAGCCTGCCAGTTGTCGCGCCGGTAAAAAATACTGGCATCGACTCGCACATAGGACGGCAAAATAAGATCGTTGGGCACTTCGGCGTCGCGATCGCCCACGTAAAATATGCCTGCCCCAAAGCCCAGCCCCTGTAAATTCCCCGACTGAATTTCATAGGTGCTCCACAGGCTGGCACCGGAATTGGGCGCATTGCGTAAAGCATCTCCTTCAGGATTTCTCGCATCCCCCTCAGAGATAGACGTTTCGTTAAAGAAAAGGGAAGCGATAATATTCCAGCCGTCCGATATTTCCCCCGCCACATCCAGCTCAACGCCGCGACTTGTGGCTTCCCCAATAGGAATGGAGAAAAACGTGTTGTTGGGATCGGCGCGAGTGATATTCGTTTTGGTGATGTCGTACGCCGCCAAATTAACCACCACGTCACCAAATTCTCCTCGCACCCCAATTTCATACTGGGTTCCCCGCTCTGGCTCAATAATTTCCCCATCGATGGTGTTAGCGCTGCTGGGAACAAAGGACCGACTATAGCTGGCGTAAATAGAAATTGGCTCTATGGGCTGATAGACGATACCTACGCGAGGGGAAAAGGCTCCATCATCCAGTTCGCTGACCACAGCTGTATCTTGGCTGCTCCCTAGAAACTCTAGAACACTTTCATTTCTCACAAAGTCATATCGACCGCCCACCAGCAGTTTGAGATTGGGCAGCAGGGTAATCTGATCCTGTAGGTAAATACCGATGGTCTCTTGGGAGTTGCTGGTTAAAGTGGGTGAAACGGCGTCGCCGGGAATAGGGGTTGATACGCCGTATTGGGGGTCAAACAGGTTAATTGAAAGAATGCCGTCGTTGTCCCTAAAGACAAAACTGTCAGGGGTATCTAAATCAAGGACCGATAGTTCAACCCCAAATAGGAGCTGATGGGCGATCGCCCCCGTTTCAAATTCAGCAATTAGATCGGTCTGCCAAGAAAAGGTTTCGTTAAATCCTTCATTGAAGGCAAAACCTCTCTCCACATCGCCAGTAACGGGGTCGAAATTTCCCGGGCGAAAAGCCCTCAGCTCATCGTTAAGAAACTCAGCGCCAAAGCCGCTCCGCATGCGCAGATTCTCGTTGAAGCGATGGTTAAAAGTTACGTAAAAGCGGTGGGCTTCTGCGTTTAAAGAATCGTCCGGTTCGCCCAGGAAGCGATCGCGAGGCAGGTCAAACACAACCGGATCAAGGGGCAAACCATCGTCAAAGGTTTGGTTGTCGATCAAATACTCATATTCGACGGTTAAGTCCGTATTCTCGCTAAACTCGTAGCGCAGTATGGGCGATACAGAAAATGTTTCCGAGTCAACAAACTCGCGGAATCGTCCCCCATTTTGATAGGACGCCGTTAAACGATAGGTAAGGCGATCGTCTTTCGTTAGGGGACCGGTAAAATCAATGGCCGGTTCAATTAAATCGAAACTGCCCGCCCTAAAATGCACCTCATAAAAGGGCTCTGCCTGGGGCTGCTTGGTGATGATATTAATCAGCCCCCCCGGCTCCGCCTGACCATACAGCACCGACGCAGGACCCTTCAGCACTTCAACTCGCTCCACCGTATTGATCGCGGTTATAAACGGGTCATTAAATACATCGGTCGCCCGAAATAAGCCATTTCTAACAATTCTCGAGTCTTCAAAACCGCGAGTCGTAAAGTTAAACGTAGAGCCGCCAAAGCCCCCTTGGGGCGTCACCCCCGACACATTCCGTAGAACGTCGCTAACCCGCGTGGCATTTTGGTCTCGAATCACCTGCTGGGGCACCACTTGAATCGACTGGGGAATATCCCGCAGCGGCGTATCGGTGCGCGTAGCCGTGGTGGCATTGGGCGGGCTATAGCCTCCCGTTTCGCTGCCCGTAACCGATATTTAAATTGAATCGTCGTCTCCCTGGGCGATCGCCTCTCCCGGCATCACCCTCAGCACCAGACTTCCCCCCTCAACGGCCACCTCAGCCTGGGGAACCGCATCACTGCCCGTAATAGAAATCTGCACCAAGTCGCCAGGCAAACCCGTTACGCTCACCAGCGCAATTCCTTCCACAGGACCAAACTCCTCAAACCCCTCCCCGCCAGGTAAATCCAGCACCGCGCCGGAAATTTCTGACACCAACGCATTACCCACCGTGCGCGACTCAGAAATTCTTGGTTCGCCTCCTGCCGTTTCCAAAACGACCCTTAGCCCCGCCTCTGTTTCCTCAATACGCACATTTACAATCGTCACTTGCGCCTGAGCCAGTTGATTGCGCCATTCATCCACCGTTGTAGCGGGTGCCGACTCGGACTGGGCAACGTCTGCTACCCACTCATCTACCGCTGTAGCAGGTGCTTGCTCCGTAATTGGCAATGAAGCCAATCGTTCCTCAGGCTCCTTATTGCTAGAAAATACACTTGGCTCCACGCCAGTTCTGGCAGCCGTTTCAAGGGAGGTATCAGTTCTAATAGCAGCCTCGCCTTGGGCCAAAAACGCAGGATCGCCAGCTTTTGAGTCGCCTCCAGAGGCAGGATTTTGAGTTAGCGAATGAGCTTCTGGCAATAATCCTAGGGTTAGGAATCCAGTGGCTAAAAGCCCATAAAAGATTTTGAAACTACTCATGCTCACACCAGCACTGTTGAAATCAATTCTCAGTTACGGAGCACATTACAGTGTGTCGCAGTTAGTTTTGACTCCTAGACGGATCCTGATTGACTCCTAGACGGATCTTTTGGGGTGCCTAGGACGTGTTGTCATCAACTCCAAAAGCTACGTTGATTTCAGAAACGTTAAGCAGTGGGCAACGCTACAAACTTTGGAATATAGGCTTTCTAACGCAATGGTTAGCAATTAATGAGCAGTTAAATTGAAGCACCTCTTAGCGACAAAGCTTGCCAGGGTTTATCCCAAACTGCTTACGAAATGCAGCGGCAAAATGAGCTTGGTTGGCGTAGCCCACTGCTGTCGCCGCCCCCATTACAGAAATCTGGCGTTCTTGCAAAAGGTGTCGTGCCTGTTCCAAGCGATGTTGTCTTAAGTCGCCAAATACGGTGTTGCCAAATACCTCCTTAAAGCCTGTCTTCAGTTTGTAATCGTTTAACCCTGCCAACTCCGCCAGCTCTAGTAGCGAAGGCGGGCTTGCCAGCCGTTTGTGCAAAATTTCTCTGGCGTGGTGAAGGCGGTCTAGGTCATCGGGTTTTAAGGTTGATTTCGCCGTTGGTTTTAAGCTGGACTCCTTAAGCTCTTCCAAGCGCAGCGCCAGAAGCTCCAACACCTTGCTCTCCCAGTAGATCCAGCGAGTTGGTCCTTCGTAAGGACAGCGCAATATCTGGTAAATCACTATTTGCATAGCAGGTGTTGTTGTGCTCAGTTGCCAAAAACACAAATCACATTGCCCTGTTTGAGAGCTTTGAATAACCTTGGCTAGGGGCTCTGACAGCGTTTCTAGTTCACTGCCTAAAAGGGGTTTAAATACATTCGGTTGCAGGTGAATATCAAACTTGAGAATCCGTTCGCCCGGTTGCCACCAAACCATGTTTCCACCCCATCTTTCCCACCAGCAAACATCAAAGAAATTATGCTGAGCCAGCACTTGTTCTTTCGGGTTATTGGCAGAGAGCATAAAGCTCATTTCTATAAATAATTGGGGAGAACAGAGCTCCGCACCATCGGCTTCTATAAGCAGCTCTTCTTGGAGGGTGTAATCATCAATCTGAATCTCTAGCCCAGGACGTAGGGTGACTTTTTGGCGATATCCGTGATTTCTGCCGCTGGCATCGTTTAAAGGGACTGTCCAGGGCTGTCGTACCTTCTGCCGTTGTTCAGCCACTTCCGGGTTCTGGCGGTAGAACTCTGGGATAGAAAGGAGGAAAGTCATTGTTACGCAATGGTCAGGAACTAATGCGACTAGTTCTTATTAATCAAACCATGGTTGGCAATGCTTTAAAAGTTCAACGTTGGCTTATGCAATGTAGGGCATAGGACAGGATATCCATGGGTTTGGATCGTGCTTGCTAGAAACTGGGGCGGAGGTATACAGAATTCTGATCAGGCAACTGACACGCCCTAGGCATTTTTTTTGTCTGCCACGGTAGGTAACAACAGGTCCGGCAGGGATTTTAGGATTAGGCCCTCACTCAAGGGGCCGCGAAGATGGTTAGCCCAAAGGTAATAGTCAGCAAAAAAGACCCGACCCTGTTGAAAAACCGGCATGGCATTGAGTAATGGCTTCTGCGCCCATTTGTCTTGTCTGGAAGCTTCGGGCTTCATAAACCGCTCCGTGTTCCAGTCAAGCACCATCACGATATCGGCTTCAATGTCAGGCAGTATTTCCCAAGACACCTCAGCAGAAAACTCCACCCCTTCTGGCTGAACAAGTTCAAAGCCAATCTCCTTCAGCAAACTGGCTGTGACTATATTTTCCGATAGCCAGAAAACCCGATCAACCAGATCAGAACCAATCAATAACACTCGAGGATAGGCTTGCAGCACTGGCTGTAAAGCTTCCCGTGCTTGAGCAACGTAATTATCACGGGTAGCTAGCAGTTCTTTCGCCTGCTGATCTCGACCCAAAGCGTGGGCGATCGCCTCAATATTTTCTCGCCAAAATTGTGCCTTGCCGTCCCTTAGAGCAAGTCCATCAAACAGTAGAGTGGGTGCGATTTTAGTGAGCAAGGAATATTTATCGTTTTGAAAACTCTCCCCCAAAATCAAATCTGGTTGCAGCGAGGTCAGGCGTTCCAGGGACGGGGTATTGCGATCGCCCAACGCCACCGGTTTTGTGGTTATCCATTGCCCGAGGTAAGGAATTTGTGATGCTGGATTGTCGTAGATTTGAACGATTTCAGCGCTGGAATTCGCGGACTGAGCAAAGGCTGCGGGCTGCACGCCTAACCCGAGCATCATGTCCAAAACATATGGACTAAGCGCCACAACCTTCTGGGGTTGACCGCAAACCTCTGTCTTTCCCTCAAAATGCTCTACAACGCGACAGTTATCGACTGCCGTTGAACTTGATGAAGCCAAGGGGCGTTCAACTGGGGTAGTCTGACAGGCCACAATCAGCGCTGCCAAAGATAACCCCAACAAGGCAAAACGCACCAAACGGCGAATGGAGTGAAACATCATTATTCCTAGAATTCCACTGAGATAGAGCCCACGATAGTGAACTCTTGACCAGGATAAATCTCGCTGTTTCTACGTCCTTCATTGCCTTGAATGTAGTCCACATCAAATACGTTGCGGAAATTCAGCGCAGCTTTCCAGTTGTTGCGTTTGTAGGAAATTGCAGCGTTAGTTAGAAAATAGCTGTCGAGGGTAAAGCTATTGGTGTTGTCACCAAATCGCTCGCTAATGTAATTGAAGCCGAGACCAAAGCCAAGCCCCTGTAAATCTCCCTTTTGGATTTCATAGTTTGTCCACAAATTAAAGCTATGCTCCGGCACATTGAATAAACGATTACCCTCAGGCAAGTCGTCGTCCTCAATAATTTCGGCGTCAAGATAAGCGTAGTTGGCAATGATGTTCCAGCCGGGCAAAATTTCGCCAGTAATATCTAGTTCGATACCGCGACTGCGCTGTTCACCGACGGCCAACGAAAACCGTGGATTATCAGGATCGCTGGTGGGCAGGTTCTGACGGGTGAGGTTGAACAGGGCTAAATTGCCAATTAGCCGACCGTCTAGAAATTCGCCTCTGACTCCAATTTCAAACTGTTCGCCGCGCTGGGGAGGAAGAAGGTCACCGCCAGCAGTAAATGCGGTGTTGGGGAAGAAGGATCGACTAAGAGCTAATTTATAAAGTAAATCTTAATTAGCTAACCTGCGCATCATCAAGT
>CALGDE010000029.1 GCA_937883785.1 uncultured cyanobacterium
CATGGCGATTCTGCATTGCGCGGTGCTTCAGATTTACTTTATAAACTAGCTCTGAACTTTGAAACCGCAGCGGCGGGCTGTGCTTTTCAACTATTGCACTTAAAGAAAAATGATTTTCATCCCTTTAAAGACTTTAGCCTTTTCGTGGAAAATCCATCCCAAGACAATATTGTTTTGTCTATTTTAAATAACACTATTGATGTTGGATTTGTTCGCACTGGGCAGCTAGAAAAGATGCAGGCTAATGGTCAAATTAATGACTTATCTGAACTTAGGGTTTTAGATCGCGTAAACGATAATTTCTTCTACGATCACACCACGGCGCTATACCCTGAGTGGCCGGTTGCCGCCCTCAAGGACACTGATCCCGCCGTGGTGGAAGCAGTGCGGGAAGCCTTGCTGGAAATTCCGGAGGGGCATTCGGCTCTGCAGAGGGCAAGGTTTGATGGCTTTGTGGAGCCGGTGGACTATTCGCCAATTCAGTTATTAATCGACGAGTTGCGATTAAGAAGTTGGAGCGTCAATGGATGAAGCTAGGGCAGTGAAGGGGAGCGCTTTGGCTCGGCGAGTTGGTATTAGTTAGAGCCCAGAAACTTTAGACAGTAGAAGGTGCATGCCTTTCTAAATCAAGCATGCTAAGGGCTGTAGTACCAAGTGTCTAAATTCCGATAACACTTCCAACAATATTAGTACCCCTCAACATTAGTACCCCTCAATATCCAGCACTGCTGTGGGTACAATATCTTTTCTATTTTAGGAATCGGTATAACCCTTGTTGCTATTGGGTTTGAAGTTTGACTGAGCACCGCCCCTAGTGTTTAATCAGTTCCCGCACATCGGCAACGCGACCGGCGATCGCCGCTGCCGCCACCATTGCGGGGCTCATTAGCAAGGTACGTCCAGAGGCTGAGCCTTGCCGACCTTTGAAATTACGGTTGGAAGAAGAGGCGCTAATTTGATTGCCCGTCAGCTTGTCGGGATTCATGGCTAAGCACATAGAGCAGCCTGCCTCCCGCCATTCAAAGCCTGCTGCAGTGAAAATTTTGTCCAGCCCTTGCTCTTCCGCCTGCTGCTTCACCTGCTCGGATCCGGGGACCACAAAAGCTTTAATTCCGTCTGCCACGTGGTGTCCGGTGGCTACTTTTGCTGCTTCTTGCAAATCGCTGAGGCGCCCGTTGGTGCAGCTGCCGATAAAGCACACGTCGATTTTGGTGCCGGCGATCGCCTGACCAGGAGCCAGATCCATGTAGTTGTAGGCTTCGGCGGCGATGGAGCGATCGCTTTCATCCATATCATCCAGGGTAGGCACCGTTTCAGTGACGCCAATGCCTTGACCCGGCGTAATGCCCCAGGTGACCGTTGGCGGAATATCGGCGGCGTCGAAAATTACCACGTCATCGTACTCAGCATCGGCGTCGCTAGCTAAGCTGCTCCACCACTGCACCGCTGCATCCCACTGGTCTTCCTGGGGGGCAAAATCACGACCGCGCAAATAATTAAACGTAACGGCGTCGGGATTCACATAGCCGCAGCGGGCGCCGCCCTCAATGCTCATATTGCACACGGTCATGCGCTCTTCCATGGACATGGCTTCAAAGGTGGAGCCGGCGTACTCATAGGCATAGCCCACGCCGCCTTTCACACCCAGCTTGCGGATAATATGCAGCACCACGTCCTTGGCATAAACCCCGGTAGGCAGCGGACCGTTAACCTCTACCCGTCGCACCTTGGGCTTGGTAATAGCAAGGGTTTGGGAGGCTAGGACGTCGCGCACCTGGCTGGTGCCGATGCCGAAGGAAATTGCCCCGAAGGCGCCGTGGGTGGAGGTGTGGCTATCGCCGCAGGCCACTACCATGCCCGGTTGGGTTAGTCCCTGCTCAGGGGCAATAACGTGCACAATGCCCTGTTTGCCGGATCCGATATTGTTGAAGCGAATGCCAAAGTCGGCGCAGTTTTGTTCCAGGTTTCTGATCATTTCCTCCGCCAAGGTGTCGGCGAAAGGGCGTGCTTGATTGTCCGTGGGCACGATATGGTCAACGGTGGCCACGGTGCGGTAAGGAAAGGCGACGGTGAGTCCCCGCTCGCGCAACATAGCAAAGGCTTGGGGGCTGGTCACTTCGTGTACCAGGTGTAGCCCCACAAATAGCTGGGTCTGACCGGAAGGTAAGGTGCCAACGGTATGCAGTGCCCAAACTTTGTCGAATAGGGTGCCTTTGCTCATGATGGGATGGAAATGTCTCTGTAATAGGGTGGGACTTCCTGTGGAATTTCTCCTCAGAATAGAACTTTAGACTTTGATTATCTCTTTAGAACCGTAAAGTTGGATCCATAAAGCTGTATCTATAAAGCCTTGAGAAAATCCCTAAAAGCCCCAAATTTTGACGCTGGCTTTTAGTGCAAACTTTGAAGAGTTTTTCGTAGCTGCGCCGGTTGGTTCGTAATAATACCGTCAATGCCTTGCTGTCGCCAATGGTGGGCGATCGCCCCGTCATCTACAGTCCAAGTCCAAACCTTCAATCCCCGCCTCTGATATTGCTCCAATGCCGCCGGGGTAAGGGTATCGACTAAGAGTGAAACCGCCCGCAGCCCCTCTAGCTCTTCAAGGGGCAGGGGGGTTGTGGAAATTAGCCCCAGCTCCAACTCAGAAAAGGTTTCTTTGAGGTACTCAATCCATGGCTTTTTAAAGGATGTAATAACGCAGGCGCTACCCAATCCAAAGTCTTGAATGGTTTGGGCTACCTGTGTCGCTAAATCTGTTTCATAGCCATTAGTTTTAAGTTCTAAGTTCAACGCAACTCGCCCTGCCGTGCGTTCCAAAACATCCGCAAGCAATGGAATCATTCTTCCTTTGAACTGGGGTGAAAACCACTGACCCACATCAAAGGATCGCGCCTCGCTCCAGCTTAAATTGCCAATTTCTTCGTCCACGCCCACCACTCTTTTTAGGGTTTCGTCGTGAAAAATTATTAGCGTGCCGTCGGCAAGCTGCTGTACGTCCAGTTCAATGCGATCAGCGCCATCGGTGATCGCCTGTTCAATGGCGGCCAGGGTATTTTCCGGGGCGATCGCCGAGCTGCCGCGATGGGCAATAATTTCGCAGGGCTTTCCGTTATTGCTAACGATAGGAGAGGTCATAAACGAGGTAAAAGACCGGCAAAAAATCGGTCTAAATCTTCAGCATTGCCGGGGGAGAAAATAGATTCATCCTCCGCCACCTCCGCCCGAAGATGACGTTTTTCCACCACTTCCCAGGTCATTTTGGTGGTTAGATTCTTGCCCACTCCCATGGCAATTTCCCGAAACCAGTGGATCACTAAGCCGTAGGTCAAGCCGCCCCCGTCACGGTAAGCCACAAAAACATTGCTGGTGCGACGATATTGGGCACTGGGATGATCGTGAACAATTCCCAAGGCAATACGCCCTAAATCCTTAGAGGACGTCTGAAAAGTAAGAAAGCTAACGGAGGTTAATCTGTAATT
>CALGDE010000030.1 GCA_937883785.1 uncultured cyanobacterium
ATGGCGCTTTTCAACTTTCTGCACCACTCAGTGCATAAGTGGGATGCTCCCCAACACAATTCGGCGCATGGGTGAGCTGCGCCAGGGGCAGCGAAAGTGGTTGGAAATTAACCTTTCTACCCAACGGCTTATTGCCTGGGAAGGGGGCAAACCTGTTTATGCCGTTATTGTGTCCACTGGCAAGCCTGCTACGCCCACTTACTCTGGGGTGTACAGCATTTATCGCAAGCAGCATCCAGAGCGTATGCGCGGTCGAGGCTACGATATCCCCAACGTGCCCCACGCCATGTACTATCACCGAGGCTACGCCATCCATGGCGCATACTGGCACAGCCGCTTTGGTACCCCCGTCAGTCACGGATGCACCAACGTCGCTCCCAATCATGCCCGTTGGCTCTACAATTGGGCGTCCGTCGGTACTCCCGTTGTAGTTCATCGATAGGGCGTGCGATCGCTGGCTAACTCTCGCTAGCTAACTATTGATTCTGTCTGTTTTATTCTTTCTACAGGTGGCGGCACTGGGATTAGGAGCCGTGCTCAGTTAAGCTTCAAATCCGATAATGACGAGGGGGACACCCCCTAGCGTGTTTGATTTGAGAAGACTTGTACTTTCCACGGTGTAATGCTGCTGTCGCCTAACGAGCACACGCCCTAGAGATTGAGAGCCAATGTAAACAGAACGTGTTCGACTTGGATCGAAAGTGCCGAAACCGATCAAGCAGGATTAGTCGTAGGGTAAAAACAACGGAATTAATAAAGTAAGCTGGGCTACGTGCTTCGCCTTTCTGCTGCGCTTCTTCTATGGCTCCCGACCTAAGGTCTTCTGACGACAGTTCTCCATCGAATCCTGCTCCTGATCAAGGGAGTGACGGTTCTTCGCAATCGCCCATGGAATCCCCGCCACAAGAGCTTTCAGAATCGCTGCCCTTAAAATCGCCCCCCACTGACGCGATCGCCCCCCTAGCTTTGGTGGAGACAGCCTTTCTCGCCAGCGCCGCTAGCTTAATTTGGTTGGTTAATTACTATTTTCCGCTGGGACCCATACTGCGGGTTTTCTTCTCCATTCCCGTGGCGTTGGTGTACCTACGCTGGGATCGTCGGGCGGCATGGATGTCGGCCCTAACCTCAGGGCTACTGCTAATGGTTCTGATGGGTCCCAGCCGTAGTGTGTTGTACGTAATGCCCTATGGACTGGGAGGGGTGCTGCTGGGGTGGCTGTGGCGGCGGGGAGCTCGATGGCGCTGGTCCGTCACCTTAGGCACTTTGCTGGGCACTTTTGGGGTGTTTTTCCGCCTGTGGCTATTATCGGTACTTTTGGGGGATGACCTGTGGGTTTACCTGATTGCCCAGGTGACAGGATTTTTGGACTGGGTGTTTTCCTGGTTCGGCCTGCTGGTGCGCCCGTCGGTTTTTTGGGTGGAAACGGGCGTTATTTCCATGGTGCTCGTTAACAACATCATCTACATGGCGGCAGTGCACTTGGTGGCGTGGGTTGTTTTTGACCGATTGGGAGTGACCATTCCCGATCCCCCGCGCTGGGTAAAGGTGATCTTAGATATGGATGACTGATGGGGATCAGTAAACACGGCAGTAAATCCCATTAGGCAAAACAGCAGTATGGGGCACACTGAAGCGATCCCAATTTTGTGTTACGGCGATTCCCAGCGGGGAAGTGCTTGGCTGAATGCCTATCGCGGTAAAAAGCCTCATTTTTTCTGTGTGGTGGCTTTTACGGAAACGGCGCTTATTCCTGGTATTTCCGCCGCTGGCGCTACCCCTAGCGATCGCCGCACCACCGCCTTAGCTGACCTGGAATTTTTAATTAACGGTCCTCGCCCCGATCCCCGATACCCTCTGCCGCCCTTGACCGCTGGCGTCTCCCCTGCCGTAATTTCCCGAGCGCTACTGAGCCAGTTAGAGATTCCCATTCAGGGGATTAACGCGGGGCTGGCGATCGCCCCCACCGTGCACTGCATTGATTTGAAAGGGCAGCCTGCCCGCTGTTTAAGCACCGGGGCAGCAATGGATAGGGACGCAGTGCAGGAGTTATTTAATCGAGCTTGGGCGTTGGGCGATGCCTTGGGACGGGAAAACCGTGATGGCTATGTGATTTTAAGCGAGTGTGTGGTGGGGGGTACCAGCACGGCGCTAGCGGTGCTTTTGGGGTTGGGGATCAATGGTAACGGACTGGTCAACAGCAGCCATTCCCAGTGCAATCACCAACAAAAACTTGCCTTAGTGCGCCAGGGGCTGGAGCGTGCCCAACTGCCCAACCAAGCCCATCCCCGCGACGTGGTGGCCGCGGTGGGAGATCCCATGCAGGTGGCGGTGGCTGCGATGGCGTTAGCCGCTAGTGCCCACACTGGCGTTTTGTTGGGAGGCGGCACCCAAATGCTGGCGGTATACGCCTTGGCACATTGTTGGGCTACCTGGGATCAGTTGAATTGGAATCCTGGAGCGATCGCCGTTGGCACCACTCGCTGGGTCACCGCCGATGCCAGCGCTAAAACCCACCAGCTTCCCCAGCGACTGATTTCGAACGATCCCAACGGACCACCGTTTTTTGCTGCTGATTTAAATTTTTCCACCGCCACCGTTCCCGCTTTACAGGTATACGAAAAGGGCTTTGTGAAAGAGGGCGTCGGCGCTGGGGCTAGTGCGATCGCCGCCAGCCTATACGGTGGTTTGATCCCCAAGGACGCCTTAAACATTATTGAGCGCTTAGCCACAGGCTAGATTCTGCGAATATCTAACCTGTGGAAATCGCACGAATCTTACGGAAACACAATAGATGTCTTGCACTAGGGGCTGTCATTATTCAAATCTCAAAGCCATTAATCCCAAAGGGTTCAGCCCCTAATATGCTTTGTTTTGCAAGGGCATGGACTCGCCACGGTGTCAGGCTTCTGGCACTTAATTGACGACACGTCCTAATGATCAGCTTCACCAAGCGGCTCCAATTTAAAAGCTGAGGGCGATCGCCGTCTGAAAAATCGTTGCCCCGTTAGCTTGATCAACGCCTTGCGAACAACTCCGCCCGGACTCAACTACTGGTTTTCCTGGTTACGGGCCGGGGCAGACGCTGCGTAAAATTTTCACCAAAGTCTCTAAACTGCGGGGTCCCATGCCAACACATTGCCATGGGACCCCGTAGAATAAAATTTTCGTAAATTTGGCTGAAATAGCGTGAATAAACTTACACCTATTTCCTGAACTTACCTCAATAAAAGTTGGTTACCGAAAAATAAGCGTTGAAATTGGGGACATAGGCGGAACTCACTTTCACAGTTGCTCTGTGTATTGACTTTGCAATTGCCTTGTAATGGTCGATAGAAACCAAATCCCCTAACGAGATCGTTGGTAAATGTTGTGGCGACAACCTTTAGAAAAAATAGATTCTGATTCTCTTCTTCAAAACCTGGCACGTACCACGCATAATTTGAAGCGGTAGACGTGGGGCAAGATATGTCGCCAGGAACTTGTAAACCTTGAAACGTTAACGAAATTTATAGAGCTAGTCAGCGACTCAACTTGATTCGCGGTGAAGGGGCTTGGCAGCGTAATAAGGATTTACCCTAGACTTAATAATCTAGCTAACGAACTGAATTGGTGAGCTGAATTAGTGACTCAGATAAATCATCAAAACCACCGTTAGAAAGCCATTGGGGAAGTTGATGTAACACCCCGAACCGGGACGTTTATATGAGAATTCCCATCGTGGATAGAAAACCCTTAAGCGGCAAAACCTCTAGTGAATCCGCCGCGATAACAGTTGTTCCTCCAAGTCCGCAATGCGGTTGTAGGCTGCCGTCAGCTGGGCCATAAGCCGCTGAATTTGAATTTCAGGAGTAAGCTGACGTCCGCCGCTGGGGTTAGCCGTTTCCGGTCGGGAATCATCTAACAAAACATCCTTATAGTCGTCTTCGGTGCCGTAAAGCATCTCTGAATCAAAACCGTTGTGATAGGTCAAATCACGACTTCTAGGGATATCCTCTCCGGCTCCAGAAAATGACTGACCATTTTGTTGGCTTGCTTCCTCAATGGCAATCCGTTCAGTTAAGATTTCAATGGCTTGATAAAGAGAATCGAGCTTGCGATCCAGGGTCGCCACCTGCTCATGTAGTTCATCCATAAAATCGACCTTTCTCTAATAACTTTTGCTGTCCTCATCCTAGTAAGAGCATCTATAAAACGGTTATTGATTGCTGATTCATTTAACGATTAGGATGATAAATAGATAGAAATAAGGGTGGTTTTTCTGGGCGAAAATCCGAGAAATTAGGTGATGGTAACCGTTTCATGGATTGTGACGTTACGTTGCGATGTGTTTTGATTATTTCGTCTGTAACTGGTTTTTAACGGGAACTTATGACGCAAAAGCGATCGCCTGGGGTTAAGGAATTGCCTAAGTCACCAAGTCAGTCATCTAAATCACCATTGGAATCGGTTACTCGACGGCGGTTTTTAACAGGGGCGCTGGCTTTAGGGGCGACGACTTTGGGCGGGTGTGGGCAATCGTCAGGGCAAGTACTGCGATTGGGGGCAGTAACCGGGTCGGTGCCTGCCTATTTGCCCGGGGCATTTCGGCGATTTGTGCGGGCGCTGGAAGAGCAAAGCACGCTGGATGTGGGACTGGAGGTGCAGTCCCTGGGGGCAGGGGAGGCGATCGCCCGTACGTTTTTGCAGTGGGAGGCAACAGCGGCGGGACAGCCTCCAGCTGGTTTGCCCGGCTGGGTGCCGTTTTTTGGGCGCCGGGAGGTGGCACCAACGGATTTGATGTTGCTGGGGGACCGTTGGCTGCCTACGGCGGCGCGGGAGGGCTGGATTAAGGCACTGGCGATGGAGCTGGATAGGACCGAGGCGATCGCGGATCGGCGTTGGGCGGCGGTAATGTCAGGCGGGGCGGGCGATGCCACCTTTGGCGATACTTTCGGGATGCCTTACCGCTGGGGAACAACGGTGCTGGTATACCGCCAGGATAAAGAAGATGAAATGGGGGGACCGATCACCGACTGGTCTGATTTATGGAGACCCCAACTACAGGGAAAAGTGGTGCTGCTGGACCAGGCGCGGGAAGTGATTGGGGCAGTTTTAAAAAGCTTGGGACGCTCCTATGACGAGGACAATTTATCGGTGGTCAGTGACCTGGAGGAACGGCTGAGGGCGCTGCACCAGCAGGCGCTATTTTACGGCAGCACCAACTACTTACAGCCCCTGTTGTTAGGGGATGCCTGGGTGGCAATGGGCTGGTCCCGCGATGTGCTGCCAATTTTGCCCCGGCGCAGCAAGTTGGCGGCGGTGGTGCCCCAGTCCGGCAGCGCTCTATGGGCAGATTTATGGGTGCGTCCAACCATTGAGCGAGAGTTGACCGCTTCCTCTTCCGCCTCTCAACCGGCAACGGCTGAAGAAAATTCTGACGGTAATTTCCTGGAAATGTCTCAGCTGCGAGAGGAGTGGATCCGGTTTTGCTGGACCTCCGATATTGCCCGGCGGGTAACCCTGCAAACGACGGGAGCTGCACCTCAGTTTTTGGGGGGCGACTGGGGGGCATTAGAAAACGACAATCGAAATTCCACAAGCGATCGCATTCGATTTCCTAATGCCAACGTCCTGAAAAAATGCGAGTTTCTACTGCCTTTAAGTGACGCCACAAAGCAGCAGTATCAGGACCTATGGAATGGCATAGGATCATAATACCGCTGCAAAATCTAGCCTTCTACCGCAGAAGACTTGGCGAGAAAAATTACGCGGAAAATACCGTTTTAAATCTCGGCAAAAGCTCGATCAATTAACCGCTTGGCCGTGGTTTGGACGCCGGTGTGATAGTAATAATTAGTGCTCATATCAAGAAAAGCACCCACATAATCCAGCTTATCGTCAGCAATTTCTATAAAGCCGTGGATATTGTCCATCACCTTTCGCTGGGTTAGCCCTTCCGAGTCGATTAGATTATTCATCCATCCTGATACAGAAGAAAAGCCGCGCCCCACAAATTCAAGCTTTTCCGTGGGATCACCACCGGGAATAAAGTTTTTCAAGCTACGAAACGCCTGATTCTCCTCAAGCTGCTTCGGGGACATTTCTGATAAAAATGAACCTACGCCTTTAATAAAGTTGGGACCCAAGGGAATCAATCCGTCCAAACAAACAAGGGCCGCCATGCGTATTTTGGCTTCGCCGCCATATTCTCCCAATGCCTTAAGAAAATCGCCAATACTGTCTCCAGGAATTCCATTAACCTGACAGAAGGCTAATATTTCCACCACCACTTTTAAAGCAAGGTCAATAGATTGGGCTTTTTCCGGCTTGGGGGTGACATTGCTTAAAAAACTTAAGAACGTATCCTGTCCAATTTTGTTGGCCATCGCCGCTGTTCCCAACGCACTGGCGGCATTATCAACGGTTTGATACATCCAAATTGCTCGTTGGTAGCCCTCCGATTCGTCTTTATAAAGCTCCAGAGCACGATCGCGAACCTGCTCGATTAAGTCCTCATCTGATTCACCGGTAACGGTGCTAATCATCCGATCAAAGTTAGTGATGTTAACCCATTCCCCGGGGGCAACAAAGTCTAAACCGCGCAAAATACCCACGGTTAAACCACCGGGATCGAGCTCATCAACTAATTCAGTAATTACTTTCTTCGCCATTTTGATAACCTGCGCCTAATGAATTTGTTTGATGAAAATTTCGCTTCGATAATCTAACTGATGACAGTTTCCGACAATGCTTAAGCTTGAAATAGTCTGAATTTTGGAATGTTTGCCCTTAGTTCTCTAAGGATTCAAGACCCGTTAAATTGAATTTTTGTAGCCATACTTCTCGGTCCTCTGGTGTGAAAGCCTCTGAATTTGATTTAACTTTCACCTGATAGCGATCGCCTACCAGCAATGCCGTTTGGGTTTTACCCACGGTAACCAAAGGATAGCCCATCAATTCTTTATCAGACCTTTTAAACTTCTCAATGGCTTTAGGATTATTCGCCAAGTCATTAATGGATAGAAGTCCCAGTTCTTCGCCATTTTCCTTAAGCTTTGCCTGGGAAAACCCTGTTTTTTCCTGAACAAAAACCCGTTCAAAGTCGCCTTCACTGCCGGGAAAAAATGTATTTAAGCTGCCGCCCTTAACGGACTCTTCCTGGGCGATCGCCTCAACTTCCGCGGGAGCCTCTGGGGCACTCACCTCTGCGGGAACAGCCGGAATCGGCTCTGCGCCTGTTTCCCCGGGAGGCTGAGCGCACCCTCCGAGAACCAATGTCAAAGATAGAGATAGGGCGATTAGAAAACGAGAAAAATTTAAAGGCTTCATGGGAAATAAAAAAGGGGAATAGAAAAACCAGCTTAAGAAGTAAATTAAAAAGTGACGATTTTGGGAGGAGACTCTGTTAGATATTGGCGAATAAATTGGTACATTTCAGATGAGTTTTTATAGCCGCCGTGGCTTTTAACCTTGTGTTTGCAGTTAATAATGTGAATAGAATTCGCTTCATTCTGGATATAGTCTTTATCTTCTGGTCCCCTCAATCCCAGGGCAGAATCAAACTCCGCCATGACGTAAGCCGTTGCTAAAACCCGGTCATATTTAGAGTGAAAGATAAATATTTTTTGCCAAGATTCAACGGCTCGAAAAAACTCCTCGCCTGGTTCTAAGCATTCATCATCAACGGCGGCAGCGGTGCAGTAATAATTGCGAATGAGTTCCTTTTTCCCAGAGTATTTAAGGGCTTTCAAAACGACCCTTCCCCCAAGACTGTGGGACATAATATCAATAGTTTTGCAGGGCATTGATTCAAGAAGAAACCTTAGCCGTCGCCCCGCGCCATTAGAACGAGATTTTGCCTGTTTCCACTCCCAAAGCTGATCGCCACCCGGCCAAGAATAGCCCAGGACTAAGTCGTAGGTATCCTTAAGATGGTGGTCAATTCTTCGTTCAATTACCGCATAAGCATCATAAACTTCATCCTGTTCCGTATTGTAGCCATGAACCAGCAGTAAAACCCTTTTATCCTTTACCTGCTCCACAAACTGATTAATTGCAATATTCTCAGCAATTATCGTGTCAGACTGTAAATCAATATCGCTGACAGCATAGGTTTGGTCTGAAAAATAATCGGCATTACTAAAGTGTCGTCTGGCGCTAATAATCAACATAAAAGCGGTTACTTACTGATGGATATTGATGACTATTTGCCTTTCAATATGGATTCCGTTTTTTGAAACCGCCAGAGAACTCAATAAAATTAAAGAATGTCGTCAACTACTCCTAGGCGAATATTAAGCCCTGCCATTAAGCCACTTAACATTGATAAAACTAGAACGGCATCTTGGGGGGCAGCATCAACCACTGGATTGGGGATAAGACAAATTAGCGCCATTATTCCCAACGCTGCATAGGTAATTCGTCCAGCCAAGTAGGGAATTGCACCAATGATTGTCGCACCAATGGGCATCGTAAATAGGTCACCCATTGTGGCGTCTACTTCTAATGCTGTTAGTAGTTCTAGGTTTCCGCCGATCGCCCGATAAAGAAATATGCCTAAATAGCTCAATAAAAAGGCGATCGCCCCGTAAACCCAGTGATTAGAAAATGCCTTGAAAAATTGCCGCTGCTTTCTCATAAGTTCACGGAGTTAGTCTTTCAATTCACTTTGGATAGCATGGGGTCTAAGTCAGGTCCCAGGGGGACGATTCCCCCGGGATTTAAAGGAAATAGGGATTGATAGTAGTCCTGTTTAATACCCTGTAGGTCGCAGGTTTCTGCAATGCCTGGCTGACCATAAAAAGTCTTGAGGTAATTCCATAAATTAGGGTAGTCATAAATCCGGCGACGACTACATCTAAATAGGTGGTAATAAACCAGATCAAATCGAATTAGGGTGGGAAATAATCGCGCGTCTGCCAATGTTAATTGGTCGCCGCATAGGTAGGTGCTGTCTGCCAGCTTGGCTTCCACTAAATCCAGTGTTTCAAACAGCTCGTTGCAGGCTTTTTCGTAGGCAAATTGGGATTGGGCAAACCCGCAGCGATAGACGCCATTATTCACCGTTTCATAGATGATTTTGTTCCAGCGATCGCACATTTCCTTTAGTTCTGCAGGATATAAATCCAGCTTTGAATTGCTCGCAAAATCATCAAATTGACTATTCAAGATCTGAATAATATCGGCACTTTCATTGTTGATAACTTGCTTTTGACGGTCATCCCACAACATGGGCACTGTTGCTCGACCGTCATATTGGGGAGACGCTTTTTGGTAAACAGCGGCTAGGGTGTCGCATCCTTCGAATGGGGTGGACAGTCGCCAGCCGCCCACGCTGGGATCGGCGATCGCCCAAGTTACCGGAATCACCGTGTCCAAACCCTTCAATGCTCGGACCACCAGCGTCCGGTGAGCCCAGGGACAACTGCGCCCCACAATTAACCGATATCGCCCAGGCTCTGCGGGAATTTTTGAGTTGGGGTTAGCGTCGACCCATTGGCGAAACTGGCTTGCCGGGCGCTGGTAACTGCCCTGACCATCCCTAGGCGCCAGGCTGCCCATCATGGTGTGCCATAAAGAATTCCACAGGGTTTGTCCCGCTTTGATTACAAACGTTGGCGGCAACCCCATGGAATTCTCCTGGCTATTGATTGTTTAGTTTGGCACTTTCACTGACGCTTAATAACCGTCAATCAAGCACTGAACGGGCTCTAGCCTTGAACTTTAGCCCATTCGGTGTGGAAGACACCCTCCTGGTCAATGCGCTTGTAGGTGTGGGCGCCGAAGTAGTCCCGCTGAGCCTGGGTAAGGTTCTGAGGCAGGCGATCGCGACGATAGCTATCGAAATAATCCAGCGACGCGCTAAAGGCAGGCACCGCCACCCCCTGTTGAGCCGCCAGAGCCACCACGGAACGCCAAGCGCTTTGACGATCCAAAATGGACTGCTTAAACTCTGGCGCCATCAACAGGTTAGGCAGCTTGGGATTTTCGTCAAAGGCTTTCTTAATCTTGTTTAGGAAGCCCGCCCGGATAATGCAGCCCCCCTTCCAAATACGAGCGGTTTCGCCCAGGTCCAAATCGTAATTAAACTCCTCAGAAGCCTTAGCCAGCAGGGCCATTCCCTGGGCATAGGAACAAATTTTGGAGCAGTACAGGGCGTCTCGCACCTGGTCAATAAAGCCTTTTAGGTTGCCATTCAGGTGCACAGCCTGGGGAGGATTTCCTAGCTCGTGGGAGGCAGCCACCCGCTCTTCCTTGATGGAGGAAATAATTCGGGCATTAACCGCAGCGGTAATGGTGGGGATCGATACACCCAGTTCCAGGGCGCTAACGACGGTCCAGCGTCCGGTGCCTTTTTGACCCGCCGCGTCCAAGATCATTTCCACCAGTGGAGTGTGGGTGGCGGGGTCTTCGTACTTGAAAATATCCGCCGTAATTTCCACCAGGAACGAATCCAACTCTTCGGTGGTATTCCACTCTTTGAAAATTTCGTGGAGGGCAGCATCATCAAGCCCGCCAACGGTTTTTAACAGGTCGTAGGCTTCCGCAATAAGCTGCATATCGCCGTACTCAATGCCGTTGTGCACCATTTTTACGTAGTGCCCAGCGCCGCCGGGACCCACGTAGGTAACGCAAGGACCGTCATCCACTTGAGCTGCAATTTTAGTGACGATGGGCTCAATGGAATCGTAGGCAGCTTTGGTTCCGCCGGGCATTAGGCTGGGACCGTTTAGGGCTCCCTCTTCACCGCCACTGACCCCCATGCCGATATAGGTCAGCCCCATGGATTCCAGATCTTTGGTGCGTCGCTCGGTATCTTCATATAGGGAGTTGCCGCCGTCAATAATCGTGTCGCCGGGGCTCAGAAGGGGCTTGAGCTGGTTAATAACGGCGTCAACGGGACCGCCGGCTTTTACCATTACCAGGATTTGGCGCGGAGTTTCGAGAGACTCAACGAAGTTTTCAATGAAGTAGGCGGCGTGAATATTTTTGCCCCCTGCTCGGTTTTCCATAAAGGCGTCGGTTTTTTCGCGGCTGCGGTTATACACCGAAATGGGAAAGCCGTTTCGCTCCACATTTAAGGCTAGATTTTCGCCCATTACGGCAAGACCGATTAGACCAAAAGTGCGTTTCATATGTTTATGTTTCCTTTTTTGTTTCCTGCTTGAACAGGGTGGGTACGGTGTTGTTTTGTTTTTAAGGTGAATAGTGTTGTTTGGTTGCCGGCTTGCCTGTTTAAGAGATTAGGTTTTGCTGGCTTATTTGCTGGCTGGTTTAGAACCGGGCAAAATTTTTAGGACGCTGGTATTGCATTGGTAGCTGTTGCCTATTTAGTGACGACTTGAAAGGCACAACTGAAGCAACGGTTTGGCGATCGCGATTTCCTCGACTGTGACCTGGAGCCACTAGCGGAGGGATCGGTCTATGGGAAGATCCCCACGGTGTTGGGCTTAAATTTGGTTCGAAAGGTAGAGGCGATCGCGGCGAAATAAACCCGTGTTGATGCAATAACGGCGCGGCAAATAGAAGTGCTGATGAGAGTGCTGTGGGTTTGAGACCACTAAATTTAAAATCATCTCCAACCCTGAGGTATGGAGGCGATTTCAACGGTTCTATCGTAGCGAATAGATTTTTGGGACCTTTCAACGCTGAAGTAAATGTGGGGAAGCCCTGAAAAAGCGCCGAGTGCCGTACTTACCGGGCATTAACTAAGGGATGACTTTAACCGGCAAGAAAATCGAGCATTTGATATTTCCTTTTGGGGATCATGCTGTCCCTCAAAAAATCAGGCATGGGCTATTTTTTGCCCCGTTAGAATGCTTCGGAGAAATGCCCTAAAGAAAGGGAGAAATTTTTATAAAAGCTTTCTACTTGCGAAAAACTTTTAGACAAAAGTAGTCAGAAAACGTTTACCTACCCATCCATCACATCCCTTAGCCGAAGACTCCGTTAGTGTCCCCCTGGCTGAGTGCGCCGCGAACTGAACCCTAGAAAATTTAGATGACGGGAGGATCAAGCCTGGGAAAACATACGGTCAGCAAATAATGAGCGAGATAAATTTCCAAGTGAGCGGATTTTTGAGCAGCGCTCATTCTTGGGCACACTTTACACACAGTGACTCTTTTTCCCTTTAGGGAGGCAGGAGTAGGGGATTTGGGGCATCGGCGATCATGGTCCCTGGCAGCTTTTTATCCGTGCACGGAGACTAATTGTCAACAAAACCGGGTAAAAAAAGACACTTTTCCTGAGTTGAGTGCCCCAGGAAGGGAGTAGTCACAGTGGGGAATATACACCCAACGAAATTTCGCCCCAGCCCCCTGGGTGCAACGTTTGTCGCGGCGTTTTCAGCTTAGACAGGTTACGCTGAAAGTACGCACAAATTTCTTTTCTGGGGGGCTGGAATGGGATTTCAGGGTGACCCAACCCCCAAGCGGACCCGACGTAAGCCACTCCACAGGGCGAAACTGCAACCTGACTAAGGTATGACTGAGCTACAGTTGCGCGTTCAGATGCCGGGCACTGCCGATCGCATCGTGACAGTTAATAAGGATGATTTTAGAATCGGCCGCTCTAGCGAGTGTGACTTTGTGGTTTCGTCCTATGGCATTTCCCGCCAACACCTGCGCCTGTCCTATTCCCATGAGAAGCAAGGATGGATGGCTCAGGATCTGGGCAGTAAAAACGGTACGCGGTTAAACCAGTCTCCCCTCATTGGCGAACAGGGAATTAACCATGGCGATCGCATCGTTGTTGAAACCGTATGTTTCGTGGTGCTGCTTAAAGCTGGCAGCGCTATGGAAATTACCCCCGCCAATATCCGTGCCGGTAACAGCACCAGCTCTACTCGCAGTAGCCCCCCCACCCAGACCAATATTATTACCCGCTTACCAGACGGGATCAGAGTCGATGGCTGGCAGCCGCTGAAAGCTGCGGGCGCTCCTATGGTGGAGAAAAGTCCCCATGTACAATACACGGCAATTTCGTCTTTGCCCAACGGCAAAATGGGGATCGCTCGCAATGCCAAGGCGCTGCAAGACCAGTGGCTGCGAGCCGATGAGCGGGGCGGCAAAACCCGGGCGGACCAGGAACAGACCATCGCTCGACTTCAAGAGCTGGTAAAAATCGCCAAGGCGTTGACCTTAGCAGAGTCAAGTGAGGCAATTTTTTTGCAGGTACAGCAGGTGGTGTTCCGCTACCTAACTCATATTCAGCGCATTGCCCTCCTGGTGGATATTGACGGGTCCCAGCGGCTGCGGCTTTTAAATGCAGGGGCACGAGACGACGCCCAGTCCCATGATCTAACGGTGGACGCCAGCTGGATTGGGCGCAGCGTTTGTAACAAAGCTTTTCGCGAACAAATTGCGATCCAAATTGCCGACGCCCAAAATGAACAGGAATATGGACAGGAGCAAAGCATGCTCCAAAAGGGAATTCTTAGCGCTATGGCGGTGCCGCTGTGGGACGAGGACAAAGTGGTAGGCGTACTTTACGCCGATGCGAACCTGTCGTCTGAGACCTGGATGCAGGAAGGGGAAGAGGATTTAAGCTTCTTTTCAGCACTGGCAAATTTGGTGGCCGCCAGTGTGCAGCGATGGTTACTAAGCCGCAAGCTGAAGCGGGAGGAACAACTGTGCCAAAAGCTAGGACGTTACCATTCCCCCAGCGTTGTGCAGCAAATGATGGCGGCAGGGCAATTTGAAAACGGTCGAATTCCCCCAAAAGATGCCTACATTACCTTGGTTTTTGCTGACATCGTAGGATTTACGTCCCTGTCGGAACGCCTTAATCCCGTTAGCGTAGCCAATTTGCTCAACAATTTTTTTGAGGAAATGTTGACGGAGATCTTTGACCTGGGGGGCACCCTCGATAAATTTATTGGCGACTGCATTATGGCGTTTTTCGGCGCGCCGGAACCCTTGGCAGACCACGCTTTGCGAGCCACAACGGCAGCCTATCGAATGTTGCGGCGGCTGGAGCAGCTGAATGCGGACGGAGAACTGGGGGAAAAGCTTCAGTTGCGGATTGCTATTAACAGCGGGCGGGCATTTGTGGGGGACGTGGGTAGTTCTCAGCGTATGGAATATACGGTACTGGGGGGAACGGTTAATTTGGCGGCGCGAATGGAAGCGATGTGTCCACCGGGTCAGTGTGTAATTAGTCAGTCCACCTACAATTTATTGCCAGAACTAAAGCGTCAGCACTGGTCAAAGATGGGGGAGCATTATTTTAAAGGGATTGAACGTCCGGTGTCGGTTTATCAGCTTAAGCAGTTGATGGGGGATGCGGAGCTGGCGGATATGAAGAAGGGCGATCGCTCCCAATTACTGTGATCCGTTCGGAGTGGTTTTATTGTGGTTTATGGATGGTGATTGGTGGCTAGGGCGCGTCACCATTTAAGGCTCAAATTTTAGGAGCGCTTTTGGTTCTTATGGCGGACCTTATTGTGATCACCCCTTCTTTCGGGATTTTGGTTTTGATCCCCGCCGTTTTTGGGGAGATTTGTGGGCTTTTTTGCGTTTGACTTGCACCTTTTCCGCTTGGGCAATTTGACCGCGAGTGACTCCCAGTTGGTTTTGGAGCTGGAGCGATCGCCACAGATCCCCCCCCTGAATTTCCCCTAGCAACAGCCGTCGATATTGCTTTAACGTCTCGGCAATTTCACTGGCGGACTCATTCACAAATTCGATACGCACTCGCCGCAATCCGAGGTCTAACAATGGCTGTAGGTATTCCGCGCCAGTCTGGGCCTTGCCATTAAATACCGTATTGCGACAACCTTCGTCCGCCACGAGAATATGGTCCACGCCAGTGCGATCGCGCAATTTCACCTCATACTCTTCGCAGGGACGACCGCAGTTGGTGTAGTCGGTGCCGTCAGAGAGGAACGCGCAAAAGACGCAGTGCTCCATATGGAACATGGGCATATGCTGATGGATCGTCACTTCATACCAATGGGGCGTGGGGCGAATTAAATCGGCGAGCTGGTCCAGGTTGAGGTCGTAGGAGGCGGTGAGGCGTTCCAGGGGAAATTTTTGCTTGTAATAGTCGGCGGTGATGGGGTTGGCGATGTTGAGGGAAAAATCACCGATGCAGCGATCACCGGCAAAAAAATCTAGCTCGTCATAGTTACGCACCAAATACCCATCGGCATTGGATTGGCGCACCCGTTTTAATATCCAGTGCTCCCCTGGCTTGGTGATTCGCGGTGGGGCAACCCAAATTTCTATGGGCAGATGGCGATCGCGCACCGCCTGCACCGCCTGTTTGTAATGGCGGGGATTTTCAAAATCGCAGTAAATACAGTCAAAGGGATTGGCGTCCTTTGCCAACGATTCAACCGCCCCCAGGACACTATCCAATTGGCGTAAGTGGCGAATCAAAACACCACAGCGAACCTCTTTTCGAGCCCCCCTTACCAAGGGGGATCCCCCAGGGGCTGCGCTCACCAACGAGGACTGGGTGGGGGCTCGGGATGGTAGGGCTCCCCCCTCGTTCCCCCCTTGGTAAGGGGGGAGGAGTTTTTTGTAAGTGGCGTCGGGATTGAGCTGCCAGCGTTTTGGTTGTGATCGCCGTTCTTTTAGCTGCTCCACGAGTGATCGCCGCATGCGATTCATTTCCCCCATGGGAATGATCCCGCCCTCCCCTAGCTGACAGTCCAGCCCGACAAGACAAAACGGCGTATTACCCAGCCGCCCAAATTGCGCTTCCAGGCGATCACGATTCAGCGGTTGATTGTGTGCCGGTTCCAGCGCCATTTCCGACGACGCTTCCGCCACATTGCCCAGCTCATCTCGGGCGATCGCCGTTAGGGGCGTGCCAATCTCCCCGTGGATTTCAAAACGAACAGGACGCTGAAATCTCGGCTGATCCCCGGCAAAGGTTTTGCGTACTTTTTTTTCCAAACTGGGATCGCTAGTTTTCCAAAGGGCAGCATCTTCAAAATGGGGACCCAGGCGCAAATCACGACCAAACTCCAACCAAGTATCCGGTCCGTCTTCCTGCACGCCGTACACTCGACCGCCCACTTCCTTGCCGCGCGGCAGCTCAAATACAATGCCGTCCCCCGCCACCACCGGACCACAATCTTCAATCAGTACGCGATCGCGCCGCACCTGAACCACCCGCCCCAAAAATACCCCGCGCTTTTTGCCAAACCAAGCGTGCACCAACGCCTGATTATCAATGCCCTCAAACCAGCCCGTGTACAAGCCCCGCGAAAACGCCATTTCCAATTCGTAGCGTTCCTCGGCTTGCGGCGGCAGAACGTTAACCCCAGGATTTCCCTTTAGAGTGGCGATCGCCCGGTCCAGCGCCTGACGATACACCCGCGTCACGCTCGCCACATAGTCCGGCGATTTCAGCCGCCCCTCAATTTTTAGCGATCGCACCCCCGACCGAATCAAATCTGGCAACACCGGCAATCCCGACAAATCTTGGGGACTGAGCAGGTACTGGCGACTCCCCAGATCCACCGGCTCCCCGTCAGCAAACAACTCGTAGGTCATGCGGCAGGCTTGGGCACACTCCCCCCGATTCGCTGATCGCCCGCCTAGCGCCTCGCTGGTCAAACACTGCCCCGAATAAGCCACACACAGCGCCCCGTGAACAAACACCTCCAGCGGCATCGACAAATCACGGCTGCCGGTTTTTGCTGCCAAATCATCCTGAATCGAATTAATTTCTTTTAGAGAACACTCCCGCGCCAACACCACCAGATTGCAGCCCAACTCCTCCGCAAACCTCACCCCAGCGCCACTGGTCACCGTCATCTGCGTTGAGGCATGGATGGGAAAATCCGGCGAAATTTCCCGAATCAGGCGACACAGCCCCACGTCTTGCACAATTGCCGCGTCAACTCCCGCCGCGATCGCCGTCTTTAAATACTGTTGAACATCGCCCAGCTCTGACCTGAACACCAGCGTATTCACGGTCAAATATCCCCGCACCCCTCGCCGATGCAGAAACTCCATCAACGCCGGCAGATCCGCCTCGGTAAAATTGTGCGCCCGCATCCGCGCATTAAACCGATCTAGCCCAAAATAAATCGCGTCCGCCCCATTCTCCACCGCCGCCTTCGCGCAATCCCAATCCCCCGCCGGAGCCAACAACTCCGGTCGCGCCCATTGTGTCACCTGCGCTTTATCTTGCGCCTCAATAATTGGATCTGCTTTTTTTGCGATCGCCAAAATTCACCGTCCGCCGAGCCTATCAATTCATATTGAACCGCAAATTTAAGCGGACGGCGAGAATCAGAGTTGACGGAGCAGACTGATACCGTTGCTTGGCACCAGCGTTTGGCACCAGCGCGAAAGTTGCAAGACACTAAACAGGCTTAGCCGACCGGGTTACCGATAATAGTCGCGAATCGCGTCGATCCCCCTTTCGCAAATTTCTATGGGTGGCGTGGAAATGGGGTTGTCAGACAGTCCTAGCCACGTTAGATGCTTTAGCTTCGAAAGATGCTCAGGAACGTTGGTGATGCGATTAAAAGATAGCCCCAGCCACACCAGATTGTGTAAATTTGAAACGTGCTCAGGCACTTCCGTCAGTTGGTTAAAGGATAGGTCCAGAGACGTTAGCCGCTTTAGGTTTGATAAATGCTCAGGAATTTCTGTTAGCTGATTCATGGCTAAATGCAACGAACTTAGATTTTTCAGCCGTGATAAATGGCGAGGAATCTTTGTTAGGGGATTCCCCTCAAGGTGCAGCGCCGATAAATTTTCTAATCGTGATAAGTGCTCGGGAATTTCTGTCAGGGGATTGTGGGATAGGTGTAGAGACGTTAATTGCTGTAGCTGCGATAGGTGCTCGGGAATTTCCGATATTTTATTGCCTTCTAAGCGCAGCGAATTCAGCTTACTAAGCTGTGATATAGGCGCACCAATTTCCTTGAACTCGTTAACCGCTAAATGTAGCTCGATTAGGTTTTGTAGCTGCGATAAATGGTCGGGAATTTCTGTCAGATGATTATTTGAAAGGTGCAAGGTCGTTAGACTTTGTAGCCGCGATAAATGCTTAGGAATTCTAACTAGTTTATTGTCAGATAAATCCAGTATTTCTAGATTTTCTAGGGCTGATAAATCTGGGCAGCTTTCCAGTTGATTTCCCGACAAACTTAGCTCAACTAGGTTTTCTAACGGGGGTAACTCTAAGATCTCCGACAGCCGGTTTTGGGAAAGGTGAAGCGTCCTCAAATTTTTCAGCTGCGCGAAATGTTTAGGGACTTCCGTTAGCTCATTGCCAGACAAATGTATGGACGTTAGGCTAGCGCGCTGCGATAAATACTCGGGAATTTCCGTCAGCTCGTTACGGGACAGGTCTAGCCACAGCAGTTCTGGCAGGACATTTAGCTCTTCAGGAATGGACTTTAGTCCTTGATCGGCTAAATCCACACCCCTCGCGCCAGTTTCCTTCGCTTCATAAATTCGCGCTACAGCGGCTGGCGGCGTTGGACAACTAATACTCGGCGATCGCATGATCATAATTCCTGTTCTCGCGAAGCGAGTACCCTGAGACAAAGTACCTGCTTTTTGGTAGTAAAAGTTACTTTGATATACCCCACAAAAACAACAGTTAAAGCCAGTGTTTTCAAGGCTTACGGGGGACTAAAAATATTAAAAAATCTTAATCAATGTCAAAAATATCCTATCAGACAATAAAGCAAACCCCTTCCAGGAAAAATATTGAAGAGAACTGAATAGACCTGTCTCCACTCGCCACATCTCGGTGAGGGTCTATAGTCCTTGTTTTGACTGCTCTTGAGCCTCAGGGCTGATGTTATTGCCAAGGGCGTCCTCATTGGGAAATCCTCATGGTGGTTTATTCTTCATCGCTAAGTTGCAAAATCAGGTAAAAATTTTTTGATTAGTGGTGCAAAATTTCCAGAAAGAAATTTTCCGGAGCAACCTTGATGTTCTGTGATTTTTCGCGTGTTTCTTTGTTGTCAAAGTGAGGTTTTTTGTCCCCTCCCCAGGGCATCTTTTGTGACCTGGTTGACGCTCTTGAATCGTTGCACCAGCATAGGAGGTGGCGGCGAAAATACAGTGGATTAGCGTTATGACTGGAACCGTTCTTGGCAGTGCTGTGCGCACCTACGATGTCATTGGCTTTGGTGACGAGGTTCCAGGCGTTTTGGCGGTGGTGGCGGCAGTGCGGGAGTTTCGACGGCGCACGGGACGCACACCGCGATCGCTAATCATGAGCCCGTCATCGCTGGATTTGGGCTTGGGAGGGCACTTGGTGCGGGGGCGGCTGTCCTACTTAGACCGCAGCCACGTTCACCCTAGCTTGCGTAAAAGGTATGGACTCAAAACCTTTGGGGCACCGGCAAGTTTGTACGAGGAATTCTTAGAGCGTTCCGGGGTGCTGGATATTGGCTTGGACTGGCGCAAGGCGGATCGAGCGCTACGGGCAATGGTGGCAGAGTCGGGAACGGAGTTGCTGGGGGAAGTGGAGGTGGCCCAGGTGTCGCAAGATGGCGGGGCGATCGCCAGTGTGCAGCTGCGGAACGGCAACACCTACGAGGGAAAAGTTTTCATTGATTCGACGGTGAATGGGCAACTGCTCCAGGCGGCGGGGGGACAGGTCTCGCCAGGGTTTTCGTCCTTGGGATTACCCGATTCGGCTCTGCCGGTAACGTTGGTGTTCGAAACCCAGGGGCTGTCGGTGGAGTTGCTGCAGCGTACGGAGTTGACGGCGATCGCCCGCTTTTTAAATCCCCGCGACACCGAAGCTCAGGGTTACCTGCGCGCCGCTGCCACCGATGCCAACGGGCAGGTTAATCAGGGAAAAATTGACTATTGGCGAGGGCGGATGGCGGACGGCAATGGCAATCCGCTGAAAATGGCCGTAGGACGCGACTTTATCGACGTGCGCTGCCATGCCCTGTCGATTTTGTACCACGCCTATCGGGGCACCCAGCTGGATCTGAAAAGCAGCGGCGCAATTTTTGACGTGGCTAATGTGGCGCGGCTGCCGGGGGGACGGCTGTCCTGGAATGCCCTGCTGTGTTATGTGGACGCCACGGAAGCGGGGGTATTGGCCCAAAACCGCAGCCAGCCCAATGATTGGATTCGCCAGGAAATGGAGTGGGTGCGCCGGTGGATGCTAAGCCTGGGGGCGACGGCGGTGGAGGCAGCTCCCGAACTTTATATTCGCTACACCGGCGGAATGGCTTATCCTCGGCGACCACTGTCGGGGGCGCAAATGTTGGCAGGGGGGGTGGCTCGCGGGGAGGGGCTGGGCACGTTTTCCTACAAATTTGACGTGCGTGGTGGGATTTCGGGGCTGGGCGCTAAGGCGGCGGCGAAGGACTACAGCAGTTTAAAATTTCTTTCCCAGGTGGTGCCTTCGTTTAATTACGGCATTGATCATGCCCTGCCGCGCAGCACCAGTAATTTGGCTTTGATTAGCCCTGCTTCTGGATTTAGTGGTGTGGCGGCGGCGGCGGGACGCATTGTGGAACTTAACTGTGGGGTGGGACAGGGAGTGGGCATTGGCGCGGCGATCGCCCTAACCCAAAACCGAGCCTTATCTACGGTGCAAAATCGCGATGTGCAGCAGGTGCTGGCAGCTACGGGACAATTGCCCACCTTGTACGGCGTCGGCTACAAAGAGTCTCGAACGTTTAATGCCTTTGAGTTGGCGATGCGTCCGGACAAGCTGGATCCGGGCGGCGGCGGCGGCGGTTCCAGCCCTGCCCTTGACGATGTAACTGGGCACTGGGCGGCGCCGTTTATTGAGGCGTTGCGATCTCGGGGCACCTTGCAGGGGTATCCTGACGGTTCTTTTCGCCCTGATGCGGGGCTGACTCGGGCTGAGTTTGCCGCAGCCTTGGTGGAGGCGTTTGATTTACCCCTGGGGCGATCGCCGAAAAATTTCAACGATATCAACCCATCTTTCTGGGCAAACGGGGTGATTACTAAAGCGGTTCAAATGGGATTTTTAAGTGGTTTTCCCAACCGGATGTTTCGTCCCCAGGCAGGCTTAACCCGCGCCCAAACTTGGGTGGCTTTGGTTAGTGGGCTGAACCTAACCTCGGGCACCAATTTAGATATTTCTGCTTTATATAGGGACGTGGCGGCGATTCCCGCCTACGCCCAAAGTAAGGTGATTACCGCCAGCGATCGCCTGTTGGTGGTGAATTATCCCGATCGCGATCGCTTGAATTCTCGCCGTCCTATTACCCGTGGGGAACTGGCGGCTACCTTATATCAGGCGCTGCTTACCCAGGGACAAGTGCCCCCCCTGGACCACCCGAATATTGTGCGCCCGGCAGATATGATCAACTCGCCCCAGGTTTCTCCCCCTCCCGTGGAGGCGCCCCTTTTGGATGCCACTGAATCGGCTCCCTTGTCCCAAAGCATGTTTGCCGATTTAGATAATCATTGGGCTCAAACGCCTGTCGAATGTTTGGCGCTGGAGGGAATTCTGGACGGGGTACGTCCCGGTGAATTTGCGCCCGATACTCCCATGACCCGTCTGGAGTTTGTACAGACGGTGGTCCAAGGTTTCCCCGTTCCTGCCCGTCGCCCTGGCATCAAATTCCAGGATATTCCCGATACGTTTTGGGCCAACGGTTCGATTCAGCAGGCATACCGTGCAGGCTTTATTGAACCCATTAATGGACCAGACTTTTTCCCTGCTGAATTTCAGCCCACTGAGATGATCACCCGACGCGCCGTCATCCGTAGTGTTGCCCAGGGGCTAAAGTGGGGCATTCCTGCTGGAGACCAGCCTGGCAAGCTACTAGAATCGTTGGAAGACGGAGACGAGGTATTTGACGAGGAAGTGGAGGCGATCGCAGCGGCGTTGGTGCGGGGGGCGATCGCTAACGGTGACAATCCCAATCGGCTCAACCTGGACAAGCCAGCGACCCGAGCCGAGGTGGCCGTAATGATTTACCAAGCTTTGGCGGCGGAGGGACGATTGGGGGCAATTCCCGAAAGTAACCACCACCAGTTTTTATTGCCGGTGCCGGAGGTGGCGATCGCCTGATAACGGTCCTGGGCACGGCACTCCCCCCGTCCCTATCGAGACTCATTGTGCTCCGATGGCAACCTTTGTTGGTTCTGCACTAATTGCTGTGCTGGGGCTGGGAGTGTTGGGGACAAATATCAGGAATATTGAGCTGTCCATCTTCCATATGAACAATTTGATCCGCCAGATCCACAATGCGGGGATCGTGGGTCACCACCACCACTGTACTGTTGTCCTCTTTTGCCAATTTCCGCAGTAGCTCCATCACCTGGTGACCGCTGTGGGCGTCGAGGGCGGCCGTGGGTTCGTCCGCTAGGATCAACGGTGGCTTTTGGGCGATCGCCCGAGCCACCGCCACCCGCTGCTTTTCTCCACCGGACAGGTCGCGCGGTAGATTATTGACGCGATCGCCCAATCCCACGCGCCCCAGCAACTCCTTCGCCTCTTTCCGCGCTTTTCGCCCGCTAATGCCCTTTAGATTCAAGGCAATTTCAATATTCTCCCGGGCCGTCAGGGCCGGAAATAAATTAAAGCCTTGAAAAATAAACCCAATATTCTCCAGGCGAAACTCCGCCAGCGCCTTTTTAGACAGTTGGGTAATGTCCTCTCCCAACAGTTTCACTGCGCCGCCCGTTGGGGTAAGAATGCCCGCCAAAATCGACAGAAATGTGGTTTTTCCTGAGCCAGAGGGACCCATTAATAACTGAATGGTGCCAGGTTGAATAGCAAGATTTACACCCTTAAGAATGGGAACTGCGCGACGACCCGTTTGGTAAGTCATCTGCACGTCATAAGCAAAAATAGCCGGTTGCACGCGCCCTGTGGGTAAGTTGGTCGGTAGATCGAGAATCGGTGAAACCACGGTCACGTCATTATATCGATCAGATTGGGGCGCGGCAGATAAGAGCGATGCAGGCATAGTTAAGAAAGGGAAAATAGTCTGTTGATGTCTTCGGCAGCGGTTCTTAATGAGAATTCTTCGGGAGTTTTCTGATGGGTAATGACCCGGTAATCGCAGAAAAGTTAATTTAAGAGAGTTATTTTAAAAAGTATTTTGACGGCAAAGGTTAGTTACAGAAATTACAGCCGCAACGATAAATATTTAAGATTTAAGACTTAATCTTTTGCTTTTTTCTTGGCCATGTTTTCTTGGCTATTTGTACTTGTATTATCCTGACGGACATTTGATGACAGCGAAAGGGTGGTGACAGAACCTCAATTGGGGCGGTAATCCGGAATAAATGGACTGACCCTTGGAGAATTAAAAATGTTTGCCCCTTACGTTACAGCTACGGAATTGTAAGGGGTTTCGCAATTGTCAACTGTGTTTGACCTTACGATTCGGGGGCGTGAGGTGGATATTCCTGGAACTGGTATGGGGACAGTTGGAGAAATGGCGACAGGATGAACTGGGGGAACCCAGTAAACCGGATTTTCAAAATTGGGTGAACAGGGAACTTGATAAAATCGCCGGTACGGTCGCGTGATTTGTGTTGTACAGCTTGTATTGCGTGACAGGTAAAGTATTGGGTTCGATTTTGCGATGCGGTTTGATTTGGTCACGCTGTTCCCCGAATTTTTTGATTCTCCCCTTAGCTCAGGGTTGATTGCTAAGGCGCTGGCGAAAAATATTGCCACGGTCCATCGCACGAATCCTCGGGATTTTACTCGCGATCGCCATCGCAAAGTGGATGACGAACCCTATGGCGGCGGGGCGGGAATGGTGATCAAGCCAGAGCCGGTTTTTGCCGCGCTAGACTCCTTACCAGTGTTCCCCCGTCGCCAGGTGATTTATCTATCACCCCAAGGGGAACCCATGACCCAAGATTTGTTCAAAGCGCTAATTAGCGACTGCGACCAGGTGGTGTTGCTGTGTGGACACTACGAAGGGGTGGACGAGCGGGTGATGACGGCGGTGACGCGAGAGGTCTCCCTGGGGGATTTTGTGTTGACCTGCGGGGAAATTCCGGCGCTGGCGTTGCTCAACGGGGTGATTCGCCTGTTGCCGGGCACCGTGGGTAAGGTGGAATCTTTGAGCGCCGATAGCTTTGAAGATGGGCTGCTGGATTATCCCCATTACACCCGTCCGCCGGAGTTTAATGGGTTGGCGGTGCCGGAGGTGTTGCGTTCGGGGAATCATCAGGCGATCGCCCAGTGGCGACGGGACCAGCAGCTTCAGCGCACCCGCCGCCGCCGTCCTGATTTATACGAAAAATGGCAGGCAGCCCAATCTCAGCTATCCTCAGACAAACCATAGTTAACGTTCAGTTATAGAAGTCTTAAAGTTCAGACTTAGTGATTTTCCCCGTATGAGCCAATCTACGCTGTCGCAGGTTCTACCCCGCTTCCGGGCGATCGCCACCGGCAACACCAGCCAGTTCATTCTCAAGCGTGTCGGTCAGGCGCTGATTACCCTGGCGTTAACGTCGATGCTGTGCTTTTTTATTGCGGACCTGGCCCCGGGAAATTATTTGGACGTGCTGCGGGAGAATCCCACCATTACCGAGGATGTGCTGGAAGCTTACAAAGTGCAGTTTGGGCTGGACCAACCGGTGTGGGTGCAGTACGGGCGCTGGGTGGGGCAGATTTTAACCCAGGGGGATTTTGGTACCAGTTTTGTGTACCAGCGATCAGTGACGGATTTGATTTTGGAGCGGGTGCCGGCAACGGTGTATATGGCGATCGCTTCCCTGCTGCTAACCTGGGCTATCGGCATCCCCCTAGGCATCTTGGCGGCGGTGAACCATAACAAATGGGGTGATCGCATCCTCCAAACCCTTAGCTATATCGGGCAAGGTTTCCCCAGTTTTATTGCGGCGCTGCTGCTGCTGTTATTTGCTCAAAATGTCTCCCCCCTGTTTCCCGTGGGTGGCATGACCAGCATCGACCACAACGACCTGACCCTGCTGGGTAAATTCCTCGACATTGGCTGGCACTCCATCCTCCCCGTCACCGCCCTAAGCCTCACTGGATTTGCCGGACTTCAGCGCCTAATGCGAGGTCAATTGCTGGACGTACTCCGCCAAGATTATGTACGCACTGCCCGAGCCAAGGGACTGGATGAGAACCGCGTCATTTACATCCACGCTCTCCGCAACGCTGTTAATCCGCTTATCGTTTTGCTAGGCTTCGAGTTTGCTAATCTCCTTAGCGGTGCATTTATCACCGAGTATTTTTTTAATTGGCCAGGACTGGGGCAATTAGTATTGCAGGCGGTGCAGGTGCAGGATTTGTATTTAACGATGGCGGGGCTGATGATCGGAGCCACCATGCTAATTGTTGGAAACTTGATGGCAGATTTAATGCTTAAAGTGGTCGATCCTCGCATCCAATTGGGTGACTCGGATTAAACCTTAGTTCAGACTTTGTTTAGATAGATCACTGCTTTATTGCCGAGGCTAAATTTCCAGAGATAAAACAGGGAAACTAACCCAAGAAGAACTTCAATCCCGGCGGAAATGATTAAAGTGGTGACCGGCCATCCATCAATAACGACACTGACTACTCTGCCGAGACCGTAGGAAAGGTAAAGCATGCTCGAGAGCAGGGTAGAGGTAAAGGTTAGTTGCGGAATAAATATTCCAGAGATGATAAGTACGCCGTACGTTAACAGGGCAGCCGCGGGTGATCGAACTTCACTGAGTAAGTTCACGTTCCCGTTAATATCAATGTGGTTAAGCCCATAGAAATCGGTTGGGGATATTAAGATACTGAGGCTAATCGCGATCGCAATACAACCTGAAATCCCCAAAAATATCTTTAAAGACATTGAATTTCTCATTGTCCTAATTCCAGTGGTAAATAAGTTGACGACAACGGTCAGTGACAAGAACTGGGCAGAGAGTAGATGTCGTAGATTATTAATCCTTGCCCAGTCAAATTCTGTACTGAGTGAAATTTAAGCGCGGGCGATATGAGGCAATATCACAGGGCACTGAGTGAAATTTAAGCGCGGGCGATATGAGGCAATATCACAGGGCAATGACAAATGATATTGCGGCAAGCAGTCCAGCCCCTGTGCGAACGTGGTTCCACAATGTCCATTCGCTGAGGAATTTAGTCCATAGGGCTGCCCCTTCAAGACTTTCAGGCTGCACAGCGGCTAGGGCATCGTTAAGGGGGATATTGCCAGCCACAGTGACGCCAATTGTTCCCACCAAATACAGGAGGGTTCCTGCCAGTAAATAAATAGAACTCGGTTGATTCCAGTCCTTTAATACGAGAACTGTCAGTGCAAAGGAAGCTACTGCGGGCAGGAAAAATGCTGCTATAAACCACGGATTAATTACCGTGATATTGATTGACTGCATCGTGGAAATTCCTGAAGCTGAGGGCTGTTCTGATAACGCCTGCATGACAAAAGTGGAAAAGGTGAAGAAAATTCCCGCACTGAGAGCGCATCCGATCGCGGCAAAAAGAATTAGGGGTGATCGCCAGGTTTGAAGAGTATCCGGGAGCATCCCACTTATGCACTGAGTGGTGCAGAAAGTTGAAAAGCGCCATTG
>CALGDE010000031.1 GCA_937883785.1 uncultured cyanobacterium
TCAATGGCGCTTTTCAACTTTCTGCACCACTCAGTGCATAAGTGGGATGCTCCCAGACTAGACGCGATTGAATAAGTGGCAATTGTATGGACAGTTCGATTGCTGTCACTAGGACCTATCATTGCCTAAACCTTGAAGGCTCTAGAGCGTGTCATCAATTAAGCACCAGAAGCCTTACATAATGGGAAGCTGCCCTGTCAAAACAAGAAGTCTAGGGGCTGAAATCTTTGTCACCAGAGGCTTTGAAGTTTAAATAATGACGCTCCCTAGCTATAAAGGGTTAAGCCTTTATTGTGTTCTGTTTTAAAGGGAATGTGCTCTTCATTGCGTAAGACTTTTGGCAATTGTATTGAAGAACGTCTCTGGCACAGTGGTTAGACTCAGAGCTTTGTCCATGGACGCCCGTCAATTTTAGAGAGGTTTGTGGTTGCCCTTGTCGATAAACTGCTTCTCTCGCCTTGTAGTGACTTTTGTATTGCCAGCACCCTTTTCTGCACGCTTTTAAAATATTTTTAGGATACTTTTGAGCACTTTGTTCGCGCTGCTCTTTACGGTCTATTTCCCGTTGTTTTCCAAGGATAGGACGATAAACTATGCAAACTCTTCCCAGCCCCATTACCCACTTCAGTAGTGATCGCACGGCTGAAATCAGCCGCACCACTGGCGAAACGGACATTTCAGTAAAGGTTAATCTGGACGGCACCGGCAAATGTATTTCCGATACGGGCATTCCGTTTTTGGATCATATGCTTCACCAAATTTCGTCCCACGGGCTGATTGATTTGGAAATCCACGCCCAGGGGGATTGGGAAATTGATGATCACCACACCACCGAGGACGTGGGCATCGTGTTGGGACAGGCCATTCGCCAAGCATTGGGCGATCGCAAAGGTATCCACCGCTTTGGACACTTTATGGCGCCCCTGGACGAGTCCCTCATTGAAGTGGTGTTGGACTTTTCCGGTCGCCCCCACCTCACCTACAAACTAGATATTCCCACGGAGCGGGTGGGCACCTACGACACCCAATTGGTACGGGAATTTTTTGTGGCGGTGGTGAACCATGCTCAAATGACTTTGCATATTCGCCAACTTGACGGCATCAACTCTCACCATATTATTGAAGCCGCCTTTAAAGCTTTTGCCCGCGCTGCTCGCATGGGAATCACCATTGATCCCCGCCGCGCCAGCACAATCCCCAGTTCCAAAGGCGTTTTGTAACACTTATCCCAATGAAATCCTTGAGAATGGCGGTGAAGGGTGCAGTGGATGGGGCGATAAGTGGGCGCGGTTAACCTAACAACTTAGGGACGAATTCTCCACTTTAAGAATGCCTGAATATCACCATGCTTCAGGTTGGCTTTCTGTCGCCTCAATGAACTTTAAGGCGGAATTTAGGCTTGTGTTTAGATTCCCTTTGAATTATCAGAATGAGAGGGCAATGGCGACGAAACGCAAAAACTTTCTAAACTTACAGGATTAACGCCCTATTCCTAAGTTAAGACAATTAAAATAAAGTCACGGTGGGCAAACTTCCCATGCCAGTCTTATCTTCCCATCGGTTTATCTAGCTGTTTGGGAGGGCTGGTAGGTGTCGGTTATCCTCCCACCACCGCCGTTCTCAGTTTTTGTGGCTGGCGGTCGCAGCAATTGCGGCATTAAGAACTGGGGCATTAGTAATTGCAGCACTCTGAAATACATAAGGAGTTAACACAATGAATAAAGGTGAGCTAGTTGACAAGGTTGCTGAGAAAGCCCAGGTCACCAAAAAGCAGGCAGATTCTATTCTTTCCGCAGCCCTTGAATCTATCGTTGAGGCGGTGTCTGATGGGGATAAGGTAACGCTCGTGGGATTTGGTTCTTTTGAATCTCGCGATCGCAAGGCGCGGGAGGGGCGTAACCCTAAAACCGGCGCAAAAATGGAAATTCCTGCCACTAAAGTTCCTGCATTTTCCGCGGGCAAGTTGTTTAAGGAAAAGGTGAAGGAGTGATAGATTGAGATTTTTGTTTGCGATCTCTCTGGCGATTGAGAGACGATTTAGTGTTAATCCTGAAACTCGTGTGGGTTCAGTGGCTTCGACGTCATTGATTAGGGATTTTTAACCGTACTGGCTAGTACGCTGTCGCTGTATTTACAGATAGGTCTGAGGCGAATTTCACTTATTCGTCGGCCTATTGAGTCTGGCTTTTACATTGCTTAGGCGATCGCCTTGGTAGGAAAAAGTCAGGCTTTTTAGTGGACTTTTTTTGAGACTTTTCGGCGCTTTTTTAGATCGTTTTTGAAGGTGTTTTGAGGGGGAGATCTTGCTTAGTCATCTCTTCCTTGAAAAGAAGTCATGAACGCATCCGAAAAATAATTCAAAGACGACTGGAGAAGTTTCTGGCATAATTCAGGCGGCTTGCGTGTACAGTTTTGCCTGCTTTTTCACCGTCGTACTATGACCCTTCCAATTATTCAGCGCACCTCGGTTTTGGGGATGCCCGTGCACCTAAGCGAGGACTATATTGGGTGGCTCTGCGATCGCATTGAAACGAAGCAGGGAACCACTGTGGTGACCATCAATGCGGAAATGGCGGTGCAGGGGGAACAGGATCCAAAGCTAGAGCAAACCTTGCGCGGGGCCGATTTGGTGGTACCCGATGGGGCTGGGGTGGTGTTGTATTTGAAAGCGCAAGGGTATCGTCAACGGCGGTGCCCTGGTATTGAATTGGCGGAATCGATGCTGGCAGAATTGCCTCGTCGCCAGTGGAAAGCTTGGTTTTATGGAGGATCGCCGGGAATCAGCCAAAAGGCGGCGGCGATATTGACTGGACGATATCCTGGGTTGGAATTTGCCGGGGTGAACCATGGGTTCTTGGATGAGGCGGCGATGGATCAGCAGCAGCGGGAATTAGCTGCCCGGCAGCCCGAGGTGATTTTGGTGGGGTTGGGGGTACCCCGTCAGGAGTACTGGATTGAAGCCCATCGTCATCTGTGCCCTAAATCCCTATGGATTGGAGTGGGTGGCAGTTTTGATATTTGGTCCGGCACTAAAGAGCGGGCTCCTAAATGGTTTTGTGATAACAACTTGGAGTGGCTTTACCGCCTGTATCAGGAGCCGTGGCGATGGCGGCGAATGTTGGCACTGCCTTACTTTGTGTGGCGATCGCTCTTGGAGTGGTTTAAAAGCTAAAACAACTTGGACCTGTACCCACAAAACCCTGAGCGGTGATATCTAGGGCTTGTATGCCCCGCTGTGTAAAGCTTTTGTGCCTGACCGAGCACACGCCCTGATTGCTCGGCAGCGATCGCCCTCGATATTGAGTTGGCGGCGGTTTTCAGCGGAGAAAAATAAGGTGGGGGAGCCTGCCACTAAAGGAGATAGAAACCACCAAAAATGAACAGATATGATTGATATATTGAGATAAGTCCTTTGCAGGGATAATGAACTAGGCTTAGTCACTAGGTTGGTTATTGACCTTAGCAAGCTTAAGGGAACTTTCAGAAAAAATTGATGACTTCAATAATGGTGATGGTGCTAAAAGATCGTTAAAACCTGCGAGAAGTCTATTCTGTCGGTAATATCTAAAACGTCTTGCAGAAACTAAAAGTCCATTACCAGGTGATTAGAGGTCGCACTTTGAGGGGCTTTTTTTCCGTGATGAGCATTACAAAAAAGATGGCGCTGGGGCTAATTTGCTGAAGCGATCGCCCAACCCTTTTTTATATTTCCCGAATGTATCTATAATCCCTTTGAATATTTTTATCGCTTGTTTATCGTTTTTATTGATCTACGTCATTGATCTGCCGGCTTTCGATGAACCAGCTATGTGTTTGCGAGCTCAAAATCTTGCCGTAGCACCGTTCCCGATTCCGATGTTTTCCCAGTAAAGGTTTACGGCTAACGCTTTATGATCACCCCAACAACTATTGCAGACGCCCAAGCAACCAACGGTAAAGCCAGTGGTCAGCCCAGTGGTGGAATCAACGGTGCCTATGGAACCTGCGCCTTTCGCCCCGGCTTGGAAGGAATCCCGGCGGTGCAGTCGTCCATTAGCTACGTTGATGGCAAGCAAGGCATTCTGGAATATCGAGGCATTCCCATTGACGATCTAGCCCACCGCGGTACGTTTTTAGAAACGGCCTATTTATTGATTTGGGGGCAGCTCCCCACTACGGAGCAGTTGGAGTCGTTTTCCCACGATATTCAATACCATCGGCGACTAAAATTTCGCATTCGGGACATGATGAAGTGCTTTCCCGAAAGCGGTCACCCCATGGATGCTCTCCAGGCATCTGCCGCAGCGCTGGGGCTATTTTATTCCCGCCGTGCCCTGCTTGACCCTGAATATATTCGCGCTGCCGTTATGCGCATCATCGCCAAGATTCCCACAATGGTGGCGGCGTTTCAGATGATTCGAAAAGGGAATGACCCGATTCAGCCTCGGGATGATTTGGGTTATGCGGCAAATTTTCTGTACATGCTTAATGAGCAAAAGCCGGATCCCATTGAGGCAAAAATCTTCGATGCGTGCTTGACTCTTCACGCTGAGCACACTATCAATGCGTCCACATTTTCGGCACTGGTAACGGCGTCTACGATGACGGACCCCTATGCGGTGATTGCGTCTGCGGTGGGCACTTTGGCAGGACCCCTCCACGGTGGTGCCAATGAAGAAGTGGTGTCCATGTTGGATGAAATTGGCTCGGTGGACAATGTAAAAGCCTATGTGGATGATCGCGTCAGTTGCCGCCAAAAAATTATGGGATTTGGGCACCGGGTTTATAAGGTGAAGGATCCCCGCGCCTGTATTTTGCAAAAAATGGCGGAGCAGCTCTTTGACAAGCTGGGTCGCGATCGCCGCTATGACATTGCGTTGGAGGTGGAGAAAGTGGTGGAAGACCGCTTGGGGCATAAGGGGATTTATCCAAATGTAGATTTTTATTCCGGCCTGGTATACAAGCGCTTAGGAATCCCCGATGATTTGTTTACGCCGGTGTTTGCGATCGCACGGGTGGCTGGTTGGCTAGCCCACTGGCGCGAGCAGCTGGAAGAAAATCGCATTTTCCGCCCCACTCAGGTTTACACCGGAGCTCATCAGCTGCCTTATATCCCCATTGAAGAGCGAGGATAAAAGTAGCGGGCATTCCATTTTTTATGCTCTAATTTTTTGTGATCTAATTCTTTGTTCGCTACCGGTTGTCTGGCTTGTCAGCCCTCTAACCTGTCAGCGTTTTATCTTCCCGTCTTGTCTTCTTGCTAACTCCTAGCCTGTCCTATGAGCGTTTCCGCTAAGTCCACTGGCAAACAGCAGTTTTCGGTTTTACTTGATCCCAAGCTGATTGAGGAGGTAATGAAGTACACCGATACCCCTGGAGACGCCGTTGAGGACGGACTAAGGCTGTGGCTTGCCCAGCAGAAAGGGGGCACAGAAGGGTCGGGGGAGCCGCAAGCAACGACGACGATGCCAAAGGGGGCTGGGCAATCATCAGTAATGCGCCCTCCACGCCGCCGTCCATCGGTAATTCCGTCTCCCCAAGATTATCCGCCGCTGGCTAAACCGCGTTCCCAAACGGGGGCAATCACCCCAGCAGCAAAGGGGCGATCTCTTGATTTGGCGCCTAGTGCTCCCCCCAATGAAGCACCAGAGTCGGGGCAGTTGCGCAAGGCATTTTCCCGTCCCAATATGCCCCATCGAGATCAAATCCCCCCCCGCCGCCGCATCGATCATCTGCCGGTGGATGAGCGTCGCTCCAGCAACGACGATGAAACTGGCTGGCTAGTGTAGGGGGTTTGAAACGCTGGGAATTGTGATGGAAAGCTTTATCTAAGGGCTGTCATCATTTAAATTTCAGTCCAGTAATTACAAGGATTTCAGCAAGAACTTCAGCTCAAAATGGGCTTTGTTTTAAAAGGGCGCGATTTCCCCACGATGTAAGGCCTCTGGCGCTTCACTGATGACATGCCCTAAAGCCACTAATCCTGGATATATTCAGTGCCCGTTTCCAAAGCGTGCTGCGCCCGAACGAATTCTCGCCCTAAATAGGCAGCATGGCTGGTTTGGGTGACAGGGCACGGGGATGTTTCCTCAAAAATTTTCACGCACAGAGCCTTAGCGGTCACCGCTTCGTATAGGGTTTCACAGGTACGTTCCACTTTGCCTTTGGCAGGCAATACTTCGCCGGTTTCGGGGTCCCGCGCCAGTCCTTTTTCGTCAATCACCGTGGTGAAATGCTTGGCGCAAATGGTGCCAGTTTCGGGCAGAACGTAAATGATAAAGTAGCCGCCGGGGTCGAGATCAAGCGATCGCTGGGACAATTTATCGTCAATGGCAGCGCGGTCAAGGGTCATCACGATGTAACTCTTTGTAACTTTCTTAACCTTTGACAGTATCTCAAGGTAATTCGCAGGTCAAACCTAGACAGCGGGAAATAAGGCGTGAAAGCGCTAGCAGCAGAATCTTAAGAGCAAGATTTGCGGCACGTATGAGGAGTTGGCTGGTCGGTGAACAAAAATGGAGAATAGGAGATTCGAACTCCTGACCTCTGCGGTGCGATCGCAGCACTCTACCAGCTGAGCTAATTCCCCGTTTTCCAGCATGTGCACAAAGTTGACAAAAACATCGACAAAATTAGATGCCTTGTAACTGAGCTTGTAAAACTGGACCTAAATTTTAGCGGATTCGGTGACGAACTACCCGCCACTGGAGAGGGAATTTAGGCTCGCTTCCCTGCGAATAAACTCTTTCTCCGTGCCCGCAAAGAACTGCAGCAGTCGATCCAAATTGAGCTGGTTTAAATAGTCCACTGCCCAATTCGCATGACGCTGCATCATTTGGTAGGGATGGCTATTAGCTACGCCCACCACTGATAGTCCAGCCGCCTTCGCCGCCGCAATGCCGGTATAACGATCTTCAATGGCTAAACAGTCCCCTGGACCAAGGGTGGGATCTTCCGTTATTTGCTGAAGCTGGGTGATCGCCTGCTGATAACACTGGGGATCGGGCTTACCCCGTTCAATATCATCGCCGGTTACCACCACGGAAAAAACGTCCTTTAGTTTCCCCTGACGCAACACCAATTCCACCCCCGCTCGGGAGGTACCAGTGACGATCGCCATAGGAATCTTCGCCACCCGCAGGCGATAAATCCAGTCTTCCACCCCCGGATAAATGGGCAGTCGCGGCAGTTGGGATAGGGCGTTGCAATAGGCTTGCGATCGCTGGTCGACCAGTATTTTCAGGGCTTCTGGCGTTAGCATTCGTCCACGAATTTCGAAGAGCGATCGAATCCCGTCAGCGTCGCTACGACCGGCACAACACTGTAAAAAATCACCAGGGGTAGGGCGCAAATTCTCCGCCAGCAGCAGGGGATCCGTTAACGAAATCTGTATGGACTCGTCGTTAATGATGGTGCCGCTAAAGTCAAAAATAACTGCTTTTAAAGGCATTTTTTAGGCATTACAAGAGGGCTAGAGCATATCAGTTCTAAAGGGCTATTTCTAGGAGCTGTCATTATTGACACTTCAAAGCCTTTAGCTACAGGGCTTTTAGCCCCTAGACTGTCTTGTTTGAAAAGGGGGGGGGACTGACCACTGTGTAAGGCTTCTGATGCTTAATAGATGACACACCTAAGGCGCTAGTCCCAAATCTGTTTCACTATTTTATTGAAAATGCTCCAGTCGTCCTCCTCAGTAATGGGCTCCCATAGGGATTCAATCTCTGGGCGCACTAAAGATACCGTTGAATTCCACTGGGCTAGGCGATCGCCCACATCTTTCAGCTCGTCATTGGACAACCCCTGTAATAACCGATGAAACACCAAGCGCCACTGCCCCCACTCTTCTATTGCTGCGGTTGACACTTTACTGTCCTTCGCCATCCCCAACGGACTGAGAGTTTGTAAAGTGCCATCATCGCGCCAGGCCGGTTGGAAACTTTGTCGCAGTTGAATAAAAAAGTCTGAATAATCCGCCTGGGATGCCGCCAAAAAACGCACCGTCGCCTCCACAATGTCGTCTTCATCCTCCAGGGAAAGCCCGGCAAAGCCCAACCGCGCTGTCATGCGCTGACGATACTCCTTGTGGTAGGCATCTTCAAATCCTGCGATGCCCGCCTCTAAATCCCCCTTTTCCATCACCAAGCCCAGGGGCGCCTGCAGCATTTCTAAATTGCTGCGGCAAACGGTGGGTTGGCGCCCGTAAGCGTAACGGCCCTGGTGGTCAAAATATGCCGCCGTAAACGTGGGGTCATAGGTATTGATAAAAGCAAAAGGGCCGTAGTCAAAGCTTTCCCCAGTGACCAGCATATTGTCCGTATTAAGTACTGCGTGGCAAAAACCTGAGGTCATCCACTGGGCGCACAGTTGGGCTACTCGCTGCACCAGCTCGGCGTAAAATTTGGCGTAAATACCCAGGGAGCTATCCACTGCGCCGCTCCCCCCACTGTCAATACTGCCGGTTACCAAGTGGGGATAGTAAATTTCGATGGTGTGATTCAGCAGCTTTTGCACCAGGTCCGGACGCTTCATATAGTGCAACCGCTCAAAGGTACCAAAACGTAAATGGCTGCGCCCCGTGCGCACCATCACCGAAGAGCGGGTGGGGGAAGGCTCATCGCCCCGCCACAGCTCCTCTCCGGTTTCAATTAAACAAACACACCGAGATGTGCGTACCTTAAGCCGCGCCAGCAGCTCTGATGCTAATACTTCTCGTACGCCTCCCTTCAACGTTAAGCGCCCATCTCCTCCACGGGAATAGGGTGTTGATCCCGAGCCTTTCGTCGCCAAGTCATAGAGTTCCCCATCTTGTCCGCGCACCTGACCGTACAGAAAACCACGTCCGTCGCCCAGTTGGGGATTGTAGTAGCCAAATTGATAGCCGTGGTAACCCATGGCTATCAACGGTTCGCGATCGCAAAACTGACCAAATGCTTCTATAAAATGCTGATCGGAAACCCCTTGGGGCGTTAATTCAAATCGAGAAAGTAAGGCGTCATTGCGAAAACGCAGCGTATGTTTTGGAAACGTTGCCGCCTTAACCACATCAAAATAGTCTTCCCCCAGACTGGCGAAGGCAGGTTCAAAGTCTAGGGATAACCAAGGATTCTTAGGGGCAGCAGATTGAAGATCCATCGTTGAGTTGTTTCCCCGGTTCAGGTTAATAAGACGGAATTAGTAAGGCAGAATTCCAGGGCGATAATGTGTCCCTTTAGCTAAGCAGTGGCAAAGGGCAGGCAAAGCTATTGGGCACCCACTAAAATTCCCACAGGTTATTGACTGCTGCTGATTGTATCGAGTCCCCTTGGAATTTGCGGAGAGAGTTCACTGGCGTCTTGGTTGATTTATCTTTCTTTTTACCTTGGCTGCTTCTGAGATTTCCGATGACGGACCTTAAACAATAAAGTTGCTGTCTTGCCCCTGGGCTGCTTGCCAACTGCGGGCATCGTAATAGAGGTCCTCTAAAGAAATACTGTCCAAGGCTTCAATTAACTTTTGGGAAAGACGCTTCCATAGGGTTTGGGTAACCCAGTTTGTTGCCTGGGCTTGGCTGTCTGTTTGGGGCGGCAAATCGAGGTGGGATTGTAATGGTTCATTGACCGCTCGTAGGATTTCTCCAACAAAAATAGTCTTGGGCGATCGCGCCAATTTATATCCCCCTTGGGCACCACGGATTGACTGCACAATGTGGGCCCGCCGCAGTTGAATTAGCAGCTTTTCTAAGTAGGGAACAGGAATATTTTGCCGCTGAGCGATCTCCCGAGCAGAACATGGACAAGTGTTGGCTTGCAAACTTAAGTCGATTAGTGCTTTTAAACTATATTGTCCTCGGGTAGTTAACTTCATGGTGACAACAGAGTAAATGACATAGTAACAGTAAGAAAATCATGAAATTTACCTAAATCCCGACTAAATCTCGAAAGATTTGTCCCCTTTTATATACAATGGACTGGGAAAAATGAATTATGTCTTTTATTAGATTCGTTGTTTCCCAATTGCACATTATTTGTCAATAGACTCGCCCATGAGCAAGAAACAAAAGACTCAACCTAAGCCCCTAACTGGTCAAGCTCTATTAAGTAAAGTGGATCAGCTTGAGACCGCAAGTAAGGAAGAAAAGGCGCGGGAATGTGGCTACTACACCGTTACAAGCAAAGGGGTAGAACGCGTCAACATGATGAAGTTCTACAATGCGCTAATTGAAGCAAAAGGCATTGAACTGGATAACAAGCAAAAGCCCAATGGTCGCGGTGGGCGCAGTGCCAGCTATCGTATCAGCGTGCAATCTAACGGGAATCTTCTAATTGGTTCTGCCTACACTAAGAAGATGGAGTTGGAGCCAGGGGATGAGTTTGAAATCACCCTGGGACGCAAACATATTCAACTGAAGCAGCTTGATAAAGAAGCAGCAAAAGCAGAGTAGTATTAATTTTTTCGCTACTTCATTAATGCTTTTGGTGAATGTTCTGTTTTTGGACAATTTGACTGTGGCCGATGTTTGCAATGAATCGAAGCGACCACCACATGACTACAGTCAAACCCAGTTGCTGGTGTTATTTTTGGGTTGCTTGCATCGTCTTGTTTTGGGCTCAATAGTCTGAGCTTGAGATCAGGTGAGAGGCAATTAGACAGTTGATTTTTGTTTGGCCAGTGAATTTTGCTCAGTTGCGTCTTGGGCTCATGCGTATTGAGTTCAATACGCAACTGGTAGAAGTTTTGGTGACTTTTCGGAATGATGGTTCTTGGGTTGTAGTGCTCGCCACAATCTGGAAGTGGAGTCGTCAGTCTAATACGGCTCCATAAAATGCAGGTATTTCTACTGCACCAGTTCTGGGGTTTCTTGCCCGTGAGTTTCTAGTAGGTAAAGAATAAAGCTTAGGAAGCTGTATTGGACTTTTGTTTTCTGTGCAACATTCTTGGGGTCGTAAATGCTTTTTTCAGAACGTTGCTGTTTATCAGCGCATATTTAAGTTGGCATATTCAATGCCAGTTAATGCCGATTCAAAATATCATTGCTTTGCCTATTTAAGATGCATTGGTTCAAGTTGTATTTATGTCGCCTAATCTTTTCTCCAAATACTTTGGGTTAAGGCAGATCGCAAATTATTTGCATCGTGATACGATTCCGGGAAAGCCGTCGCCCTAACCCATGATTCTTGACCCCTACACTCCCGCTTTTATTCTTGGTGTCATGGTGACCTGCGTCATTGTCGTAGGTTTAATTGGTTTAGTCTTCGGACTTTTGGGGTTGGTGGCGTCCCGTTCAGCTTTTCGCCTGGGTATTTACGGTAGCTACACTGGTGCAATTCCCGGTGGCATTGTGGGATATTTGTTGTCTGCCGACAGCACGATACCTTTGGCTGGGTTTATTTACGCTGCAAGTGGTGGGGCTATTGGGGCTGCTGTGGGGGCGATCGCCGGAGTTGTCTGGTCATTAATTGGGCAACGGGTGCGATCAAGGATCCGTCGTCGCCTTCAAAGAAAGCATCCTGTTCCTTCTGCTGGTGACTCCCCTGCCCCTATCAACACCCAGTGGGGATCGGGAGAATCAGATGAGGGTTTAGTTGAGACAAGGGAACTCAATCCTTCGTCTGGACCAGATGTGCCGGATAGTTGAGCTACAATATCGGCTAAGTATTACAAAAGATAAAGATTTAGTGGGAGACACTTGCTATGGCAGATATGAAGCCTTCTGTTACTCCGAATTTAGAAGAGCCGAAGTTTGGTTTTAATGGTTATGCCGAGCGTCTGAATGGTCGCGCTGCAATGATTGGCTTTGTGGTGGCCGTTGCTGTGGAATATTTGACTGGGCAGGGCGTGTTGTCTTGGCTTGGACTGGCATAGTTTTCAAGCTTGAATGAAAGCCAGCTAGACATAAGCTAAGACGACCCAAGCAAATTAATAGAAAAAGCGACAGTGCCTTTGGGCATGTCGCTTTTTTATTGGCGATTTTTTAATGTCCACATTTATGATTGACTCTTGAATTGGTAGAACAGTCAGCGATCTCTGAAGGTCATCGTTCGTGAAGAGTTGGCAAAAGCCAATCGTGGGGATTCAGCTTCATTACGTGACTCAAAATTGCCCTATTTTTTATTGAACTGACCATACTTACAGTTCCGCCAGAAAATTTGAAGAGGGGGCCTGGGCATTGAGGAACGTTGAAGTGTAGGCCTGTGCTGAGAACAAAACACGACCACTATCACTCCATTGACCTATTTTTTGTGGGCGGTTTTGATAAGTCTATGGTTGGTGTTAGCAGCACTAACGTTAAATCGTCGTCGGTGCGGGCGGTGACTCGGGGCGATCGCAAAAAATCCTCCAAAGTATGGGCACCGTCGTTAAGAATTCCTTTGGGATCGGCGGCATCTGACACAGCGTCATTCACCTGATCTAGGAAAGAAAACAGGGGATCAAAAAAGGGCGAAAAAGGCTTTCCGCTGGGCAGCTCCAGGGCAAGGCGTTGAAGTCCGTCAGAAAATAAAGCGATATGGGACAGATGGCGATCGCCGGTTAAGGGCCAATGTACAAATTGCGCCTGATCCATTGCCCGGTCTTCCACCACAAATAGGGTTTGGTTGGCGTACTCCCCTTGTTGGGGTTGGGTTAAAGCCACCATCTGTCCATCGTGATCTCGACCAATGATCGCACCATCTCCCACCTGCAATGCAACGATCCCCTGAGGGGTCCAAAGCATGATCAGCAATGTGCATGCCAGGTCCCGTAGGGAAATTTCTTTCTGCTGCGCCGTTAACTTCAGCTCCTTTTGCACCTTTTCAATGACCTGGGTGAGGGGTAATCTCCACTGCTCCAGTTCTGACGTCATTGAGTCATTGTGGGGGGGGCTATGACCTTCCGCCCGTTCAGTGATTATTTGAGCAACCTTTTCTACCGCTGTAGCCACTGTCGTACGGGCTCCCACTTCAGAATGACTAGCAGATCCCGCTCCGTCCGCCACCGCCACACACAGGTGATCCCCATTGATTGCCTTCCATGCCCAAGCATCTTGGCAGGGCTGCGATCGCCGTTCGTGCCCGGTGCCTATCACTGATTGCCCAATTACCGTCCAGGGCATAGGTCTAAAACTCCGCCTTTAACATCCGCCTTAAACCTCACCCCAGCCGGCGGGGGAGGGGAGTGCCACCTGTTCATCGGGGCGAGATTGAGACACCTGCTGCATGCTGGCGGACAACCATAGGAACATTTCCTGGAAGCTAAGCCCTTTTAGCTTCAGGGGTGATCGCACTGCCACCGTTTGTAGCCGCTCCATATCTGCCCCCTCTACGCCCACGGAGAAAAACGCGATCCCCTTCTTGTCTTCTTCTTCCCGAATGCGTGCCGATGCTTTTTCCATAGTGCCGGGCTCATCGGTGGGAGCTCCGTCGGTGATCATAAAAACCCACGGGCGATAGTAGGCAACCCCGTTAGCTCGATACTGGACCTTGCGATCGCGCACCAGGTCCAGCCCCGTATGGACTGCCGCCCCCATATAAGTCATGCCCCCTGTTTCCAAGGTGGGCGCTTCAAAGCCATCCGCCGTTACGAAATCTTGCACCACTTGGACTCGGTCATCAAATGTAACAATGGCGATTTCCACCCGTTTTCGCGCTAAATCGTCCCGGTTTAGGTCCTCTTGGAATGCTTTTAAACCTTCGTTTAGGGCGGTGATGGGGGGACCGCTCATGGATCCCGATACATCTAGCAACAGCACACAGGGACAGCGCGGCTCGGGGTTCTCCGCAAAAATAACGGCTTCGTCGAGGTTAAAACTTGTGGACACGGCAGCAGGGTATGGAATTAACTCGGCTAGACTGAGTGGAATCTCAAACAGCTTTTAAGTTGTTAACGTTAAATGAGTCTCTACGTTAGCTAAGAGCATTAGTTAAGAGCGTTTGACTACGAAGCTATTGTGACGCTGGTGCTGGGGCATAGGTTTTTGGTAGCGCCGCTAGCACCGCTGTTTCAGCCTTTGCAGCGTAACATTATCGTTGCTTTTTCTTTAGGCTACTTTTCTCGCGAGCTATTAAGCAGGAGTTTATTCGCCCTTTCCACAGCTTCGTACGGTGCGCACTTATCGTCTACATAAAAGCCTGCGTAAAAATTCTGAGAGCAGTTGACTCTAAAAACAATTGCCTCTGAAAACAATCGAGACTGTGGCAAAACGTTTCTGATTTTCCACTGTTCTCTTTTTCCAAATTAGCGACGCACCATTGGCGTAGCTCTAGGGGCGTTCTACCCTTCGACCTATGACGCCCTTTGACAAGTTTTTTAAGATCGCCAAAAGAGTTTGGTTTTTTAGCGTCACCGCTAAGAAAAAAAGGATTTCCGACTAAGCAAGTGTCTTGGGTAGAACCAGGCAGTTTGTCTAATGTTTGCCTTTTCTTATCTGCTTTTTGTTGTGATCCCCACTTGTCTTCTCCACCCGATTTAGGGGCGTTTTTGATTCGTCACGACAGTAATTACCCCACAGGTGATTTCGTTATGGCATTCCATCAAAAGCAATTCTTTAGATCTTTGCCGGTGGACTATCGTTATATTCGCAATTTCAAATGAATACCCAAGGAAAATCCACAACGAACGGTCATAATTTTTCTGGCGATTATCCCAACAAGCCAGAATTGCAGCAGCAGGATTGTCCCGTAACGGTTCAGGTGGAAGACGATCGCACCGGCATGACGGTGGAGACGTTGCATCGGGCGTTTGCCGACAATCTTTACTACATTCAGGGCAAAAATGAGCTGACGGCGACGGCGTACGACTATTACATGGCCCTGTCCTATACGGTGCGCGATCGCCTGCTGCACCGCTGGATTGCCAGCAACACTGCCTACATGACCCAGGGAGCCAAGCAGGTTTGCTACCTGTCAGCGGAGTTTTTGCTGGGGCGGCAGCTAGGTAAAAACTTGCTGAACTTGGGCATTTACGACCAGGCGAAGCAGGTGGTCACCGAGTCGGGGCTGGATTTTGATGCCCTGTTGGAGGTGGAGCCGGAGCCGGGATTGGGCAATGGTGGCTTGGGACGGTTGGCGGCGTGTTTCTTGGATTCCTTAGCAACGCTAGAGATCCCGGCGATGGGCTACGGCATTCGCTATGAGTTTGGGATCTTTGACCAGGATATTAAGGACGGCTGCCAGGTGGAGCGCCCAGACAAATGGCTGCGCTTTGGTAATCCCTGGGAGATTCGCCATCCGGAGTTAACGGTGGAAGTATGCTACGGCGGCACCACCGAAGCTTACGAAGATGAAGATGGCGAGTACCGTAAGCGTTGGAAGCCGTCGCGCAAGGTGCTGGGAACGCCTTACGATGTGCCGATCCCCGGATACAACAACAATACGGTGAGCACCCTGCGGCTGTGGCGGGCTAGCGCCAACGTGGACTTTGATTTCCAGGTCTTTGACAGCGGTGATTATTCCGGCGCCGTGGCGGATAAAATCAGCTCGGAAAATATTTCCAAGGTGCTGTACCCCAACGACAACACGGAGCAGGGTAAGCAGCTACGGCTAGAGCAACAGTATTTCTTTGTAAGTTGCTCTCTGAAGGATATTATTCATCGCCATTTAAGCCATCGCGGCAAGACCCTGGAAACCCTGGTGGATTCGGCGGCGATTCAGTTGAACGATACCCACCCGGCGATCGCAGTGGCGGAGCTAATGCGGCTGCTAGTTGATGAGCACCGTTTGGGGTGGAACCAGGCGTGGCGCATTACCCGCAATTGTTTGGCTTATACCAACCACACGTTGCTGATGGAGGCGTTGGAGCGATGGCCCGTGCCGTTATTTGAACGGCTGCTGCCTCGTCATTTGGAAATTATTTACGAAATCAATAGCCGGTTTATTGATGAGGTGCAGCGCTTTGATCCCGAGGACGAGGGTCGTGTGGGTCGCATGTCCCTGATTGAAGAGGGCACGCCCAAGTATGTGCGGATGGCTCATTTGGCCTGTGTGGGCTGCCATACGGTAAATGGGGTGGCGGCGCTACATACGGAGCTGCTGAAATCCCAGGTGCTGCATGAGTTTAACGAGATGTGGCCGGAGAAGTTCCAAAATAAAACCAATGGAATTACTCCCCGCCGCTGGCTGTTGTTGAGCAATCCCGAGCTAACCAACCTGGTGACGGAGAAAATTGGCGACGGCTGGGCGACAGATCTGGAGCGGATGCGTCAGCTTGAGGGCTACGTGGATGATCCCGAGTTTCGTAGTCGCTGGCAGGCTATCAAAGATGCCAATAAGCGCCAGTTAGCGGAGCGCATTCTCAAAACCAACGACGAGGACATTGATCCCACGTCCCTGTATGACGTGCAGGTGAAGCGTATTCATGAGTACAAACGTCAGCTGCTGAATATTCTGCACGTGATTGGGCTTTATAACCGCATTAAAGCCAATCCCCAGACGAATATTCTGCCGCGCACCTTTATTTTCGCGGGCAAGGCAGCACCAGGCTATTACATGGCTAAGCTGGTGATTCGGCTGATTAATGCCGTGGGTAAGGTGGTGAATCGCGATCGCCAGGTGGCAGGGCGCATCAAGGTGGTGTTTGTGCCGGGCTATTCCGTGTCCTTGGGACAGCAAATTTACCCGGCGGCGGACCTGTCGGAGCAAATTTCCACGGCGGGTAAAGAAGCGTCTGGCACGGGCAATATGAAGTTTGCCTTGAACGGAGCCCTCACCATTGGCACCTTGGATGGAGCGAACGTGGAAATTCGTGACCTGGTGGGACCGGAAAACTTCTTCCTGTTCGGTCTGACCACGCCGGAGGTGGGACAGCTCAAGTATCACGGCTACAATTCCTACCGTTATTACGAGGACAACACGGAACTGCGACAGGTGATTGATCGCATTGCCGGCGGTGAGTTTTCCGAGGGCGACACAGAGCTATTCAAGCCCATTGTGGATTCCCTGCTGTACCACGATGAATATATGTTGATGGCTGACTATCAAGCCTATTCAGACACCCAGCAGAAGGTGTCTCAGGCTTACCGCGATCGCGACGGCTGGATTCGGATGGCAATTTTGAATTCGGTGCGGGTGGGGCATTTCTCCAGCGATCGCACCATCCGGGAATACTGCCGGGATATTTGGAGCGTCAAGCCGGTGCCCATTACCCTGGACAGCTACTCTCCCGATAAAACCCGCCTTAATGCCAAAAAGGTCATGGGGCGCTCCTAGGGAGATCTGGGATGTTAATGGCTACCATTGACGGTTTGTAAAATTAGTGGTTCATCGTAGGGGCGCAGAAACTGTGCCCCTATTGATTTGAAGGGTATTTTTAGGATTTCTTCTTCGTAGAATTTCGTCTTCGTAAGATTTCTTCTTCTTAGGATTCATTCACTGTTGTTTAGTTTGCCGCGTCTATGTTCAAGCTGATTAGCGTTTTATTCGCGATGGTTATTTTGGGAGGGCTGGTCCTGCTGGGTCGCCTTGCCAAACAAAAAATCAAAATATTTCAATCGTTATATTTACCGGAATCGATTATTGCCGGGGCGATCGCCCTGCTGTTGGGACCTGGCGTTTTTGGGGCGATCGCCCAGCTATTGGGCACCCCTGCCGATGGCTATTTTGCCTCGGGGGTGTTTCCCGAAGATATCCGCACCGTGTGGGGACAAAGCTCCGGCGTATTTATCAATTTGGTATTTGCCGCCCTATTTTTAGGCGAGTCCCTGCCCAATCCCAAATCTATTTGGCGTAAAACTTCTCCCCAGGTGGCTTTTGGTCAAACCTTGGCGTGGGGGCAATATGCGATCGGCTTATTCCTAGGCTTAGTACTGCTGACCCCAGTTTTTGGAGCCAATCCTATTGCTGGAACCTTGATTGAAATTGGCTTTGAAGGAGGGCACGGCACCGCTGCCGGTATGGCGGAAACTTTGACCAATTTGGGGTTTGAAGCCGGTGGCGACTTGGCTTTAGGGTTAGCCACTGTGGGTATTGTTACCGGGGTTATCGCGGGTACTGCCCTGGCGGCATGGGGGCGCAAGGCGGGATATTTGCCCGTTGAACCCCAAGATGTGGAAGAGGGGGACGCCATGAAGCAAAGCTGGGAGATGAAGCCAGAGCCCGCTGAAGTGCTGCAAAAGCGACGGCAACTGACCCAAGGGCTATTGGTGGATCCGATTTCTTTGAATTTTGGCTTTACGGCGATGGCAGTGGCGATCGGCTGGCTGCTGCTGCAATTCCTTACCTTTATTGAGTCATTAACCTGGGGCGCAGGCGGCTTTGAGCTAATTGGCGCTATTCCCCTATTTCCCATGGCCCTAGTGGGCGGCATTATCGTGCAGGTGATTATGGAAAAGCTGGGGCTAGAGGCGTTGATTAACCGCCAGCTTCAGGAGCGCATTGCCGGGGTTTCCCTAGATATTGTGGTAATTACTGCCCTGGCGTCGATTAATTTGACAGTGATTGGGGCAAACCTGGAAACTTTTGTGGTGCTGGCGATCGCCGGAATTGTATGGAATATCCTAGCGTTCATCTACCTAGCGCCGCGCCTGTTGCCCCTGTACTGGTTTGAGCGAGGCATTGGCGATATGGGGCAATCGATGGGAGTTACCGCCACAGGAATTTTGCTAATTCGTATGGTGGATCCCAAAAGTGAAACGGGAGCCTTTGAGAGTTTTGCCTACAAACAGCTGTTTTTTGAACCCATTGTGGGTGGCGGCTTATTTACTGCGGCGGCTCCCCAGCTAGTGGCTCAGTTTGGCGCACCAGTGATTTTAGGATTGACCGCGATTTTAGCTGTTTTTTGGATTGGCTTTGGGCTTTGGAATTGCGGTCAAATTCAAAAGCGTCTTGAGCTTGAAAAAAGCTAGACAATCCCCTTAAATACCGATTAAAAATCGCCTTGAAATCGTGGATTGTTGTGTTTATTTTCCACAATCTCAAGGCGATTATTGGATGCAAGATTTTGATTAAAAGGTGGGCAATATAATCAGCTATAGGTGCGGCACTGTTCGCCAATATCTTATAGATTATTACTGGCAAGGAGCTTTTCCACTTTCGCTTCTTCCACCTTGGCGATCATCTTCTTTGACTCGTGTAGATCCCGAGTGGTTTTAGACATATTGATTGTTGCTCCGACGGTAAAAATCAACCCCATTCCTAAATATCCCTTTTGCCATCCGTTAGCAGGAAGCAAATAAATACCGATCGCCATTGACCCTACCGACAGGGCAAAGGATAGCCAACTGTGGAGAATCCACGCGGAACTGTGGGTTTGGGAAGAGGAAACGGAGCGTTCCATAGGTGTCACCAAGGGATAAAAGTGTAGGGAAACTAATTGCAACCATGAAAAAGGGTAGAGCGACCAGTGGTCATTAGCTCTACCCTTTTATTTTGAAGTGGCGTCGAACAGCGGTATTTAAATCTGTGACACCTTCGCGATCGCCCCTAATCTTTTAATGGTGTTAATTGCATTATTCCTGACCACATTATATTGATCCGTTTAAATAGTATTCTGATGGAATTTTGAGCCTATTAGTATGAGTCAATTAGTCTATAAAGCTGGGTGACCAATACTAGAACTCCCGTTAACAGTTGGGAGAGTTATAAAGTTCGACAGGACACTTGTTCGCCACCTCAGCCTCAGGAACAATAAGTCCCAGTAA
>CALGDE010000032.1 GCA_937883785.1 uncultured cyanobacterium
GTCCATTGTGGAGGAACCACTTTTTCTTGCCTAGCCTGATGCTGTAAGTCATGGCGAAAAAGGCTTTCACCTACTCTGTCACCCCGTCAGAAAACTCCGTCTCGCTTTCCTCAATCAACCGCGCCGCCAACCATCCCAACCACGGCAGCGTTTACCCCCGCTGTCTCCGTTGTCCTCCAACCGCTTCTCCACAAACCCCTCAAAAAGAATCCGCCGCCGTTCCGTTTCGCTGGACTGGGACTGCCACAAATCCACCGGTAACTTACCGCTAGCCAACACCAGCACCGTCAACAACAACGGCGACCTAGCTAACCCATCATCGAGGTCCATCACATCCCCGTCTTCCCGCACCGCCTCCCAAAGCTCACCACACCCCGCCCCCCGCAAAAACCGCTCAATCTGACGATCAGACAACGGCTGCACAATCACCGCCCCATTTAAATTCAGGTCCGACTCGTAAATTCCATACTCCTCCAGCCGGGAACACACCACCAACGGAACCCCTGCCCACCGGGGCAAGAAACTATTCAGCGCCAGCACACAGGTTTCCTGCCGCTTCGACATCAACTCATCCAACCCATCCAGCAGGGGCAAAATCTGCCCATCCTCAATCCACTGCTCCGCCACATCCTTGCGCACCCCATACTTCTGCTTCAGGTCCGCCACCATCCAACTGGGAATATCGCGAAACTTCTCCGTCCACGCCGATAAATTCAACAATACCGGCACCGGCTTCGACGCATCCTCCACCGCCCGCGCCACTAACACTTTCGCCAACTGCAACAACAGCGTCGTTTTCCCCGACCCTGGCGCACCCAAAATCAAAAGCTGCCCGCGAATATCCCCCCGGTCAAACACCTCCCTAATCTCCGTCCCCTCCGGACATCGCTCCACCGGCAACTCCCCCACCTTCACCTCTCCACTCCAAGGCGGACGTACCCACTGGGGATCCTCCACCTTATCCAATTCCACATAAACCCGATTGTGCAGGGACTGCCGCAGCCGTCCGTCTATTTCAGTGGCGATCGCGCTCAATAACTTAGCTTCCGCAGGCGATCGCCCCGCCGGTACAAGCTGCCCGCTTAGGTAATTATTGATGACCTGTTCAATATGAATCTGCGACTCATCATTGGCATTAATCCCATCCTGATCGCGCAAATCCCCCACCCCCAGCATCTCTCACAAAAGCATTGAGCCCATTATGGCAAACCCAGCCCTGTTTCCAAGGCGTCGCAAAGGGTTACTGCCCACCTTTTAAACGGGAATTTCTAACAAGATTATTTGAAGAGGCGATCGCTCCAACGGCAATTTTTTTAAAAATCATTATCTCCCGTTAGAATGACCAAATCATTTTAATAGTGTCTCGTTTGAGGGATTATAGGTTTTTAAAATTTCAGTATTGTAAGTGCATAAATTAAATTCACTTCTTCAACTTCTCCTGATTTATAAGGGCGCAGAAAAAGCGCTGGAGAAGCAAAAAAATTACGATTTAACAGCAATCAAACTGTACTTAACTGGAGGTTTTCTATTATGTTGCAATGGGCAGCAGTATTTTTTATCGTCGCTTTGGTAGCAGCCGTACTGGGTTTTGGCGGTATTGCCGGAGCAGCAGCAGGAGTTGCAAAGATCCTTTTCTTCGTATTTCTAGCTATTTTCCTTCTGTCTCTAATTTTCGGAGCCATAGGACGACCCACCACTTAAGGGGGTTGAGCAAGCAATAGCGTATTGCACTTGATTTTCACTTAAAACGAGTGATTCTTTCACACCCACAAGCAGAGAAGCTTCTTCTCTGCTTTTTTTGCTTTCAATTCGAAAGTCAACGTTTCCCCTATTGGTCCCTTCTGCTATCAGCTTGATTTTACAACTTTATAAAAATTCGCCCATTGGATAGAGGAAACAAACCGGGTCTATCTGTCACTTTAGAGCTAAATGGGTAATAGGAAAAAAGGATAGTGGCACAAGCTCAGAATGCGGATTCAAAGCATGTGGATGCAAAGTTAGTAGAGCAAGCAGAAGAACTCAAGGAACAATTGCTCCAATTTGTGATGGGCGCGGAAGGTAAATTAGCCCAACGGTTAGAAGCGTTTACGGTGGAGCGATCGCGAGAGCTAGCTAAATCCCCTGTACGCCACACCCTAACTCGGTTTGTGCTGGACGAATTTTTGACGGGGGAGCTGCTGGATATGCCCTGCCCCATTGAGCAGTTTATCGAAGCAAATCCTAACTTATCTGACGCCAATGTGACCTTAATACGGCGATGGAAAGATACATTTCTGGGCATTTTTGTGGTGAAAAAAGCAGACCAGGGCGTTTTCACCTTGCGCAACTGGATGACAGATTTTTCCTACGACGTGGTGCCTACCCAATTGCAACTGCCCGCCGACCTGGAGCGCTTGGCACCGAAAGAGGTGGTAATCAGCCGTCTGTCTCCCCTAGATGAGGATCGCTTGATTTTTTCGGGTCCCATGTATTTATTGGGAGCATTGAGCAAGCCCAAGTTGGCAATGGCGATCGCCAACCTGAAGCGCCACCACGGCGAAGCATCCTATGGCGGCGCCCCGGAATTATTGGAAGAAGCATGGGCATCGGTAGCGAGCCACCATCAAAGTTTTTTGGACTACTTTGGCAGCGATACGGTGACCTTGCCTGGACGACAACTAAACCATCAGTTGAAGCAATTTCAGGACCACCGCACCCAAGCGCAGATGGAACAGGCGCATATTGAAGAAAAAACCTCCCTGCGAGCCCTGGTCCAAAAAGCCAGCGAAACCAACGGTGCTGCCGGTGTGGATTTAGTAGACGTAGAAGCCACGGCGGAGGAAGTGGGTGTGGATTTGGATTCTGGCGTTGGCAAGGTGGCTCAATCCCTCTCCGGCTCAAGAACCCAGCTCACATCCCCCCAGGTGGAAGTACCGGAGGCGCTCCAGCGGGCAAAGGAAGTTACTGCCCTCAGTGATCCCCAATGGGGGTTGGTTTTCGTTAAAAATTACGGCGATTTAAAGGGCTTAATAAAACAGGTGGCGAACAGGACTGGAGGAGAACAAGAGGGTGATCAAATCCATAACCAAAAGAGCGACGTTGATTCTTTAAATCAGGCATTAAGCAACTTAGACATCCCCACTTTTGCTTGGATAAAGTTGGCAAATACAGAGCCAGATAACTTTAGACAAGCAATGGAAAAAGTGACGGGCGATCACCACTGGAACCCAGAAAAATTGACCGAGCTTTTAAAAAGCGTTGATCGCCCCTCCAAAGCCCAGCTACCTGAAGTGGCTAATGTCCCCCAACACCTCAACGCTTTATTTCAAAAAGTTCTATTGGACTCCACCAAGAAAGCCAAATCTTCTTCTTCAAGGAAAAAAAAGAAAGGGTTCAAAAGATCCACCAAAAAAATATCCGGTGGCGGATTTATGGCAAACTAAAATTTAAGATGCTAGACAAAAATTAGTTCTTACAATCTTTTTCCTAAAACCTTTTGATGTTGGATGCGAACTTAAGATCTTGGGTGAGAGTAGATCTTAAAGGCTTAATGTTGCAAGAGCATTTTCAGTCCCACGTTAAATTTTTAATATTTTTAAAATCAAACTCAAATAGAATCGGTAGAAGACGCCAAAATAGCAGAGGATTCAAAGTTGAATTGGAAACTTATCCTTAAGACAGGAACTCGCTGTGGCTATGGCGTCAGAGGATTTGTCTTTTTTACAGCAGGATTACTAACCTTTGAATTTGCTCTAGGGCTAGGTCGCAATACGGGCACAAGTAATAAAGCCCTGCGCTCAATTTTAGAGCAACCTTTTGGGCAGTTACTATTACTAATTATCGGAATAGGTTTAGTCCGTTACTGCCTATGGTGCTGGATTCAAATGCTATTTTCCCCCGAAGACACCGATACATTGCCTTGGCGTCGTTGGTTCCATCGCGGGACGTATGCCGTCAAGGGAATCGCTTATGGTGGCTTGGCGTGGACGGCTTTTGATTTGGTATCAGGGGTGCGCGGACGGGATCAGTCCCTTTCCCAACTTGTGTATTCGGTCCTTCAACAACCGTGGGGGCAGTCGGCTGTTATTGGGGGCGGCATTGGAGTGATTCTGGTGGGTTTAAAGTTGGGTAGCCAAGTCGTAACGCAGGATTTTCGCGATCGCTACCGCTTCAAACAAATAAGGGAAGAGGGAACTTTGCGGCTCCTAAAAGTTGCTCGGCTGGGATGGATTGCTCGAGGCAGCATTTTCGTTTTAGTCGGTGCTTTTGTGGTGCAGGCGGGATGGCAATACAAGCCCGGCGCTGCCAAGGATTCCTCGGAAGCAATGGAGGCTTTGGTGATGTTGCCCGGTGGTCGTTGGATTCTAATGGCGATCGCTATCGGCTTGATGCTTCACAGTTTGCAGATGCTAATGGAAGCCAGATACCGCCCTTTAAAATCTATTGAAATCCTGAATCAAGAGCTTTTAAATTCCCAAAAAAATAGTTGATCAACATAAGTCAGAAACATTTTTAAGAACACTAAATTTATATTTGTTCTTCACACCAAAGCAACAAATGACGCTTTGTAAGCGATCAAGTTCAATGCTCGTTGAAGCGTTCTTAACTGAAGCAAAATAGCCATGTAATTTCGCATAGACTTTACAGTCTCCGCACAGACTCAACAGCTCTGCTATGGTCACGAAAAATAAGCTAAATTTTCAATGGTTCATTGGAATTAGCCTATCCTCATGCGCTAATATTTTGTCAGCACTCCGGATCCTAGCTATCAGCTTCTCTAACATCCATTCCCCCGACGCTGGGGTAAGAGAATCCGCATTCCCTAAATTTTGTCTTAGCTCGTAATGTTAAATCTGTTTTGTAGTCAAACTCATTCCTAGCATCAATAGGATACGCCTTAAGTTTAAAAAGAGTTCCCCAGATTTCCTCCTCAATAATTACCGCAATGGGTAACTTAAGCTGAGTGTAACGGCTGGTTTGAGCTATCCGATATAGGATATTTCTTACCTGTTCTGAATTTGCCGAGTGCTCTAGATAAAAAGACGTGGTAACCTGCGCTTCCAGGCTGCCCATATTGGCGTTAGAAATAGCTTCAGTCCAGATTTTATTGTGGGGAATGCTGACGATATCGTCATTGGGCGTTTTTAACCGCAACCCCCTTAATCCATAGGACATCACTTCCCCATAGTTTTCGCCAATTTTGATGCGATCGCCGATCTGGTAAGGCGCTTCAAATAACCCCAAAAGCCCCGCAATAATCGAACTCACATAATCTTTAAACGCAAATCCCAACGCCAACGCAACAGTACCAGTAATCGCTAAAACGTTTTGCTGAGATAAATTTAAAAAGCGATTAAGCAACAGCACAAGAGCGGTGGTAAGTACCAACATCCGCACAAAAGGCACAAATTGTTTAACCCTTAATCGCCATTCTTTGGCTATCTTTTCTGACACCCAAAACAAGACTCGATCTAAAAGTTTAGTTAATGCAAAGGCAACAACAACAATAATAGTTGCCTCAACAATTTTCATAAGGGTAATTTCTGTCAGCAGATCTTTCGCTTGCTCCGCTGTCTCCTGGGCGCTATCGCCAACACTTTGGGCAAGGTAAAAAGATAATCTAGGAAGCCACATAGAAAAATACCCACAAAACTTAGGAGCCACCATCAAACCAAGAAATTATCCCCGTCAAGTCTGCTATACACAGCAGGGTAATAAGCCGGATTAAGGCGCAGTAAATCACCTTGTTGTTCCACCAGTCGTAGCTTTCGCAAAGCTTGAACTTTATCTTTCACATCTAACAAACTAAGCCCAATACTTTGGGCCAGTTGTAACTCTGTTAAAGTGTGATGAAGCAGAAAGGAGTATAGGAAGTACACATCCTCTCCCCCTAAATTAGGAAGGCTAGGATTGGCGGGACGTTTTGCCTGTAGAGTGGGTGGCGATGGGAGCATCCCACTTATGCCGCTTTTGACGAGAGCTGATAAAACGAGAACAGAA
>CALGDE010000033.1 GCA_937883785.1 uncultured cyanobacterium
CAAGTGCGGCGTCTCACTCAATTTCATTGGTGGCCTGCATAACTCTCAATTTGGGATTGAAAAAGCGGATTTCGTATAATACCCCTACCTCTGCCGGATCAGGGTCCCGATACCAGGCAGCCAGCTCTTGCATAAACGGTTCGCGATCTTCCCGCCGCGCGAAGTGTACAAAGAACTGCTCAAACTGATCCAAAATCAGCAGCAACGGACGATCCGCCGCCATCACCGCCGCCTCGCACATCTCCCGCAAACTTTTTTCGGCAATATCCTCCCATTCCAACGCCTCAATTCCCGACACTAAAGCCCGCCGAATCGTCTCTAACGGCTCCTGCTCGGTAAATTTTGCATAAACTCCAGAGCGATCTTTCCCATGCCCCGGCATAAAACCCTGGGTCAAAACCGGCATCAATCCTGCCTGAAGCACCGACGTTTTCCCACTACCAGACTCTCCTGCCACAACTCCCAGCCGAAACTCCTGACGGGCGATCGCCAACAAACACTCCTGCACAAAATCCTGCCGTTCCAACTGGGCAAAAATCTCCGCATCGCCCATCTCAAAAGATCGCAACCCCTTAATCGCCTTGCGATCCGCCATATCCCCCAGGGTTATCGTTTGTGACTTAGGACGCCCCGCCACCGCAATAGCGATCGCGCCCACAAACAGCCCCAACACCACCAACCAGAACCAACCGCCGTAGCTCTCCGTCTCAACACCAACCCAATCCGGCAAAAACTGTCGTCCAAATCCCGTATGAGGATTGAACATAAACACCAGCACAACATCCGCCAACAACAACAGCTTCGACCACTGACGCTGCACCACCAACTCTGCAATCCACTGCACCAACCCCCACAGCTTTTCCGTTAGTGACTTAAGTCCATCCACAGCCGCATCAGCTTTCTTCGACGGTGGTTCAGTTGCCATAGCGGTAGAGAGTAGGTAGCAGTTAAGACACCCTCAGTCTATCTACGCAGCCATAGGATCGCATTTAAAGCGAGCTCCCCTTAACAAAGAAGGGATGATTAGCTTACAAAGGCTCGTCTGTGGGTTCTGAGATTCCTTCAGATTCCGTACCTTCCGGGGAGATGTCGGGAGAATTAGTGGGCTCTAATTCGGGCGTTGTGGGAACGGGAGCACCTTCTTCGGGGGCGGGCGATCGCCACAAAAACACCCCCACCACCAATCCAGCCACCAATGCCGCAGCCGCTACGATCGCCGCTGCCGAGCTAGTTGCCCACTGGAATCGCGATCGCTGACTTTGCTTACGTCGCCGCTCCAGCTTGCGCCCCTCCTCACTATCCCCATAAAGCAACACTTTTGAGGCCTCCGAAAACTCCGACTCCCACACCTTGGGAGCCAACGCCCCATCCCCCTCCGTAGATGCCACCGCCCAAGGATCCGGCACCGAATCCGTATCCACAATTAGCTGACAAAAACTCAGGGTCGCCGTCACATTATCGCTACCGTTCCGCCGCACCGCCGCCGACAGCCAATTGCGCAGCCCCACCTCCAGGGTAAAATCCCCCCGCAAAATCGCCGGCACATACCGCCGCCAGGACCGCTCCACCCAATCATCCACGCTAAACCCATCGGAGCAAATCAACAGCAACCCATTCTCATCCACCAAAAACCGCTCCGTGTGAATATTGAGCCGCGCCCCCTCCTTCGTGCCCAACGCCTGCACCAGCGCCTCCCCCCGACTGCGCCCCAACGCATCTCGATAGGGACCGCGTCCATCCAAGGTCTCCTGCCCCGCAAAATCATCATCCACCGTCAGCAACTGACAATGGTCCGCCGTTAGCCAATAGGCGCGACAATCACCCACGTGACCTAAATAAATATCCTGCACCTGCCCCGGAATCTCACATATAGGCTCTTCCACCGACTGGGTTACGGATAGCGCCAAAGTCAGGGTGGTGCCCATGCGCTGGCGGGCTTCCCGATGCTGCTCCGAATTTTGGGACAGCACCAAATTATTCGCCACCCGCATAATGGCGCTAATGCCGTCCCCAATCACCGTGCCATCGGCAAAATCTGGGTCCGTGGCCACATTAGTTTGCAGCGCTTGAGCCTGCAGGGACAGCGATCGCACCGCCAACTCACTGGCCACCTCCCCCTTCTCGTGCCCGCCAATGCCGTCACCCACCATGGCAATTAGCCGCCCATCATTCACCGGCATATCTTGCCCCGACATATCCCCCGATAGCGGAAACGCCGCATCCTCGTTATGGACCCGCTCCGAGCCAGCATCGGTCAGCCCTGCACTTTCACAGCGCAGATTGTAAGCTACCTGTTGCGATCGCACCAACTTCTCATGGCGCTCCACCGCCGCCGCCGGAGTCAACTGCCCCTGGCGAATCCCCTCAAAAATCCCCTGTAGCTGAGTCACCAACCGCTTTGCCCCATCCATCTCCGTTCGCGCCGCCACCCCCGTCAGCCACGCGTACCAAAGATCTCCAAACTTCCGCCAAATCGGCGTAATGGTGTTAGCCACCTGGGACGGCAGCACCGCCTCAGTCCCCTTAGGCGCGTCAATACCGTTTTCTAAAATCCGTAGCCAAACCCGTCCCCCCTGCACCCGCACGTTCTGGGAGGACAACACCGTCATTTCCACCCCAGCGCTTGCCAACACCGGCCACAGCTTTAACAGCTGCAAAAACCACGACACCCGCCGCAGTGATCGCGCCGTCCCCCAAGCATCCGCCAATGTGGGATACAGCTTGCCCGTCCGATCAATAGGCGCATTTTCCAACAGCACCACATCGGTAATGGAATTCTCGCCCCCCATGGGACAGGCCCCATACACCCGGGGCACATGGAACGGATAGCGGTGCAGCTTCATATAAGGCTGAGCGATCGCCGGCCACTGGGGCAACATCCACGGATCCCTATGGGGTTGGGTGTCAAGCCAAATAGACGGAGCCTGCACAAAATAGCGCCCCGCCAAAAAGCTACCCACCGGAATCGCCGCCGCCACATCCCCCAGCGCCCACAAATACCGATAATCCAGCGGCTCCTGGCACTCTGCACACGCCTCACGCCCCACCACATTCTGCGGGTTTTTGCAGCGGGGGTTAACGCAAAACAGAGGAATTGAATCAGAAGCCGGAGAAACACCCATGGGCTACTCAAGAAAAGGGCAGTAGGAGAGCAAAAATACCGTAACGCCACTGATTTTAGCCGCGATTCTGGCGATAAGTTTCTTCCATTGCAAATTTGATCCCAACGATTAAGAGCACCGACAACGGCACCGGCAATGGCACCGATTGTAACGGTTGCAATTGCTGTCGCAATGTAAGGGCGCCGCCAGGGAAATTTCGCGCTAGAACAAAGGTAGAACGGTGGCGATTCTGTTTGACAGCTACGTGATATTTGATGATTGAATCCGTGGCATTTTAAAGTCTTCGCCCCGAGAATTACTCGTATAAGGGCCTAAACCCATGGTCTTAATTTGGCTGCTAATCGCCCTTGGACTAATCGCCATTGAACTGGTGGTGCCGACAGCATTTGTGTCAACGGTAATGGGCGTTGCGGCCCTGGGCGTCGCGGCATTATCCCTGGTATTTCCATGGGTGGCCGGCCAAATTGTGGTGTGGATGTTGGCATCGGTGGGCTTAGCCTGGGGCACCCGCCGCTGGGTCAAGCTTTCCGGTGTTAAAAACAACCACTGGGATCCTGTCGAAGCCGAAACCTTAACGGAAATCCCGGCAGGACAGTCCGGGCGTGTGCTTTATGACGGCGGTTCCTGGCGGGCCCTGTGTGCAGACGAAACCCAGGCGATCGCCCCTGACGCCAAGGTTTACGTGGTAGGTCGCAAAGGCACCACCTTACTGGTCGTTCCCCAAATCAATGCCCTACCTTACACGCCCTAACTCCAGCGGCGGTAGGTGAAAGGGATCGCCAGTTATCCAAGGTCATCGCGCAGTTGCCAAAAAGAGTCTTCCTCCGTAACCAGTTTGATTAACCTGTTGGTTTCGTCGTAGAAGCGATCGCCCTGCTCTTCCCCAGTTTGAGCCCCCGCCAACACCTCCAGCAGCGGCTTTCTGAGGTAAATCGGACGCCAATAATGGTGTCCCAGTCTGCTGTACTCATCAATCGTTGGGTCCACCAGGCACCTGTAAAGCTCCCACCCATCATCCAGCGCCGCCACCTTCCCTGAAAGACGCTTTACCAATTGAGTGTAATTTGGGTTAGTCAAATATTGGCGATGAACACTTTCGTCGAACTCTAAAATCAAGCAACAGTCAGGACCTTTATCAAGGTGAGACGGCGTAAAACCGTACTGGTCTCCGTCCACATCAACGCCCACATAAATCCCAGGGTAATATCCATCAAGAAGCTGGATGCCAATTTTTCCATGTTCTTGACCAGGATAATATCCATACCTTTCATTCCAGCCGTTTTGCAATCCCGGCATGACTTTTTTGTAGTCTTTCTGAATATAAGTAGACCAATTTCGCATTAGAACTCGCCGCACAAGTTCACTAATCGTTCTTTTCAAATTTGATGAGGCGTAATAATATCTCATCGCTTCAGAAGAAATCGGCGCTGGCGGTCCCATTCCCTCCTCTTGAATCAGCTCTAGAAAGTCATCGAAAACAAAAAGAGATGGGTCCGAATTATCCTTACGCCAACGTTCAATAATCTGACAAACATCGCTCCAACACAGGGCTATATCGAAGTTTTGACCATGCTGGCGAGTTGACGCCGTAATTAAAACCACAGAACTATTTGCAAAATTGCTTTCAGCATAATTTCGATAGTTATCGAGCTGGTTTTCATGAAGGGAACTCCAGGTTTTATGCTCGAAAATAATTGCTTTTTCTTCCGAAAGATACACCATGTCAGGAAAAAAGCCGTCGAAGCCACATTGCGTATTCCACTCGCCTTTTTCTTTATTAATATCAATCCAATTTTCTGGCGATCGCGCCTGAAGTTCCCGAAGAAAAAAAACAGAAAAATCAGGATGCTTACGTAAAATCCAAGCAAACGCTTCCGTTATAAAATTTTCCAAAGGATCGTGTCCCTCGCGAGGGCGGTACTTTCTTAGGGATGACAAAAGACCGTTGCCCATACTCCTTCAATCCCCGTTCTTTAGCCTGTTTTTCTGAAGATACGCCCACTTAACCACGACGCCACCGCCAGCAAGACACAGGCCAAAAACTATTCAAAAAAATACAGGTGGCGAAACCTTATCCGTTTTGCCACCTGCCAAAGAAGAATTTAAGTTAAGGTCTACCAGCTAGACTTAACCACACCGGGAAGCAAACCCTTGTGAGCCATATCCCGCAAAGCGTTGCGGCACAGACCAAAGTCCCGGTAATACGCCCGAGGACGACCGGTCAACCAACAGCGATTGCGGTGACGGGTGCGAGAGCTGTTGCGAGGTAGACGCTGAATCTTACGGTGCAGATTAAGCTTCTCGAGGGGATCCGTCGCCTTCTCAAACTCTTCCTTTAAAGCAGCTCGCTTGGTGGCGTATTTTGCAATAAGGCGATCGCGCTTTTTCTCGCGCTCCACCATGGACTTTTTAGCCATTGTGTCTGTGGTATTAATGTCGGATTAACTAACAATTGGGCGGTCGGAACAGACACTCTGGCGGGATAAGCTCCCTTGAGTATTGATCCAGATTCACCGGTCTATAATCTTATCGAACAACCTAACCCTTGCCAAGGGGATGGAATAGCTCGACCTAGGTCTCCTAAGAAACCTTCGCCAAGGACGAGTCCGCCGTTGCCGGGCGATCATCCAAAACCGCCTTAGACACCTTATCCTCATCTTCCGGATAATCCTTCGGCGGCAACGTCGTATATTCCCGAGCAATTTGCCGAAATTCTTCGCCGCTAATCACCTCCCGCTCCACCAAAAGATCCACCACATAATCCACCAAAGAGCGATTATCTCGAATTAGGGCACAGGCTTTCTCATAGCACTCCCCAACAATTTGCCGCACCTGGTGGTCGATTTTTGTCGCCACCTCCTCAGAATACTCAGACTGGGACGGGAACCCACGCCCCAAAAACACCTCGTTGTCAGGCTTCTCCAACGCCATCGCACTCAGGTCCGACATCCCATACTTAGTCACCATTTCCCGAGCCGTCGCCGTCACAAATTCCAGGTCGTTCATCGCCCCCGTGGTCACCTCATCGGAGCCAAAGATTTCATGCTCAGCGGCACGTCCTCCTAATGCCGTACAAATACGGGCCAAAATTTGCGATCGCGTCAGCAATCCCCCATCTTCACTGGGAATAAACCAAGTCAGCCCCCCTGCCTGCCCCCGCGGCAGCACACTAACCTTCTGCAACGGCTCATGATCCTTCAGCAAGGTTCCAATAATGGCGTGCCCCGCCTCGTGATAAGCCACCAGCCGCTTACCCTTGCCATCCAACTGCGGTCGCCCTTCCATACCCGCCACAATGCGATCCACCGCATCGTCAATTTCCGCCTCGGTAATTGCGGACTTCCGTCGCCGCGCCGTCAAAATCGCCGCCTCATTCAATAAATTGGCCAACTCCGCTCCGGAAAATCCCGGAGTGCGGCGAGCCACCGTCTCCAAAGTAATATCCTCCGCCAGCTTTTTCGTGCGGGCGTGCACCTTAAGAATCGCCAGCCGTCCCCGATAATCCGGCAAATCCACCGTAATCTGCCGATCAAATCGCCCTGGACGCAACAGCGCCGAATCCAGCACGTCGGGACGGTTCGTTGCGGCAATAATAATGATGCCGTTATTGCCTTCGAAGCCATCCATCTCCGTCAGCATCTGATTCAGGGTCTGCTCCCGCTCGTCGTTGCCGCCGCCAATGCCGGCTCCCCGCTGGCGACCCACCGCATCAATTTCGTCAATAAACACAATACACGGGGCATTTTCTTTCGCCTTTTTAAACAGGTCGCGCACTCGTGATGCACCAACCCCCACAAACATTTCCACAAATTCTGAGCCAGAAATGCTGAGGAAAGGCACTCCGGCTTCCCCGGCGATCGCCTTAGCCAACAGGGTTTTACCGGTACCCGGCGGTCCCACCAACAATACTCCCCGGGGAATTTTTGCCCCCACTGCCGTAAATCGATCCGGCGTTTTCAGGAACGTCACCACCTCCTGCAACTCTTCCTTCGCCTCTTGAACCCCCGCCACATCCTCAAACATCACCTTACTTTTGGCGTTCACCTGGAATTTCGCCCGTGACTTACCAAAACTCAGGGCTTGCCCAGAGGCACTAGCGGTGCGGCGCACAATAATAATTAGCAGGGCGATCCCCAAAAACAGAATCAAAAAATTCGTCAAATATCCCAGGGCTGCCGAATGGTCCGCCGACTCTTGCACATCGATCGCCACCCCTTTGCGCCGCGCCCGCTCCACCAACTCCGGGTTGTAATTAAACAGGGTCACCTCTTCCACCTGAGTGGTCCCATCCGGCTGGATAACGTGCACCTTTGCCTGCTGGCTGCGACGATTCAGCTCAATTTCCTTAATCTTTCCCCGATCAATATGGTCCAGCAAACTGCCATAGCTCATAGACTCCGGCTGCTGAGGGCGCTGGGCGATCGCCGCGCCGCCGCCTAAAATCGACTGAACCAGCGCCAAACCCAACACAGCTCCCAGCCACCGAGACTTAATCGGTGCTTTAATTTTTGCCATGTTTGACTTCGTCATTGATATCACTAGCTTTGGTGAAATAGGTGGTGATAAGGGCCAATACCCCAATGTCTTCCTATAGTTTAGCGCCCAGTTCTAGAGTTCACGGCTGATCCCGCCAATTCGGTCCGGTTCGTATATCACCTTCTTGCTGCCCGCCTCGAGTGGGTGGACAGCAAGCCGGTCCCCGGTCCCTGGCATTGCTACCACGATTCTCATTCCCCAGCCACCGGAAAGGATTTAATTCTAACCGTATCTAGCTCTTATCCTCATCCCCACTAGAACGCTGAGGCTTAGGATTTAGGGAAACGATTTTTGGTTTCGCCGCCGTTAAATCAATAGTTTTTTTCCCGGAAGGCTTTTCACCAGCCTCTTCTTTCTTGGGCTCAACCGTTTCCGCTGCTGAAGGCTCGTTTACCGGCTCAACCTTTTTCTCTGCCTTTGCTGAATCGTCTGATTCATTAGAAGCAGGGCTCTCTTGTGTGATGTCGTCTTTGCCTTCATCGCCGGCGATCGCCACCGCGCTTTGATCCCCAGAATTGTCGTCCCAAACTCCCTCGTCTTTGCTGCCCTCAGCGTCAGCCTTATTGGGATAGAGCTGGGCATACCGTGCGGCCGCCTCAGCCATGACCTTTTCTTTCTCCTCCAGCACTTCTCCCTTGTAGTTCTCAAAGGGAAAAGTCATCAGCGCAATGCGTCCTTTCCACTCGTCCACATCAGCCACAATCGCCCGCACTGTCTCCCCAACGGAAAACACCTGCTCCACCGACGGCACATGAGCCTGACTAATTTGTTTAATATGCAGCAGCGCATCGATACCGTTGATATTTACAAACGCCCCAAACGGACGCAGACTGCTGACGGTGCCCGATACAAACTGTCCCGCTGCAATATTCGCCATTAAGGTGGCTTGCTCGGCTTTTCGCTGGGACAGCACCAGCTTTTTACGCTCCCGACTCACCTCAAGGGCCGTCACGTTCATTTTCGTTCCTACCAGCGTTTCCAGGTTGTCTCGCTGAAGCAGATGCGATCGCGGCACAAATCCCCGCAATCCCCGCACGTTGACCGTTACCCCCCCTCGGTTGGTGCCCGACACCTTAACGGCGATCGCGTCCTTCGAATCCACCATCTCCGCTAGCTGATCCCAAGCTCGTCGCTGCTCAAGCTGCAGTAGGGACAACCCCACTTGCCCATCAGCATTGGGACCGCGCACCACCAAAAATTCCTGCTCCTGTCCCAACGGCAGCCATTCTTCAGGGCTTCCCACCGCCGTACTATGGGCTTCACCGTTAGGCAAAAATGCCGCTGATTTTCCACCAATGTCCACATAAACACCGTCGTTAGCAAACTCAGCTGGCTTGCCCTTCACGATCTGCCCCACTTCAACTACAAAATCGTGATTATCGAGGGCTGCCATGAAGTCATCCATGGAAAAAGCAGCCTGGTTAGATTTCGAAGAAGGGGCGCCTGCGTTCATAAACAACGACCTAAATTATTCCTAATATCTTTGAAAACGTCTAAAAGTTAGAGTTAGCTTTGGCTTCCCATTGTAACGGGATGCCTCAGTAAGACTCAGCGTACTTAAATTACTGTTTTAAATTACCGGGCACCAACGCTTGCTTTAAATGCGGGGCGATCGCCCAGACGCTTCATATAAGCTTGAACTGCCGGATAATCTGACAAATCCATTTTAAAAAATATCGGCAAGTAGAATAACAGCGAGCCCACTGCCACATCCGCGACACCAAAGACACTGCCCGTCAAATAATTGCGATCACCTAAAATCTGGTTCAAAGGCTCTAAAAGGCGCGGCGTCTCTTTCTCCCGTCGATCATCCACAAACAGTCCCACTGCCAAGGTGGCGTTGGCGAAGTGAACCCATTGAGTATCCAGGGCGCGATCGCCCTCGGATTTCTCGGGACCATAAGCACGATCCAAATACAGCAAAATCGCACCAGATTCCCATAAAGTCACCTTCCCATCATCGATAGCAGGTACTTTTCCGAAGGGATTAATTGCCCGAAAGTCAGCCGCCAAATTCTCTCCCCGCTTCATATCCAACTGGACATATTCGTAGGGGATTTTTAACTCCTCTAGATACCACTGGGCGATCGCCGCACGAGTCCTAGGAGCACCATAAAGCTTGAGCTTATTCTGCATCATTTGAATCTGTTTCTAAAAATGCGTCTTTTCCATCGGCGTTAGTCTTCAGCGAAGTTAGTCTTCAGCGAACAAACCGGTTTGTGATGCCAGCCTGAAGTTAATCCTGCAGCCTATCTATGCTGGAATTTATTCGTTACTCAAACTTACCCCTTAACACTTATGGATTTACAGATTTAGCGAGATCCGCCTTATTCGCTGCTTTATGGCAAGCTCACCTTGAATCTCAATTTCTAGGGCGTGTTATCAATTGAGCGCCAGAAGCCTTACGTGGTGGGGAATATACGCCCTTTTAAAGCAAAAAGATCTGGGAACTGAAACCCTGAGGCTTTGAGACGTAAATGATGACAGCTCCCAGTCTATGCCCAAAACAAAGGCGGACCCAAATGGATCCGCCTTCAAAACAGCTTATTTAGCTAAGCCGCCTAAACACTTTCAAGTCAGAAGACCGTCGGCGTTTAGATGAACAGAACGTCACGACCGCTGAAGTTAGCAACGGGAGCGTCATTGTTCAAGACCTGTACGAACGGAATAGGCTGTCGGAAAGTACCCTGGTCAGAGAATACCTCACCAACCTTAGCGAAGGTGAAGTTCAAGGTCGTTACGCCGCCGCCAGCACCGATGGGCTGAGACAGGTTAGGCGCAATGGTGACGCCAGCAGGAGCCTGAACACCAGCTGTGCCGCTTGCGAACACTGCCTCCGTACCAGCAGGACCTTCTGCGAAGAACAGAATACCGGTAGCGGGGTTGTAGTACAGACGGGTAGCAGCGGTGGTCAGGGAGGTACCCAACAGCTTGTTGTTCTCGCTCAAGCGTCCGCCGAACAAGGAAGAGGACAAGCGCAACTGGTCAGTTCCAACGGTGAAGTCGTTGATAACGTCAATTCCAGTGCTTGCATAACCGAAGTCAGCAGCAGGAGCAGCGTTCGTTCCTGCGTTTGCACTACCGGTGATTTGAATACCGGTCTGAGTAGCGGTGGTTCCCACCAAAGCTAGAGTCTCAGTTCCGATAGATGCGTTGTAAACACCTGCAGCGTTACCGAAGTTCAAGCTGGTACCAGGGAAGTTGGTGTTGACAGCGTTGCCAAACCCAGTGAAAGAGGTGCCAGACAAGATCAACGTTCCGCCGGTCCCTGCAGTACCTGCACGGGTGTTGAACTCGGTAACTCCCGTGGTGGGGAAGGTTACACCAAGGGTTCCGGTAGCAAAGGTGTTACGCGTGGTACCGAAGGTTAAAGTAGCGATTTCGCTAACGTTGTTGCCCTGGAACAGGAAGATATCAGCACCTGCACCACCCGTTAGGATGTCTGCACCGCCGCGACCTTCTAGGGTGTCGTTTCCAATTCCACCGGTTAGGGAGTCGTTGGAAGCATTACCGGACAAGCTAACGGAGGTGCTACCTGCGCCGATAACAACATTGGGAGAATCAGTTCCCAACAGAACCGTGGAAGCATTGATACCGGTTACGGTGTCGCCAGCGCCCAAGGTGATGGTGTCAGCACCAGGACCAGCGGAGATGACGTTACCGCCACCACTGCTAACAGTGTTGTTACCGCCACCAGTCAAATCAATCTTGTTGTTTGCGGAAGGAGCAGAGCTACCGGTGCTAATGACGTCGTTGCCAGCACCAGCAATAATGCTGAATCCAGCGCTGCCCACTGTGGAACCAACGCTGATTACATCGTCGCCGTCACCAGCGTTAGCAATTACGCCGGTACCACCAACGGAGATTGACAAGGTGTCGTTGCCAGCACCACCAAACCCTTGAACAGCGCTACCGTTCAGAGCCAATACATCGTTTCCGGCGTCGCCAGAAATCACTGCACTTGCACTACCGGATAGAACGTCATTGCCCTGACCACCGTTGATGGTGGCAGAGTCAAAGGCAGACAAGGAGTCGTTGCCAGTGTTACCAAAGCCACGAGAGCTTCCTGCAGCGTAAACGGAGTCATCACCGTCCAAAGCAGTCAAGGTGGCAGAGCCAGCGGATGAACCAGTCAACAGGGCGTCATTGCCCAAGTCACCAAATACGCTGGGAGACCAAGAACCTACAACGATGGTGTCGTTTCCTTTACCACCACGTAGGCTATCGTCACTGCTACCAGCAATGATGTAGTCATTACCTGCGTTTCCGTTTACAAGGCTGCGACCAAAGGAACGAATGGAGTCGTTACCGTCACCACCTTGAATGGTATCGCTGCCACCAGCGCTGGAGCCAAATAGGTCAGCTACGCCTTGCTCACCGAAGATGGTGTCATCACCAGCGTCTCCAGAAAGAACAGCGTTGCCTCGGCTAATTAGGACGTCGTTGCCTTGACCACCGTTCTGGGTATCGCCAGGACCGCGGCTTAGAAGGGAGTCATCACCCTGGTTACCGAACAGTTGGTTTTCTCCAACAGTGGCACCTGCAAGGGTGTCGCGGCCACCATTAGCAATGATGATTACTGGTTCTACGCCAGTTCCTGCTAAGAAATTAGGAAAATTGTTATCAACAATAGTTATGGTCACTTAGTTCCACTCCTCTACGATTTGCTGTAGCTGTCGTCAGCCCTGGTTTGGGGGGCAAACGGAATTTTCTTGACAATTCAGCGCTTGTTTAACTCCGAAAGCTCGCCGGTTTGGACTTTTTTAGACCTTATACAGCCAGCGCAAGTCTACCCCAGATGAACTCTCAATGTCTAGTTATGTCAACCGTGACGGAACGCCTGTGGAAAGGGTTCCTCACAGCAGTTTGTCGTCTCTCCCAAAACAGCCAGGTTGATTAGACTAAATAATCGGAACACTGAGTAGCTTTACGATTAAAAAGAACTCAACTGGTAGCGGTTCGAGACCCTCGCCCACTTGGACGTGCTTTGGGATACATGGTTCCCAGATTGCACATGGAAATTAGGCAATATTCACTGAACATAACAGATCTTGTTTTCTGGGCAAGGGTAGGGACGCTGATTTTTTTGGATTTATGGGAAGAGGGTGATGACTGGGGAGCGTAAGGTGCTGCTGCAGGAGCCGGAACGGCTGAAGGCTCGGCTAGGGGAGATTCCCCAGGAGCCGGGGGTCTATTTCATGCGCGATCGCCAGGACCATATCTTATATATAGGTAAATCAAAACATTTACGGACTCGGGTGCGGTCCTATTTCCGTCCGTTTCAGAATCAGGCAGGGCGGGCTCCTATGGAGCAGTTGCATAGTCCGCGCATTGAGCTGATGGTGCGCCAGGTGGCGAATATTGAATTTATCGTCACCGACACGGAGGCGGAGGCGCTGGCGCTGGAGGCGAACGCCATTAAGCATCATCAGCCCCATTTCAATGTGTTGTTGAAGGATGACAAGAAGTATCCCTATCTATGTATTACCTGGTCTGATAAGTATCCGCGGATGTTTATTACTCGGAAGCGGCGGCTGGGGAGTTCTCGTGATCGCTACTACGGTCCTTACACCGATGCCTATTCTTTGCGGAGTACTTTGCGGCTGGTGAAGCGGTTGTTTCCTCTGCGCCAGCGGCGGCGACCGTTGCACAAAGACCGACCGTGCTTGAATTACGACATTGGGCGATGTCCGGGGGTTTGTCAGGATTTGATCACGCCGGAGCAGTATCGGGCGACCTTAAATCGGGTGGCGATGATTTTTCAGGGGCGTACCGAGGAGCTGCTGGTGGAGTTGGATCGGCAGATGACGGCGGCGGCGGCGGAGTTGAATTTTGAGTTGGCGGCTCAGTTACGCGATCGCATCCGAGGACTTCGCCATTTGGGGGAGGATAAAAAGGTATCTTTGCCCGATGACCGGGTGTCGCGGGATGCGATCGCCCTGGCGGCAGATCGGGAGCGGGCCTGCGTGCAGTTATTTCAGGTGCGGGCGGGGCGGCTGACGGGGCGGCTGGGGTTTGTGGCGCAAATGCCGGGGGCGAAGGATGTGCCTAAGTCTGCTGAGCCGATTGATGGGGCGGCGTTGTTGGCTCAGGCGAAGGGGGATGCTCAGAAGGAGGGGGTTTATAACACTGGGGCGAAAGAGGCGAATGCGATCGTCCCGGCGCAGTTGTCGGCGTATAAAGCGGGTAAGGCGAAAAGTCGGGTTCGGGACTCGGGAGAGGGGAGCTATTCCGTTGAGGATTCTGCCGAGGCAGAGTCCTTAGACACAAAATCCACAGGGGAAAAGTCTGCGGAGGCAGACGCTGTTACAAGTTCGCAAGAGGGTGCAACAGTTGCCACAATCCCTGCGGATGAAACCCTGTTGGGGTCGGTGATTCAGCGGGCGGTGGAGGAGCATTATTCCACGGTGGACCCGGTGGAAATTCCGGCAGAGATTGTGGTGCAGTATCAGTTGCCGGACCAGGATTGGCTTCAGGATTGGCTCAGTCGACGGCGGGGGCGAAAGGTGACGGTGATGGTGCCCCAGCGGCAGACGAAGGCGGAGTTTGTGCAGATGGTGGAGCGTAATGCGGAGTTTGAGCTGAAGCGGTTACAGCGATTGGCGGATCGCGATCGCTCAGCTCTGCAAGACTTGACCGAAGTTCTGGACCTGCCGGACCAGCCGCGATGGATTGAGTGTTATGACATTTCCCATATTCAGGGCTCCGATGCGGTGGCCTCGCGGGTGGTGTTTGTGGATGGGGTGCCGGCGAAGCAGCATTATCGCCGCTATAAAATTCGCAATCCCAAGGTAACGGCGGGGCATTCGGATGATTTTGCCAGTATGGCAGAGGTGATCCAGCGGCGGTTTAAGTCGGGGCAGTTGCGACCGGTGGCGAACGTGGCGATGGATGTGCTGCACGGGGGCGACGGCGCGGGCGGACGCAAATCTAGCAAACGAAACGCGGCGGGGCAGGATTGGCCGGACTTGGTGGTAATTGATGGGGGTAAAGGGCAGTTGTCGGCGGTGATGACGGTGCTGGGGCAAATGGAAATTGCGGACGATTTGCGGGTAATTAGTTTGGCAAAGCGGGAGGAGGAGATTTTCTTACCCGGTGAGTCGAAGTCGTTAAAAACCGATCGCGAACAGCCGGGAGTTCAATTACTGCGCCGGCTGCGGGATGAGGCGCACCGATTTGCCGTGAGTTTCCATCGCCAAAAGCGCACGGAACGAATGCGGCGATCGCATTTAGACGCCATTCCCGGTTTAGGTCACCGTCGTCAAAAGGATTTGCTCGCCCATTTCCGCTCCGTGGACTATATCCGCGAAGCCACCACCAAGCAACTTTGCGAGGTGGATGGCATTGGTCCAAAGATGGCGCAGCAGATTTACGAATACTTCCATCCGTCCAACACCGACGATGCTGAATAGTCGGTTAGAAGCAGCAAGATACTTTGATAGATGGCGTTATTGGGACAGCGCCAAGAAATGTCCTAATAAATAGAGTGAACCGCAGAGGATGACCGGACGATCTCCCCCACCCACAAACGCACGGTCTAACCCCTTATCCAGGGATCCGAAGTTTTGAGCTTCTCCTAAATCGGGACAAATACTGTTGCCTAACTTCACAAGTTCAAGGGGATCAACCCCCGCATGGCTAGGAACAGGGACGGTGAGCAGGCGATCGCCCGGTCGCAAAATTGCCTCTAGAACCTGTCGATAATCCTTAGTGGTTAAAATCCCCATCACCCAGGTGACGCTGTTTCCCTTGCGCACAAATCGATCCACGTACTGGCTGAGGCACTGGGCGGCGGCGGGATTATGGGCCCCATCTATTAATAGGGATTGATTTTTCCATTGGCTCCACTGCAACCGCCCCGCCCAGCTTGCTTTGCCCATACCGGCAACAATGGCGTTGTCGGAAATTTTCCAGCCCTGGTGCTGAAGGGATTTTAAAAGGGCGATCGCCACCGCCGAATTAGCCAGTTGAAAGTCCCCCGCCAGTGCTAGCGGATAGGTAATGCCCTGGGATTCGGCGTGGGACTGTCCGTTCTTATCGATAGGTTGGGCGGGGGAAATTTCCGTTAGGGGCGCTTGCATTTTCTCAGCAATTTCCCGCGTTACCGCCAACGCTTCATCGGGCAGCGGTCCCACAATGGCAGGGGAGTCGCGCTTGAAAATTCCCGCTTTTTCTCCAGCGATTTTGCCCAAGGTGTCCCCCAGCGCCTGTTGATGATCCATGCTGATGGACACCACCGCAGTGGCTGCGGGGCGATCGCACACATTAGTGGCATCGAGTCGTCCCCCCAATCCCACTTCCATCACCGCAATATCCACGCCCGCCGTCGCAAAATGCCACCATGCGGCCGCCGTCACGATTTCGTAAAGGGTTGGAATTCCGGCGGTGGGATCGTCGAAGTCTTGCGGCAAAGTTTTAGCTGCGTCAAGCACCGTGCTGATCGCGGTTAATAATTCTTGCGGGGTTATAGGCGATCGCCCTACCGCCACCCGCTCCGTCCAATGCACCAAATGGGGAGACGTGTAGCAGCCGACCCGATAGCCCGCCTCCGTCAACACTGAAGTTAGGTAGGCACACACCGATCCTTTGCCGTTGGTGCCGGCAATGTGCACCATCGGCATTTTGTCCTGGGGATTGTCCAATGCTGCCAATAATCGCTTCATGCGATCCAAGCCCAGGTGAATACCTGATGGTTTGAACGGGGCGAGGCGATCTTGGATTTGTTGGTGGAATTGGCGATCAGCAGCAGGACACATGGGCAAAACGTTAAGGCAAAAAACAGCAAACCGGCACTGAGATTTAGGGATGCTCAATGCCGGTTTTATGTCGGGACTGGGGAATAAGGCGCTAGAAATTAGCCCTTGGTTGCCGCAGCAACTTCAGCGGCAAAATCGCTTTCTTCCTTCTCAATGCCATCACCCACACCAAAGCGCACAAACTCGGTAACGGTTGCGCCCTTTTCCTTCAGCATTTCGCCAACGGACTGGGAGGGGTTCATCACAAAGGGCTGACCGGTCAAGGAAATCTCACCGGTGAACTTCTTCATCCGACCGGCAACCATTTTCTCGGCGATTTCGGGAGGCTTGCCCGACTGCACTGCGATGTCGATTTGAATTTGCTTTTCCTTCGCAACCACGTCCTCGGACACATCCTCGGGGTTTAGAAACTCAGGATTAGACGCCGCCACGTGCATGGATACGTTCTTGAGGGTCTCATTATCCTCAGCGCTACCCACAACCACAACGCCAATTTTGCCGCTGTGAATATAGGTGCCTAGCTTGTCGCCAGAGAAATGGGCAACGCGGCGAATACCAACGTTCTCACCAATTTTGATCACTAGCTCAGAGCGGATAGCTTCGAACTTTTCCTTCAGAGCCTCGGTGGAAAGCCGCTCTGCAAAGGCTGCATCGAGGGCATCGTTCGCAAAGCTCAAGAAGTTTTTGTCCTTGGCCACAAAGTCAGTTTCACAGTTAACTTCCAGGATGGTGGCTTTACCGCCTTCGGATTTGATTAGGATGGCACCTTCTGCGGCTACCCGAGATGCTTTCTTGGCAGCCTTAGCTACGCCGCGCTTTCGGAGGTCTTCAATGGCTGCTTCGATATCACCATCAGCGCCAACTAGGGCTTTTTTGCACTCCATCATGCCTGCGCCGGTCCGTTCGCGCAGTTCTTTTACTAGGGCAGCGGTAATGGTTGCCATGACTCTTAAATATGTGTTTCCAAACTTATGCAAATCTCAGCATAGCGTCATTGGGCACATTTGCATCGAAGTCTGTGGCGATCGCCCCCAGCAAGCCCCAGCGGCACTAATGGTGCAAGGCAATAATCAACAGTGGGCAGGCGGCGAGGAGCGTCAGTCCCCAGGAAAATAGGGCAGGAATGGACTGGGACGCCTTTGCAGAATTTTGAGGCTGCTGCTGGGTTTGTCGAATCAAAGATTGGATGCGACGGTTGAGGCGATCGCCCCCCGCACCTTCCCCCATCGCAACGGCATCTCCCATGGCAGTGGTCATTGGCGCAGGCGATTTCAATGGAAATTTGACCATGATCAACAGGGCTTCGGCCACATCCAAAGGATCCGTTAAGGTTGCGGCATGGTAATCGGCGCGAATTTCCCGCAGCAGCAACAGCTCTTGCCACAGTTCGCCCGATCCAGGCAGCCAGCGCACTAGACGGTGCAGCCAACTTAGCCAAAAAAATGTGAACGTATCGCGGGTACTGGCGTGGGCCCCTTCGTGGGCAAGGACAGCTTTGATTTGAGCCGGAGAAAAACAGTTTAAAAAGCCTTGGCTCACGACTAGATGCGATCGCCAAAACCCCACCTGAGCTGCGTAGGGAACCGGCTGATCAATTAGCCGTGCCGTTTGCCCCTGCACTTCCGCCGTGGGCAGTTGGGTAATGGCGTCAACGGCATGTTGACCTTGGCGCCAGGCGATCACCAATTGCGCCACTGCCCAGGCAAGCCCAGCGATCGCCAAAATCGATCCCAAGGTGCCCACGGAATACCCCCACATGGTGCCCGCGTGTCCCATTAGCAGCACCGCGATCCAGCCATTTAGCAACCACAGCGGCGGCAATGCCAAAGCCACCAATGCCCACCACCATTGGCGGTCCCACTGGTTCTGTTGGCTATCCTGTTGACTCTGGAATAACTCGCCTGAGCGCTGAGATTTCTGATAGTGACGGTGCCATTGCCAGCGGAGGGTTAGGGCAGAAGCGGCGATCGCCAACACTAAATAGGTGTGAATCATGGCTGCCCCCGTCGTAGCTGCTTAAGCTGGTCAATTTGCTCCGCCAAAGACTCAATGCGGTCCAGACTCGCGGAATCCAACTCGTTGGCAAACGCCGCCACCATATCGGAGTTGCTGATGGCCATAAAGCGGTTCAAATGTTCGTAGGCTTGCAGCGCCTTCGCCCGCTCCCGAGACACCGTGACGGTCCAATTGCTTACTCGCCCCGCCCGCTGGCGCTGAACCCAGCCCTTCTGCTCCAACCGCTTCAACACCGTCAGCACCGACGCCTGAGTAAGTTCTCGAGCTGGGTCGTCTAAGATTTGGTCCAATACCTCGCGGGCCGTTGTGCCAGCAGTCGCCCAGAGGATATCAACAATCTCTTCCTCGAGGGATCCTAAAGACAACCGCACTGGGTCTGGAAAAAATTCGGACATATACAGAGGCCACAACGGACGTTTTAGGGGCAACAGGTCTTGAATGCGCCAGAGAACACCAAGCAAAATCTATTCAATATTTGGCGAGACTTTGTGGGTAAAGCCAAAAATCAAGCTTCCGTAAATTATGCCATTGCCTCCAGTCTGTTGAAAGATAGCGATTAAAAGTTCATTTTTGGCGCCTAGTTTTGTGCCAATTTCGGCGATCGCGAGAAAACGTACTATTTTTTACTCCTTTCTTCAAAATATCTTTGAAACATTTTCGAAAATCCTAAGTCATGATGGAGAGAGAGTAGTTGGGGAGTCTTGCGTGATGCAATACTCCTTTTTTTTGCCCATATTTTTTGATCCGCGTCCACGAGTTTCCAGAAGACGATATTTCAAGGATTTTCCTGTCAAGGGCTTTCCCATCACGTAATGGTTGCACTCATGTTTTTGTGGCAATGTTCTCAACCTGTGACGTCTGCGCCTTATGTGTCCCTACGCTAGATTTCGCCGACGATAATCCAAGAGAACTACTGAATATGCCGTTGAATATGCCGTGAGCTTTCGCTGAATTATGCTTGGGAACTTTTGCGATCGCCCCCCAGTCCAGGAACCCAAGAGAGTAGTTAGGGAGTCTTGCGGAACGCAACGCTCCTTTTTTTTGCCCACTTTTTTCGACGTTTTGCCCAACCCCTTGAAGCTTAGGAACAATGCAAATTTTTAAGTATCTCTAGGGGGAAATGTGGCGGCGACCAGGTTCCTCGGTAATATGGGCCTGCGCAGTAGTTTTGTAAGTCCATATACCAAACGAATGCCCCAGACAATGGAAGGCACTTGTCAGTTTGGGCGACAAAATTTTCCACAACTTGCTTCCTTCTGTTTGCGCTTGCCAGTCGCGCCGCCATGACCGCCACAAATACTACCCCTGACTCTTCAAAATCCGCCAAGAAGTTTTCTGCAACAGTACCGGAGGTGCCGCCCAAAATAGGGTCCGGCGATCGCATCCCCGTTCGCGACAGCCAGTTTCTGTCCCAAAATCCCCACCTATTAGAGATAGAGAGCAATTCGGGGGTGCCCGGCGATGGTTTTGCAGTGGAAATGCGCCCGAAGCCGGAATCATTGGGCGATATTCAAGGGTTTGATTCGCAGCATCCTCCCGCGCAGGACGTTATTGATTCCTGTGTGCACTGCGGGTTTTGCCTGTCCACCTGTCCCAGCTATCGGGTGTTGGGCACAGAGATGGATTCGCCGCGGGGGCGGGTGTACTTAATGGATGCGATCGCCAGCGGGGAAGGGGCGCTGGATGAAACGACGGCGAGCCATTTTGATAGCTGTCTCGGTTGCTTAGCCTGTACGTCAGTGTGTCCATCCCAGGTGGGCTACGACAAATTATTGGCGGATATGCGGCCGCAAATTGAGCGCAATGTGCCTCGCCACTGGCGCGATCGCCTAATTCGCGCTCTGGTATTCAACCTATTCCCCTATCCTCGACGGCTGCAGGCGGTGATGCCCGGGTTATGGCTATACCAAAAGCTGGGGTTGCAACGGATTGTGCGGCAAACGGGGTGGCTGAAAAAGCTATCGCCCCAGCTAGCGGCAATGGATTCGGTGCTGCCCGATTTACCGGCGAAGGGGCTGAACCCTATTGCTCCTCGGCTAATCCCGGCGCAGGGTAAGCGGCGCTATCGGGTGGGGATGTTGTTGGGGTGTGTGCAGCGGTCGGTGCTGCCTCAGGTGAATGAGGCCACCATGCGGGTATTGTCGGCACTGGGCTGTGAAGTGGTGATTCCGCCGGAACAGGGGTGTTGCGGGGCATTGCCTGCCCATCAGGGTCAGGAAAATCAGGCTCAAAATATTGCGAAGCAGATGATTCGCGCCTTTGAGGGGGTGCAGCAAGATGAGCCATTGGACGCAATTATTATTAACGCGGCAGGTTGTGGGCATACCCTCAAGGAATACGGAGAAATTTTGCGGGACGATCCACAGTGGCGGAGTCGCGGCGTAGGGTTTTCTGCCCAGGTGCAGGATATTCATGAATTTTTGGCGGACGTGGTGGCGGACGGTGATTTTGCGGGAGAGCTGCGGGCCATCGCTCCCGATGCCGAGCCGCTGACCATCGTGTATCAGGACGCCTGCCATTTACTGCACGGTCAGAAAATTAGCGCCCCGCCTCGGCAGTTGCTCCGCAAAATCCCAGGCGTAGAGCTGCGAGAGCCCATGGACGCGTCTCTGTGCTGCGGCAGTGCGGGGGTATTCAATCTATTGCAGCCGGAGATTTCTGAGGAGTTGGGGGAGCAGAAGGTGGACAACCTGCTGGCAACGGGGGCGCAGGTGATTGCATCCCCCAATCCCGGCTGTACGCTACAAATTCAAAAACATCTGCGGGAACGAAACCAGGATCATCCTGATGCGGCATTGGCAACGGTGCCGGTTTACCATCCCATCCAGCTTTTAGATTATTCCCTGCGGGGGGAGGCGATCGCCCTACCTCCCTTCAATTCCTAACGATCCCAAGCCTTTATGCCAGATGCACTATTGGCAAAGGAGCTCGCCCGCCCGCCCCAAACAGCAGGCTACTTTATTCTCAAAAGTACTGTTTAAGCCCATGCTGTTTGCCAAAACTGCCCTGTCTCGCTCCCTGCTTGTGGGGCTTTTGGGGGGCTCCTGTCTCTGCACCGGCTATGCCCTAACCCGCTCCGCCCAAGCCACCGTATCCCTCGCCGCCGCCCAGCCCATAACCGCCCAAAGCCCCCCCCTAAATGGCGCTTCCCTCACGAAAGACACCTCGGTTCCTTCCACCTTTGAAACCACCGTAGAAGGCGAGCCGGTTACCTACAGGATGCGTCCTTATCAACCGCAGGGAATTCCTGTGGAAATGGGGATTCCCAACAACGCCTATATTCCAAGCGTGGTGCGCCAGGATGGCTTTAAGGTCATTAGGCTGGTGTCCAGACTCAATGAGAAGACCAAAATCGAGATTATGTGGCCTGATCGGACGGCGACGTTGGCGGAAATGGAAAGCCAACTGCTTCAGGCGATGAGTCAAGACGGCGCAAATTTAGAGGAAATTCCCCTCAACACCCCTGGGCTTTCGTCCTACCCCTGGCGGCGGCGTATGTGGCTCTATCGAGACGGGTGACGGGCAATATTATTTGGGGTGAAATTAACGGGCGGGGCTTTGTGATTTTTGACCAGTCGGAGTGGGATATGGCGGAGTCCCATGCTTCCACCAGCCACGCCATTTATTCCACTTTCCAAAGACGCTAAGCATCAGAGCTGTAGCTTCGATTCTCCGGTTGAGGGCACAGGGGGTTTGCCCCTAGCCGGAGTTACGCAGTTAGGGGGCACATAATGCAATGGGGTGATCAACGAGCCAAAGCGCCAGGCTGCGGACTGCTCAGAAATTGATGCCCAGCATAACGGACAATCGAACGTTGGGCTTCGTACCAATAATTGTGTAACTCTTGCCCTGGGTGAGTTCTACTGGGGGAGGCAGGTGAAAATGGGGCAAGATTACCATTCCACCCCCAGTGCGCCCATAGGCTCGTTACACTCAGGATGTTCTTAATGTTTATCTAATCTATTTGCCATGGGAAGTACGACCACCGGAGCTGGGGCTGTGGATGAGGCGATCGCCAAAGGGGTGGACCTGGACGGCAGCAAAATTCCGGCGGAAAAGCTGGAGCTTTACAAAGAAATTATGGCGTTGGAAGCGGATCGGCAGCGCAGTGGCGTTAGCAATTCCATGCGATCGCGCATTGTGCGCATCGGGGCAAAGCACCTAAGTCACGCCGATTTAGATGTAAAACTGGTGGCTGCGGACTTTAAGCCTTTAACCGAGCGGGAAGTGATTTATTACTACACCAGCTTGGGAAAATAGAATTACAGGCAATCACAGGGATTTTGGGGGCTGGGGATTTCTACTTTTCCAGCCCCCATTGTTTATCAAACCGCCTGCATAAACCTGGAAAAAAGTGATTGAGCCCTGGGCGGAGTCGTTCCGCAGCATTGGAAAAGCTAATAGGACGTTAGTTCGATGGCACAAAATCAGCTCAAGTCTGCTTCCCATTCAGTCCCTCGGTGAAGCTAATCATTCGTGCCATAGGTCCAGTAATTAGCAGCAGCATCACTGGAAGAACATTCAAGACAAAAGCAAACTTTGGGCAAATCTTTTCAGCGCTGTCTTTGATGGTTTTTTGATTTGAGTATGTGAAGCGATCGCCCGTTATTTCAGGGGATTGTGCAAAATGGGAGAGTGTAATCTGCTGACTGTTCGCCATTTCTAGTCCCCAATTTTTGCCCCCTGATTTTTAGATCTGCTTGCTGTAGTTCTGGGTATGTTGCTAACCCTTCGCGAACTTTTAGCCAAACGCCGCCGCCAAGGACTGTCCCTACGGACCATTCAAATTGCTCCTTTTGCGGTGCAAATTTTGGCGGTGGTCGGTTTTACTGGCTATGCCGCCTACTACACCGGTCAGCTGGCAGTGGATGGCGTTGTTGAACGCTTGCGCAGTGAAGTTACCCTGCGCGTAGAAAACCAGCTCCAATACTATTTGAATGCGCCTCAGGTGCTGGCAGAATTTACGGTTGATGGCTTTAACCTGGGGAACCTTAGGGTCGAAGATCCAGCAGGGTTGACGCAGCAATTTTGGCAGTTGCGGGATGTTTTGGCGCCGGCAGAGGCGTCAGCAATTTATATTGGCGCTGAAAACAAAGAGTTTATTGGGCTCGGTTTCCAAGATAATCAGCGTTGGGAAGTGGGGCGATCAGGAGTCTCCACAGGCAATCGCTTCTTCAGCTACGACACGGATGAAATTGGCACGCCAACGGATTTAGTGACCCAGGGTAAGGACTACGACCCTACCCAGCGCCCGTGGTATCAGAAAGCGAAGGCAGCGGGGAAGGCGACGTGGAGTGATGTGTATGTGGATTTCAAGGAAAAACGCCTCAAGATCACCCTAGCTCGTCCCCTGTATGGTGATCAGGGAAACCTTGAAGGGGTTGTGGGCGTTGATCTGGTGCTGTCCCATATTTGGACATTGTTGGGGCAGCTCGATATTAGTCCCGGCGCTCAGACTTATATTGTGGATGGCGACGGGCTTTTGGTGGGGATGTCGGCCCCCGATCAGCCTTTCGTGATTGACGGAGAAGATGTCAAGCGCATGGCCGCAACGGAGGCGTCGGTACCGCTGGTCCAAGACACGGCAAAGGCACTGCAAAATTTGGGCACTCTGCGAGGTGCTGAAAATTCCCAGGCGATCGCCACCAGTATTACCAGTCCCCAACAGGTAGATTTAAATTTAGACGGTGAACTTTATTTTTTACAGGTGGCTCCCGTTGGGCAAGAGATGGGGCTGGACTGGAAGATCGTAGTGGTTATTCCCCAAAGCGACTTCACGGGACAGCTAGCATGGACCGCCTGGATTACCGTTGGCGTTTGTGTGGCGGCAGCGCTGGGGGCGTTAGGGGTGGGGGTGGTCACGTCCCAGTGGATTTCGCAGCCGGTATATCAGCTAGAACAGGCGGCACGAGGTCTGGCGAAAGGGCGGTGGGATGCGGCTGTTACGGTGCGATCGCCCCGGGAGCTGGCTCACCTTGCCAACTCATTTCACGACATGGCAGCCCAGCTCCAGGCATCTTTTGATCAACTCGCCCGTAAAAATGCTGAACTACAGCGCCTCGATAAACTTAAGGACGAATTTTTAGCTAACACCTCCCATGAATTGCGCACGCCTTTAAATGGCTCCATTGGTCTATTGGAATCTTTTTTAGAAGGATCCTACGGTCCAATCACTGTCCGTCAAAAACAAACCCTAGAGGCACTGCTGCACAGTAATTGTCGGCTCAGCGCCTTAGTGGACGATATTTTAGATTTTTCGTCGATTCAGCGAGGACGATTTGATTTACAAGTTCAGCCTTTGAGTCTGCGGGAGGTATTGGCAGACGTCATTGCCATCTTGAAACCGGTTGCCGAACAGAAATCCCTAACCCTTGTTAACTGTATTGATGAGGCGTCACATCTGCCGCCTGTGGTGGCAGACGCTAACCGGCTACAGCAAATCCTGTATAACCTTTTGGGCAACGCGATTAAATTTACCCACGCAGGTACCGTCACGATTGAGGCGATTTTCGAAGGCGTTGGTCTTGAGAAAAGTAATGGACAGGACTATCCAGCACACGTTGATGAATTGGAGCAAGCTCCCCCTGTAGAGGACGTAGAAATAGAGTCGGCCGCAAAAATACGATCAGGCAGAGTCAGCCACCAGTTGTGTATCAAGATCACCGATACGGGGATTGGCATTCCTGAAAGTAAACGGGAGCGGATTTTCGAGGCGTTTGAACAGGTGGATGGTTCCGACAGTCGCCAATACAGTGGTGTGGGGCTGGGGCTGGCGATCGCCCGTCAACTGGTGGAAGCCCACGAGGGGCGCATTGAGGTGGACTCCACCCTGGGTATCGGCACCACGTTTTCCGTATGGCTTCCCGTGGCGGTGGGCACGGAGGCAGTGCCCTTGGCAACCGTGGCCGGGCTGCGGGTGTCGCGACCGTTCGTTAGTTTGTTAGGCGAATTGTCAGGCGAATTGTCAGGCGCAATTAACGGTGTTGGCAGTGACGCCGCGATCGCCAGCATAGGCTCAGCAGATCGGGCAATCATCCAGATTGAAGTAACCGACGGTCCGTCATCTATAGTGCTACCGGTGTCAGAAAGCGCGTCTGAAGGGCTTGAGGGCTCTGAAAAGCCTGACGTGGCGCACCTTGCACCGCTGCCTGGAGCCCATCAACCTCAGATTTTAATCGTGGATGATGACCCCCTGAATATGCAGGTGCTGACGGAACGCCTTGAAGTGAGTAACTATGCCATTATTCAAGCCAGCAGCGGGGACGAAGCCTTAGCCACTGTGCAGCAGGGATGCCGTCCTGACTTAGTGCTGCTTGATGTAATGATGCCCCGTATGAATGGGTATGAAGTGGCCAAACAACTCCGAAAACAGTTTTCGGCCAATGAAGTCCCCATTGTGATGCTGACCGCTAAGAACCAACTATCAGACTTAGCGCTGGGGCTAGAGTCAGGGGCGAATGACTATTTAACAAAGCCCGTGTCCCGCGAAGAATTACTGGCTCGCTTAAAAACTCACCTACAGCTTTCTAATTTAAATATTGCCTACAATCGCTTTGTGCCTCGGGAGTTTTTAGAGCTGCTCCAAAAGGATTCCATCATCGATGTGGGACTGGGCGATCGCACTAAGCGCACCATGAGCGTTCTATTTTCCGATATTCGCGGCTACACTAGCCTGTCGGAAAAAATGACGCCCGAGGCTAACCTGCAATTTATCAACGCCTACCTGGCAGAAATGGAAGACGCCATTATCCAGAACCAGGGCTTTATTGATAAGTACATTGGCGATGCCATTATGGCCCTATTTGATAAGCCTGCCGATAGTGCTCTTGATGCGGCGATCGCTATGTTGCACAGCTTAGAACGCCATAATGCTCAGCGCCACCTGGAGGATCCTGAAAACTCGGACGGTCCCATTCGTATTGGCATTGGCATTGATACAGGACCTTTGATGCTGGGCACCGTCGGGGGACAACGCCGACTGGATACGACGGTCATTGGCGACGCGGTTAATTTGGCCTCTCGCTTGGAAGAGCTGACAAAATTTTATGGCGTGCCACTGCTGATTTCCCACCGAGTATTGGCTGAACTCGAGGAACCAGAGCGGTTTGCCGTTCGATTTTTAGATCGGCTGTCGGTAAGGGGGCGGGACCAGCCAGTGGCAATTTACGAAGTCTTAAATGCAGATCCCGAGAACATAAGAGCCCAAAAACTTGACACAGCTGATCGCTTTGAAGAGGCAATTTTGCTTTTCCACCAGCGGCAATATGTGGAGGCAGCAGGGCTGTTTGAAGCTTGTTTACACCACAGCCCCGGCGATCGCGCCATTGAAATTTACCTGGAGCGTTCCGTCCAATTGGGATCCCCTCCACAGAATACGTCTAGTGAACAGTCAACGGTTGAATCGCCGATCAATACCGTTGAGAGTCAGGCTTAAAGCGTTGACCGTCCTTTAATTCGGCGGATACATCTTCCCAAGGTCAGTGCGACGAAAGGCTATCGCTCCGCGACTTTTTGTCAAAGTCACAGCTACTTGAGAATATTAGTCATTAGCTAATTTAATTCCCAAGTGTAATGACCACCTTCAATATTGCTCTCTCCACAGATGCAATTCCGAAGATGCTTAAGGCATCGCAGCAGCAGTTAGGTGGGCAATGGCAAATCAACAAGGACGAACTGTGCTGGGATATCGAGCAGCCCTTTGGTCTTTGGCAAAATCGATGTATTCCCGTTAGGGATGGGATTTATCTGGGGTTTATCCGGGCAGAACTGCGGCAGGATGTGTCCTTTGTGGAGGAGCTTGATCAGCTTTCAAACTGGGCGATTCGGTTTTGTCTCTCTGGACAATCGGTGCAGCGGTTAGAGGGCGAGAATTTAGAAATCGTTGGTCGCCCTGGCATGAATATGATTGGCTTTGCGTCAGGCAAAATCCAAGCCAAAACCACCTATGCTGCGAATCAAGTTGTGGAGATTTTAAACGTTGGGATTGCACCGGAGCAGTTTAAGGCTTTGCTGCCGCCGGAGCTGGCGGAAATGGATTTTGGGCAAACGATCGCCCGTGATCGCCCCGACTCCAAGCTGCTGGTTACGGTGAACCAAACGACACCTGCGATGTTGACCGTGTTGCAGCAGATTATGACCTGCCCCCATGAGGGACAGCTAAAGCTGCTCTATATGGAAAGCAAAGCCCTGGAGCTAATTGTGATGAAACTGGCGCAGGTGCAGGAGTCTGCTTCGATTCCACAGTTCAAATATCAAATTAAGGCTGACGATATCGAGCGCCTCCATCGAGCCCGGGAAATTTTGATTCAGAATTTGGCTCACCCTCCGTCTCTCAAAGCTTTGGCGCAGCAAACGGAGATGAACGATTTTAAGCTAAAGCGTGGATTTCGCCAGATGTTTGGCACAACGGTTTTTGGCTATTTGCATCAGTGTCGAATGGAAAAGGCACAGATGATTTTGGAGCGGGGAAACTACTCGGTGGCGCAGGTGGCGCAGAAGGTGGGGTACGCAAGCCCAAGCCAGTTTTCCGCAGCCTTTAAACGCCGCTTTGGCGTAACGCCTCGCTCCTACAAAGGTTATTGCGGCTAAGGCGTGGTCAAGGGCGCTGCCTTTGAAGTGATGGCTGCAATTTAAAAAATCCGTTTCGGGCATGAAAAAATCCGTCTTGGGATAATTTTCCGACTCGCGACTTTTTATAGTTCTCCACAACAGGATCTGTTGACTAATCAGTGTTGTGGAGTGTGGCCATGAGTGGGTTTCGAACCAGTGCGGTGATGGGGGTGGTCAGTGCGATCGCGGGGCTATGGGCATTGGAAAACGCGCCAGCCCGGGCAAACCCCCCAGGGGCAGCACCGTCGGATTCAATGGTGGTCCAGGAGTCCGAAATGGAAACCAAAAGCGACGCGGAGGAGCAAACCGGAGATGCTGATGCCCTGCGCATTAACGTTACGGGGGAAGACGATGGATATTTTGCCCCCAATGCCGGCGCCGCCACACGCACCGATACGCCAATTATCGAAACTCCAGCATCGGTCCAGGTGATTCCGCGAGAAATCCTTGACGATCAACAGGTGATTCAGCTCGATGAAGCGCTGCGTAATGTGAGCGGTGTGGTGGTAGATTCCACTGAGGGCTCGGGGTTTCAGTACAGCATTCGCGGATTTCAAGGGGCGCGGGTGCTGCGGGATGGCTTTAGCGTGTCCGGATCCGACGCCGTATCCAATAACGGATTTTTAACCCTGCCAGAGGTGGCAAATCTGGAGCGCATCGAAGTGCTTAAGGGACCGGCGTCTATTCTCTATGGAGAAATTCAGCCCGGTGGTGTGGTCAACCTAGTCACCAAACGCCCCACTGAAGAGCCACTCTACGAATTGCAGCTTCAGGCGGGAAGTCGATCGCTAATTCGCCCACAGATTGATTTTTCCGATCGCCTCTCCGCTGACGGTCGCCTGCGCTATCGCATCAACGCGTTGTATTCCAGCCAGGATAGCGTTCGGGATTTTGACCAAGATATTGATCGGGTGTTTGTGGCGCCGATGGTGACTTGGGATATTGGCGATCGCACCACCCTCACCATTGACGCAGAATATTTCAACGACGAACGCCCCAATGACGGTGGGCTACTGGCCTTTGGTGACGGCATCCTTGATGTGCCGGAGGATCGCATTACCGGTGAACCAGGAGACAAGGTTGAACGGGACTTCTTCAGCACTGGCTATCGTTTGGAGCACAACTTCAACGACAACTGGAAAATTCGCAACGCTTTCCGTTACAGCCATCAGGATTATGAGGCTAACGCCTTCACGCCCACGGCATTTAATGAACCGGCAGGTGCCCTAATTCGGTTCAATACCGCCACCGAGATCGATCAGGAATATTACGGTTTTCAGACGGATGTGGTGGGTAACTTTGTGACGGGCAGTTTGAAGCACCGGGTGCTATTTGGTATTGATTTAAGCCGTGACAACACTGATATTGAGTCGCGAGGCAATCTGCAAGCGCCCTCCCCTCTTAATGTTTTTGACCCCGTCTACGGCACCGCACCCCGGGTAGGGTTTGACGACCTGCCCGATGCTGCGCGTGTTCAAGACGTGACCACCCGCCGCTTTGGAATTTTTGCCCAGGATCAAATCGAGATTGTGGACGGGCTGCATTTTGTGGCGGGCATTCGCTACGACAGCGTTACCCAGGAAGTGGATAATGCACCCTCACTATTTTCTCGTCAGGGCAATGAAGCGGAACAAACCGTTGATTCCGTAACGCCACGGGTGGGAATTTTGTACCAGCCGGTGCCGGAGCTTGCGCTCTACGCTAGCTATTCCCAGTCTTTTACGCCCAACAGCGGCACCGATATTGACGGTAATTTGCTGGATCCCGAGGAGGGCGAGGGCTTTGAAGTGGGGGTCAAAACCGAGTTATTTAACCGCCGCTTGAGGGCAACCCTGTCCTATTTCAATATCACTCGCGAGAATGTGGCCACTCCTGATCCTAATTCGCCCCAGTTTGTCAATGCGTCCCTAGCTACCGGTGAGCAGCGTAGCGGAGGGGTGGAGTTGGATGTTATCGGCGAGATTTTGCCCGGCTGGAATATTCTGGCAAACTACGCCTACACCAACGCCCGAATTACCGAAGATAACCAGTTTGAAAAGGGCAACGGCTTAGCGGGCATTCCCCGACACAGCGCCAATCTTTGGACCACCTACACCTTGCAAACCGGTGATTTAGCCGGACTAGGCTTTGGCTTTGGGTTGAATTATGCCAGCGATCGCCCCGGCGACTTAAACGATAGCTTTGAGCTAGGAGACTACACGATTGTCAACGCCGCAGTGTTCTATAAGCGGGACAACTGGGATGTGGCCGTTAATTTCAAAAATTTATTCAACGAAGACTATATTCAGGGCACGCCAATTTCCCGCGTGCGGGGCATTGAAGCGGGCGATCCCTTTACCGTTGTCGCCTCCTTCTCAGTGCGGTTTTAAGCTCACGTTTAATTCCGTATCTCGCTTTCCTTATTCAGTGGTGGTTTGCCCCCTAAGTAACCGTGTCCCCAAAGCCGCACGTTCAAAAGTACATTTTGCTGGGCAGTCTGTACGTTTCCCAGCTAATGCCGTTTTGGTTTTTGTATGAGGCGCTGCCGGTGCTGCTGCGTCAGCAAAATATGCCCCTGGAACGAATTGGGCTGTTGCCGTTGGTGGCGATCGCCATGACCTTTAAATTCCTGTGGGCACCGCTGATTGATCGCTATAGCGTTGCCCGCTGGGGACACTACCGCTTTTGGATTATCACGTTCCAGCTTGCCGTGGTGGGGCTAACGGTCATTTGCAGTAGCTTCAGCCTGGAAAGCCAACTGCCATTGGTGTTGCTCACCCTGGGGTTGATGGGCGTGTGCTGCGCCAGCCAGGATATTGCCACCGATGCCCTGGCGCTGCGGCTACTTGCCCCCTCCGAGCGCGGCACCGGCAACGCGGTTCAGGGGGCGGGCGGTTCACTTGGCAAGATGATTGGCGGCGGTGGCATGTTAATTTTGCTCAGCCGATTAGGCTGGCAACCGAGTCTGTGGATGCTGGCGATTATGCTGCTGGTGGCGCTATTGCCGGTGGTGCTACACCGCGAACCGCCCCGGCAAGATATTAATCGCGCAGCCACTATCACCCTGCGTAGCTATTTCCAAATCTTTGCCCAATCCTGCCAACAGCCGGGAATGGGACCGTGGCTGTTGCTGCTAACCCTTTATGCCGCCGCCCAAAATCTTTCCGCAACAATGTTCCGCCCGCTTCTGGTGGATCAAGGTCTGAATGTAGATGATATCGGCTCACTGTTAGGGGTCGGCGGCACGACCATGACGCTAGTGGGCGCTTTGGTAACGGGGTCCGTAATTTCTCGGTGGGGACGACAGCGATCGCTCCTAATAGCCACAGCGCTCGCCTTTATCGGCGTGCTGCTCTACTTTCTACCCACCTTTGGATTCACCCAAATGCCCGTGCTGTATGCCATTGTCGGCACCATCTTCTTAGCCCTAGGCATGATCGCCACCAATAGTTTTACGATCATGATGGACAAAAGTCGCCCAGAAATGGCGGGCACCGATTTCACAGTCCAAACATCGTTTATCAGCCTAGGCGGCATCGTGGCCGCAGTATCCAGCGGTATTCTTGCTCAGGCGATCGGCTATCGCGGCGTCTTCACCTTCAGCGCTCTGCTACTGCTGCTATGCGCCCTGTTGATTACAAAAATCCGGATATTAGCTCCGGCTCACCCCAGTGGAACCTTCGAACCAAACTGATGCCTTAGCTTGATCAAGCGATAGCTTTAAACAAGTCTGTTTTCTGGCGCTGGTTACACTGTTGCTGTTCATGGAATGTGGACAGACCAAAAGGAAGAATACATATGCCAGAACCCAGTATCATTCCTGACGTATCCGTATTTTCAATCTCCCAAGCCACCAGAGCGACATTCACAGAACTGTACTTCCAGTACACCTGCCTGGTTTTCATTCACGTTGGCAGCAAAAGGGTATTGTGCCCCGTTAACGGTGAAATGATCGGGAAGGCTGATGAGATGATGGTCTTCCCTCCTGGGGCGATCGTGACGCTGGAAAATCGCCCCGTACTGGACAATGGCTACCGAGCCACGGGTGTTTGCTTCTCCCATCCCATGGTGAAAGCGGTTTTCCCCATCAAGAAACGAGTAGCAACCCCCTTTGGCATCCAAATCTTGCAACTTTGCTCAGACCAGGTTCTCAAGATATTGGACAGCGTTCAGAACACATTGAAAGACGAAGAATTACCTGAATCTATTAGGCAACATCGTTTGCTGGAGCCTTTGATTTGGCTGAAATATCACGGCGTTCAACTCTCACCCTATGAGGATGAGAACCCACTGAGTAAGGTCAGAAGGCTGATCGAAACGGATCTAAGCCATCCTTGGCGGTCCAGTGAAGTCGCTGAATATTTTTCTATTAGCGAGTCAACGATGCGGCGTTGGTTAGCTAAATCTGGGCAAGGCTTTGCAAGAACGCTACAAAATACCAGGCTGGAGCACAGTCTCAGTCTTTTACAGTCAACCGATATTCCAATTTCAGACATTGCGCTGGATTGCGGATTTAAAACACCATCTCACTTTTCGGATTCCTTTAGAAAAAGGTTTGGCATCAAACCCAGTGAAATACGCAATGTGGAGAATTGACTGTTTTTGGATAGATTACGCCTGACTGGGAGAAGCGCCATAAAATAGCTGCTGGTTAAATATGAAGTGTCGAAAGCCTATTTTGAAACCTCCAGTTTTCTCGGTGGAAAAGCGCTAAATCTGGACTTCACGAAGGCTTAGTTATTTACGCTAGAAAGGTCAAAGAGAGTGCTTAAACAGTGCATTGCTATTGGATTTTCCCTTGCGGCAACGGTGACGTCCCCTGCCTTGGCGCAAGAGTTTAGCCTGACCAGCACAACGGTTTCTGAAGGCGAAAAACTATCCAACACTCACGTTTTTGAAGGGTTTGGATGCGAAGGAGAAAATCAGTCACCTCAGCTATCGTGGGCTGGAGCACCGGAGGGAACGAAAAGCTTTGCAATTACCGTATACGATCCCGATGCTCCCACTGGCTCAGGCTGGTGGCACTGGAATGTGGTCAATATTCCGGGTGCCGTAAATTCTATTTCCCAGAACGCCAGTGCCGATGACAGTTTGCCCGGCGGAGCGTTGGAAATTCGCAATGACTATGGAAGCGCAGAGTTTGGAGGCGCTTGTCCTCCCCCTGGTGAAGTGCATCGCTACATATTCACGGTATATGCCCTGGGTACAGAGCGCTTAGAACTCCCTGAAAATCCTAGCAATGCCCTGGTTGGCTTTATGACTCGCGCAAATGCGATCGACAGTGCCAGCATCACCGCTGTTTATCACCGATAGACATAGACAGCCAAGTATCGTTTGTTGCATCCTCGGTCAAGGGTGGGATTGGAGGTAAAAGAACATCCAATCTTGCCCTTTACTGATCGATCCTAATTGCTGCGGTGGCTGCCCTTACTTACGCGTTACATTTCCTACATAGACTGTCTTAAGATCCTGAGGGACAAAGCATTAGAAGGAATAATTATTCAGCTACAAAATCTGCAAGAGTAGTTCATAATGCCCCAGCCAAAAAAGCTTACGGAAATACAGCGTGAGAAGCTTGCTGTCAACGAAATTGAATCGGCAACTTGCGAAATTCGTGAGCTTTTCAAAGAAATTCTCCCAGAGGGACTGCCACAGGCAACGTTAACTGTTGCTTACGCAATTATTGCCGACTTGGAGGAAGCAAGTCAGCGTGTAGCTGATGGTCGAATCTTAGTAGCGATTGTTGGAGGAAGAGGGGGCGGTAAGTCTAGCTTTATCAATGCAATACTGAATTACAACTTGCTTCCAGAAGGTCCTGTCGAAGCATGTACAACCTTCCCTGCAATAGTTAGTTTTTCCACACAGCACGAACTTAAAGTGGATTCAGAGAATCCAAAGTACTGCACACAATTGGAGGAACTAAGTCGTTCCGATCTCAAGAATACTCTTCGCCACCTTCTTGATGAAGAGTTTAATCGCGATAACGTTAAGCGGCTGAAAAGTGTAAATGTGGGGGTCCCAGAGAATATCTTGCGGCGTATTGAGCTTGCGGATGTTCCAGGATTTACTCTAGGCAACAAGCGTCAGCAGCTGTTAGCTGAAAGATACTCTACACAAAAGGCTGATCTGGCATTGGTACTCCTCAACAATGCTGATTCCGTCGAAATTAGAGGTATTGGAGGTCTTGATGGATTAGCAAGTTGCTTTAAAAATCGTTTAAAGTCCACAATATTCATTGTCAATAAAGCGGATGAAGATGAGTCGCTTGAGTACTTTGAGAAACTAAAGCATCGGTTCATCGGAATGCTTCAAACACATGGAGCTGATACAAGTGATGTTCGCGTATACGCAGTTTCCGCTCGTGCAACTTTAAAAAAGTGGTCGAACACTTATGAATTCGATAAGATTCTCCGTGATTTTGTTGCTATCTCAGGGCAAAGTAGAGTCTTTGCCGCTGCGGGCTCATTTGATCGCGTTGCTGATTCTCTTTCTGCTTTATGTATCTTGTGTAGAAAAGACAGAGACGTACTTCTTGAGTTGCGTGAAAGATTGGTTCAGCTATCACAGGTTGAACTCCACGCGCACGCGGACAGAATTCAAGACTTACTTTTATACAAGGGAATTATCGAAGCTCAGCGTCCTCCAAAAGTTGACTTTCATGATCTTGCTTTGCCCCTCCCAAATTCATCGGAGCTCCCTGCAAACTACACAAGTCGGCTATTTCGGCATATTCAAGAAGATGGAGCTCGGATTGTAAACAGGAAGGTAGAGAATTATTTGGCTGACATCGAAGAAGGTTTGAGATGCGTACTCGAAAAGAGAACAAGCGAAGTCGCAACTCGGGTAAAGATGAGAGTAGAGGAAATTGAAGACCGGTTTGGTATTCGTGGCGAAGTTTCGATCCCCAGAATTCCAAATGGTAGGACTGATTACGAATTTGACGACAATCTCGTTTCTCACTTGAAGCCTCGAAGGCATCGTATACTTCTTGAGAAGCTGCTGCCTTTTGAGTGGCTACATCGCAGTATTGCACTACCTATTTTTGATAAGGCAACTATACAAACGCTTGTGGGTGGAGTTGAATTGGATTTCGGCTCTGAGGAGGCTGATAGCGCAGATGAAGGAAGAGGGCTATTGAAAAGCACGGCTAAGCAGATGCAAGAGGCTTATGAGAGGTGCAGTAGAGGCACCGCAAAAATGTCCAATATACACATCAAATTCGTGAGTGAAAGTCACGTGGGTAGACTTCTGCGTGATTATGAGAATGCCTATCGTGAATACGTTGACGAGTGGGAGGACTGGCTTGGCAGGTATCAAAACCTGGTTGATTTAGCACTTCGCGTCAGTAGCAATGAAGTTCAGAAGAAGATCACTGATGCCGCTAAAGGGCTTCGTTACCGCGCAAACAGACTCAGACATTAGTCAACATAGAGGCCTCAGTTATCGAAGCGAGCTCTCCATGCTGGGTGGTGGGAAACGCATAGATCTGTAGATGCTTGAGGTTAAGCTCTAGGCGCTCCAGTGTGATGGACCTGACGGGGTGACAGAGTAGGTGAAAGCCTTTTTAGCCATGACTTACAGCAT
>CALGDE010000034.1 GCA_937883785.1 uncultured cyanobacterium
GAGTGGCTAAAATGTTCGCGAATAGGGTCAAATAGGAAGGGTATTCCTTGGAAGGAGGAGAATATGTCTGGGAAGTCTGGAGAGAATCGTGTTTCATTTCTTTTGGATGATTTTGAGTTCGCTCAATTGCAGGCAATGGCCGAAGCTAGAGGGACAACCCCTGGGAGTCTTGCGCGAGAGCCCGTAAGAAGTTGGATCGGTTCTCCATCCTTTCTGTCTTTGTTGAAGCGGACTCTCCTTTGGAAGGAGGGGAAGACTGTTTTCGACTCTCTCAAAGGGAGTGATTAGCTGGGAGGGCTTCGATTTGTCATGAATTTTCACTAGGTTCGTTCAATGTAGGCAGGAGACGTGTCTAAGAATTCTGGAGAGGTTTTTGGGTGCGCCCCCTCTTCGGGCATTGAGATTGAATGTTTTTGAAGTTGCGGCCATATTTCTGGGGAAACCTGAACTATTGGCAGCGATCGCTCCTTGAGGGGGGGAAGAGAGACTTTGATGCCTATTTGGTTGAATTCTTCGGTGAGTTCATTCTTTATCCACCCTTCCATTGCGCTTATTTCCCATGGGGCGCAAGTATCTGAAGACGTGGCATACACCCTGTAAATTGCATTCAGCGCGGATTGTGCAATGAGAGGATCGTCTTCAACATAAAATACTGAGCAATCAACACACTGCCTCCATCCGCCACAAACAAAGCGTATGGGATTCATCAGTGAACTAACTTGCTGTGCCGTTTTGATTCCGTTGAGGTGTTCAATTACTCCTATTTGATGGATTATTGAAGTCTGATTTGTTGCTTTCATTGTGAAGATCTCCCGTGAAACGAAATCTCACGAAGGCAGAGCGGAATGCCGCAAATTGACGCAGCCATGACTGGCACCCACGCCTGCCATTCACGCATTCTTTGCTCTGATAGGTTTATGCGCGGACAGCTTTGGATTGAATTTGTGGAGTCTGAGGTTTTGTTGCTTGATGGATTCTTTTTCATGATTTGCTTCCTTTAATTCGATGCAAAAGCGATCGCATCCAAGCAACGAGAGGTTCCCATCCGTCAGGTTCATCGACTCCGTCGATCATCCTCTGAAGCGTTTCCTCGTTTTGCTCTTCAATCCTTGCCCTTACTTCCCTGTAAGGGATTACGGGTGACAGCAGGCGGTCAGTGAAAACACGATGTTCAATCGTTCCCCAGTCAAGTGTTGTCCTGTCTTGCTCCAGCATTTCAGGCAACTGCTGTGTAACGAGTTGTGCCGCGTCATACTCCGAAAAACATGCGACTTGAAAGCGTTGCTCTCCTGCATAAGCGAACAACTCCGCGCCAGTTTCAGATACATGGCGCGGAGTTGGTAGCACCGCAAACCCGGTGATTTCCTTGACCACAACAAGGTCTTTGTTCTCTGTGAGAAGGTATCTAGTCCTATCCATGCAGTTCGTCCTCTTCGGAGCCGTCTCCGTCATCCTGCGTTTGGCTTGAATTCCTTCGATTAACCTCTTGCAGAAGCTGCTCGACAGCTTCTTTGTCCGATTCTTTGCGGCTTCTTCCTAGAGGGATGATTGACTCATGAGAAGGCGACCCAAATGCCGACATCATCAGCGCTTCCCAGGTGATAAAGTTTTTGCCATTCTCCAGATGCCATGACAGAGCATGCATCAATTTCTTGGCAGGCTTTTTACCCTTTACTGCGGCGATCACAGTCCTTTCCATCCCTGCGTAAGCAAAAATAAGGATCTCCCCGTCAGGTCCATAGTTTGAGGAGAAATGACAGTGATCTGTGAGGATTAAGTCTCCATCCTCAGACTCGAGCCGTCGAGGGGGGCTTGACAAATGTCGAAGAGCTTGAAGAGCTTCTCGAAGAAGAAATTTCGACCGTTTTTTTTTCATTTCTTCAATAAATCATTGACAAAAAATAACGGTCGCTTTTTCCTTCTGGAGGGGTAGGGAAAAGAGCTAAGTGATGGATTCATCAACTTAGTCTCCCGAAAGAAGCGGCGACCGCAAGAGAGGAGCAACAGGTAATCAGAGAAATAAGCTGGCAAAGCAAGCCTTACCAGCCCAGAGAGACTAACGACCCTCTTATTTACCGTTACGTATCGACCGTTTTGGCTGATGCAACGATCATATTCCAAAAGAATGGAAAATTCCACGTAAGTGGAAAAATTAACGTTTCTTTGTGTATTGGACGCTTTTGAGGTGTCCAATAAAATGGAAAAAGAACTCGTTAGATGAAGAAGATGGAACCAGCACTGCTACCGACGAAAAAAGGATGGAGATCTTTGGCTTTGCTGTATCGGCAAGGAATGCGGATTCAGGAGTGTAATGCTCAGTCTGTCAGCGCATTTGTAGAGTCGCACCGTGAAGAACTGAGACTTCCGGATGATTACTCGTATCCCAAGAAGTCACACATTTACTCTTATTTGTCCGGCAGTCGCGTTCCTGACTTACACTTTCTTCGTGTTTCGTTCGCCGCTGGATTGTTTCCTGGAAAGTCTCGGGAGGAGATAGAGGCGATCGCTTGTGGACAAAGTTGGGAGCGAGCATCAAAGCAACGGGCGGCGTAGAAGGGAAGCTACGTCAAGCCCAAGAAAAAACTTCCCTTTCGAACGAGGTGATTGATTCTACGATCTCCCAACTGGAAGACGCGATCGCCTCACTAATTGTGCATAAAGGCGGGCTATCCTCAAAGGGTGAAGTGAAGTCAACCCACCAGAATGAGTCCATGCTTACATCCAAAGAAGCAAGAGCAAGGCTGGCTGAAATAATGCGCCATACCTTTCATGGAATTCCTCCTAAGCAGGTTTCCGCTGATTACGCCAGAATGTTTGGGCATGAGATTATCAGCAAAGAACGAGTAGAAGCTCTTATGGAGGGGAGTGCTCTACTAAATCGCTTGGAATATGCCTGCTTAAATATCGATGCAGTGCCGTTATGTTGCCCCAGGTCAGGGCGGGTTTCTGACGTGGAATTACTGCAATTAACTGAGCAGTTCTGGACGGATAGTGAACCTGGAGTGCTTAACTCTTTAGAGCTGGCCCTTGATGATTCTAGGACTGATCGCCCTCAAGATAACTAGCTTCAACAGATTGTTGAGCGCAAAGTTCCGGTTCTCCGTGAAGGAACAAAACTCGTCCTTCCAGTCCATCAAAAGTGACTCGCTGGAAGGATCCGTGAAACTCTCGCTCTTCCCCGGTAACGGCGAAGAATGCCTTCCACCTGTGATCAGGCAAGACGCCAAACTTAGTTTTACTCAAGAGGCGTTGTAGGTTGTCTGCCCCACCCTTGAGATGATTTAGGTCGTTCTCATGGACGATCTTTCCATCAACGTACTGCCATGCGGAGCGCCACTCAAGCAGCGACCTTTTTGTCACGCGACAAAATTCTTCTGAGCATGTCATCCACGTCTTTCCTAGCACGAACGCAACGGATTCCTCATGTCCCGTCACCCAGGCGTCTAACCGATGCAACGAGCGCGAGATTTCCAAAGGAATCAAAGGAGACAAGGAGTCGTTGGTCATTGTTCTAATCACTTCACCATTGAACTGATATTCAATCGCAGAAAACCCTTTTTCATCGGCTCCCTGAAGAAGAAGGAAGGACGTTTCGGGGGAAAAAAGCTCTGCAAGCACGATCATCGCTTTAGAGTGCAAAACCAATGTTTGTCCCTGGGTTTTGACACTGCACTGAGACAGTGCTTCCAAAGAGGTAGGTAAACATGAAATTCGCTGGCGTAGGTGCCTAACAAGTCCCGAAAGAGAGCAGGTGCCGGTGTTTGACATGAGATTTTAGTTAGGGAGTCGAGCCAAGCAAAAACTCAGATGCACCGTCCCAGAAACATACCGGATGGTGCACTAAGCGATAGTGAGAAAATATCTCAATTGCCGTGATCCACGACCTAGACAAGGGATTGGGAAAGTGTTTACTGACTTTCTTTCCCAATATAGCCATCCCCACCTAAAACAAAATCACCCCATATGCGGGGTGATTTCTAGAGGCGGAGTTGATTGTTGTTGGTTCGCGATAAATGTTTTTCTTTTGCTGGTGAGCTGGTATAACCTCCTTCTGGCTCCTCCCCTGGCTTCGGGTCTTCGTTCCCCCCCATCGAGAGGTTAGTAGTTCGTCTTGTTTTTCGAGTTCGTGGATTATTGGGTAAAGGGTTCCCATTGGGGTGATCTTCCCGATCGCCGAAGAAACTCTTCTGGCTATCTCAATCCCGTAAATTTCGTCTGTTCTTACTGCTTGAAGCACTTGCTGCTTTCGTTCCTTCTTGGTAAACATGGTTTTGAGTTGTAAAAATACAGGGGCAGGATGAGGATGATACCTGAGCTGCTACTTTCGGAGTGATTGTCGAAGCTCTCTCAGTTGACTTGCTTGGTTCTCGATCCAGAGTTCTTGTTCTTCGAGTGTTCGAAAAACATTTTCATGTAGCTCCGACTTGACACTTTTTCCTTTCAGTTTTGCCTTCAGTTCAGCAACCATTTGCAGTGCGGACATAGAAGGGATTTTTACTACGAAATCTTCTCTGGTCCCAAGCTCTAGGTTTGATTGAGGTAATTCCTCGCATACTTGCTGCAAGATTAAGCTAAGCGATCGCCTATCTCCTTCCAGGATATGAATCAAAACTCTTCCAGTTCCCGCTTCCAGCTCTAATTTCATAGGATCTGTTGAACCTCTTGACTTTGTTCGGCGTAAATAGCCCAGTTATTCCCTTTATCCGGTACATATTGGCACTGTTCTTGTGAACCATCTGGGTATTTTTTCAAAACAGTAATCTCTCCGCAGACATAGATTTTCTTTAGTCTTGGATAGTCTTGGCGCATGAGCTTGTTCCCCTGGGGAGTGTCACTCGCAAATGCATGAACCTGAGTCCATTTCCCATTTATCTTGACAAAAAACTGGGTCGCATTGACCCACCTGATCCATTCTTTCGTCGCAGGATCGAAAGGGCTTCTTGGTGTTGGTGGACGATTTATTCCTTCTTCTCCTTTTTTCTTTGAACATAATTGCGTTGCCGAATTGCCCCTGGGGAAGGTTTTTTGTCTCGAGGACGCCCTCTCCCTTGTCCATCGGCGGTGATCACCTGAGCACTGCACTTCGTGTTGAGGCACTTAATTCTCTGACTCCCAGAATCAGTGAACCCCCATTTTTGAACGCGAGTTGTCCCACACTTCGGGCATCGCAACGGACTCTTTCTACTCTTTTTTTTCACCTGGGGAAGCAAAAACCAACACTTTAATGATATACTGAGAATGTGAAAACACAACGGACCCGCCCCCAAAGGTGTGGTAATCAGGGCGAGTCCGTTGTATCCCTAAGCAGTTTAGGTGTACTTATGCTCGCACAATTTGATCCTGTTGTCGTTCCTGATCGCGATGTTTCTATTCGTCGGTTGGGGGCGATCGCTTCAATCCTCCGACGCCCCGTGGTGGATGATGTCTTGAATTTGAGTTGGGAGACGAGTGGGGGACGTGTTCATCTTTTTCGTGATGAATGGGCATCCCATCTTGGGATTGATCTTCAAGATGAGGCTTCATCTGAATCTTCTGTCGTTTTTGCGGCCTACGTTTGGTTGGTTCATCTTGCGAATTATTGGGAGTCCTACTTCGGTGATGGTTCTTTCGAGCACGAAGACCTTGCCTGGGAAGACATGGCGGACACTCGCGACTATATGTCTAACCTGTTCGAATCTTTTGCAGAAGACTGGGGATTCCCTTCTGTTCGAAAAAAGAGGTGCGATGGTACTGTGCGTCCTTTTTTTGAGTGGAGTTCCGAGGACCGTCTATTTTCTCAGGTAGCTTGTCTTGTTAGTTGTTAAGTGGAGTTTTTAAGGGATCTTGTTATGTCTGATTTAGCGACTGATCTAATTGAGGAAGAACTGAAGTATCGAGGAGTCTATGGATGTCAGGTGATGGAGGTCAACAAGTCCGACCTTCTCAGTTCAATTGCTCGCCTGGAGGAAGAACTGAAGACGGCGCACTTGAAGTCTGGGAAGTTTTGTCGTTACTGGCTTTCAAAATGGATGGCTGAGGTATACCTTCCTGTTAATGGATGGGTGATCCCTATGCGTCCATCAGTAGAGCTAATTTCCAAGATGTTTGAGTTGTCGACAGAAGGAGCAGATCGCCATGGCATGAGTCTTAGGAATGCTTGTGCTTATGTTGATCTTCCTGTGACGTCATCGCTTCACCCTCTTTCCTAGAGTCCCTCAGGGAAAGATAACCCCTTATTGGTTTTGTGCTGTTTAGCAGAAGAATTTTATGGATACGCCGATTTCTGTTTTGGAGACGCCAAAAGATCTCATCCTCTTGGCCTCTGATCGATCTCCAGGCTCTCAAGTAGATAAAAGTTTGACAGTTAAAGTCGATTCGTACGAATCACCTTTTTCATTCTTTCAGATGAAATCCTCAGGGGGTGAGCTGTTCTGGTTGTGCTTTGAAGGGAGCACCTTTCGATTGTCGAATGTTTTCAATTTTGGCTCGCTCGTAGCAGTTATTTTCCCTGGATATGACAATCGCCTAATTACCAACGCCTTGGCAGAGGAATGGTTTGGGACCGAAAACTTAGATAAAGAATGGTGGGATTGATTTTTAAGGAGAGTTGTTATGGCGAATGGTCAAGGTGGCAAACAAGCATGGGATCTTATTTTGTCTGTTGACGGCAGATCGGCATGGGGCGAATATCCTCATGCTGTGATTCATCCCTGTGGACTTTTAGAATTTTTCCTTGAGGACTTGGGGGATGTGGAGTTGACTTACCTTTACTGGCAGAGACAATATTTTGGGCGTGGGATGAACATTGTTCAAGCAATCGCTGAAATTAAAGTGTTTTTTGAGGGAAATCCTCATTGTTCCTGGAAAGAGGTGGAGAGTCTCTGGGGAGGTGATGGGTCAATTGCCTTTGAGGTTTTTGCAGGGATTGGATTTACTTCATCCCTTCGCTCCGAACTCGCTGCACTCAAGGCTCGAGATATTTTCCATAAACACGGACTCAAAGTCTCCCTTTCTTCACATCTCCAGAACATTGAAAAACGGATTCCTGGCAGAGTCCGAAAGAACTAATAAAGCAACAAAACGTCTACCGAAAGCGCCCTCAGATCGACACTGAAGGCGCTTTTTATGACAAGACCCGTTCGGAAACCTCCTCAATGGACCACCCTTGGGGGAGGTGATGTTCAGAATTCCATATTTTGCCGCTTATGGCTCTTACTCGTCTTGCCTTTCTTCCTTCCCAGTAAACGTGCTGGCACCATGGGCGAAGCTGCCCAATCCAGTCTTGATTTTGACTCCAAATTGCAGGACTTATGGCAGGGAGTACAGAAGCGATCGAGCCCCCCGGTGCAATCTGCCCCCACCGAAAAATGATGTGGGCCCGACATTCTTCGGACGATAAATCTACTCGAATAATTTTTGCTGATGGGGTCATTTTTGGGGAGATGACTCTATTGGACTTTGGGGCAACTATTCCTTCTATCCCAGTCTATTAGCCATCTAGAGCGGTAGATGACAAATAGATGGTAGATCCAAATAGAGAGGAAAATAGAGTAAATCTAGGGGGCTATAGACTAGTATAAAATCACCATTTTTCCTACCCATTACTATGCTTATCTCTGATTCACTACCGTTCGTGAGAGCATCGGTAAGTCGAGCTGGCCGATGCGAGATCATGCGCGTATGGGAATTTGTCTGTAAGTGGGTCCCTCTTCAAGGGCGGCGATTAAACCCTGAGGACTGGCGATTCAAGGCAGAAGCCGCAAAGCATCTTAGCGAGACGATTGAGGGTATTTCATCCCCTACTTCTATCAGTGCCAAATGGGGAAAGCAATTTGACAACCCGCCAGAGTGGGTCCCGCTATTGTTGGAGAAAGAGGACATCCTTCGAGACATCCAAAGGAGAGTTGAGCAAGATCACCCTAAATATCAGCTCATCCCAGAGAAACAAGAGCTAATTAGCGTATGGGACTTCGCTTGCAAGTGGGTACCTCTTCAGGGACGACGGCTAAATCCTGGGGACTGGGGATTCAAGGCAGAAGCTGCGAAGCATCTCAGTGAAACGATTGGGGGCATCTCATCTCCCACTTCAATCAGTGCCAAGTGGAGCAAAGACTTTAGTAAGACACCAAGATGGGTGCCATTGCTGCTCAACAAAGAAGATGCTCTTCGAGATATTTGCCAACGAGTCAGAAATAGCGGAACACCCAGCTCAACCCCCTAGGAACATCATTTCTTTTTGTAAAAAAAGTACCACCGTTTTTATAGTATTTACTTGACCTATCTTTGGATGGGTTTTTTAATGGGCTCATGAAACAAGTTTTTGTTTCGAACTTTGTTTCAGTGAAACAAGATTCTGTTGCTGCAACGTGTTGCGCAACGGGGTAAGCAAAAAGGAGTTAGTGGCAGTAAATGGTTAAAAGAGCAAAGCCTCAAGGGTTTTCGCCGTCCTCTTCAGAAGACTTTGGAGGGGTAGAGGGTGTTTCGGGTGCAACAGGTTCTGTAGCGTATCCTGTTGCGAGTCTGATTGATTTTGTTTCAGACGAGAGCGTCTTCAGTTCGGATGAGATTGCCAAGGCGGTTGTTGCCTCGGGGTCTCCGTATCCCGGAATGACCGGTTCCAATATTCGTGGGCGATGGTTCGGCAACATTGGGCGAGCCATCCCAGCTCATTTGCTTCGGAATGGTGATTCTTTTACGGCTCTTTTTCGGTCCGCGTGCATTAGTTATGCCTTTCGAGAGGAGTTGTATCCATCAAAGTCCACGCACAAGTCAGGGCTTTTGTGGGAGGAGGTTGCAAAATCTTTGTTTTCCGATTTCCCCGCAGAACTTGTAGAAAAGCCGTTTGACGATGTTGAGGTGCTCGGGGAGATCGTCCACATCTCGAAAGCGGACGCATCCGCCGCCCGTGTGGTTTCCGAATTGGCGGGGTCTAGTGATGGCGCGATAGTTCTAAGTTCTGCGTCGGATTCCCTTGTTGCTCCAGGCGATTTTGATGAAGCTCTCAACATTCACGAGGATGGGTTAAGCCTGCTGGATGAGTGGGATGCTGCTGAAGTGGAATATGCCGCTAAGTTGGGCGTAAAACAGGCGGATCGGATCTGGAACACGATGCAGTCTGCCAAGAATACACGCCTAAGAGAGATTCAATCCGAAGCGGCGCGTTCCGCTACGGGGGGAAACGGTTAGCTTTAAGCGTCTTGCTTCTGGTGATTTTTGTTCTAGGTTGTGTTGGCGGTGTTGTATTTTTTACCGAGAAACCCTTCCATAAGCCTACGAGTCCCGTCTACAATAAAGGACATCAACAATAAGGTGCCGTGCCTTGACTGAACCTCAAGACACGGCGATCGCCAGAGTTGATAAGCGCTGATACGCGGTAACAAAACTGGGTTGGTCTATTCTATTCGATTCCAACCCTCCTATTCATATATAAGGAGGATGGCGTGATGAATTCACGAAGGTCTGGGGCGATCATCCCCTCCTCTGGAGGGGCCATGACCCCACAACAAATACAGTCGGTGGCAATTGAGGTGATTGATGAAAGCGATCGTCGAGATTATATGCCTCGAGTTAATGCACTATGCCAGCGCCAGGATGTAAAGGGCGTTATGCAACTTCTGGATCACTATGTGGGAACAGAGGTTCGTAACGCTTATTTAGCGCTTGATGCTCATCGTCAGATGGAGGCTCGAGAGCAATTCGAGAGGATGAACTCTCTTTGGTATTCCCAGTTCAAGCCTCAGATGGTAATGGTTGCGCAGGCAATTAACGAGAACACGGAAGAATTGCGATTAAGCACCCGTGCGACTGTGAGCAATACGATTGAGGTGAGAGCATCGACGGCAGAAATGGCTGAACTCCGTCGAGCTGTACAAGACTTGACGGTCGTTACTGAGAGTCACTCTGATACATTGCGCCGACAGGGGCAACAGGCGCGGTCCTTGCCTGTTCACATCCCCCAAGATACGACCCACCATCATGTTTATCACGGTCTTGGATGGGGATTAGATGTGATTTGTTGGGGTTTGTCTGCTGCTATTCTCACTGTCATTCTTGTAGGACTTGCTGCTCCTTGGCGTTACTTCGGTCCAGTGGTCGTCCCAACTTATCAGGCTCCCGTTCCTGCGGCTCCCCCCCCAGCATCGCCTCAAGATGCTCCCATGGAGCCTCCCTCAATGGGACCTATGGAGGGAACTGAAGGTATTTAGCCTGGATTGGTATTTGAGTTTATTTGTTGAATGGATGAAAGACTATGGGAAGTAACGCATTTGGTGGGTCTGCCAGTCAGGCTCCGACAACCCAACCAAAGGAAGTCCCTCACTACACGTTTGGTCCAGAAGATATCGAGGAGAGTTATTCCGCTGCCTCGCCTGTTAATGACAGTGGATGGGATTCTCCAGGTTCGTATCCACCAGAGCCTGAAGCGTATGAATCTGGAGTGTCTCGCAAGAAGAATAAGGGCAAGAATACGACCCACCATCATGTTTATCACGGTCTTGGATGGGGATTAGATGTGATTTGTTGGGGTTTGTCTGCTGCTATTCTCACTGTCATTCTTGTAGGACTTGCTGCTCCTTGGCGTTACTTCGGTCCAGTGGTCGTCCCAACTTATCAGGCTCCCGTTCCTGCGGCTCCCCCCCCAGCATCGCCTCAAGATGCTCCCATGGAGCCTCCCTCAATGGGACCTATGGAGGGAACTGAAGGTATTTAGCCTGGATTGGTATTTGAGTTTATTTGTTGAATGGATGAAAGACTATGGGAAGTAACGCATTTGGTGGGTCTGCCAGTCAGGCTCCGACAACCCAACCAAAGGAAGTCCCTCACTACACGTTTGGTCCAGAAGATATCGAGGAGAGTTATTCCGCTGCCTCGCCTGTTAATGACAGTGGATGGGATTCTCCAGGTTCGTATCCACCAGAGCCTGAAGCGTATGAATCTGGAGTGTCTCGCAAGAAGAATAAGGGCAAGAAGCGGAGTTCTGGGCGATCGCTCTTCAAGGGGTTCGGTTCCGGAATTGCATCAGGCATGGATTCACTTGTCTCCGCTGTTAGTGATGGGATCTCTGGGCAGACGCCCTATGAAATTCCATTGAATGGAGGACGAGGGCGCAATCAGTGGCAGATAGGGATAGAAAGTTTCATGGGGTGGTGCGGTGGCACGGTCCTGGGTGGCTTTGCTGGCACAATCTGGATTTTGGCCTTTCCCGACAATCGGTCATCGGCATTGAGCCTTTCTTTGACTGGGTTGGGATGGTTTTTTCTTGCCTTTTCGTTGCTGAATTTTCCTCTTACTCGATGGGTCCGTCAGGTTCCTGTTCTTGGCACTCCGTTTGGGGAGCAGCGTTCATTCCTCTTTGTCGTCACCGCCTTAATAAGCTTGGCCTCTATGGTTACTGGCGTTGGTCCCCTTTGGTGGATGTTCGATTTGGTTTTTAGTCGTATCAGCTAATAATTCTATGCCTGGTAACTCTTCTGGACCTGTGGTCACCTCTGTCGTCAACAATCCGGCAAGAGCTTTGGACAAGAAGTTCTTTTGCTCATTCTCAACGGAACGCCCTATTCGTCCCAGCGAATTCGTACAAAGAATTCCGACTCATCCTTTTTTGGATGGATTGGCCAACAGCGATCGCAGTTATATTGTTGCGGCCCCCACCGGGGCTGGCAAAAGTTTAACCCTGCGTGCCGCATTGTGCCGGGCTTTGGTGTATGGAGGGGAGTCGACCATTATGGTCGCCGACCCCAAAGCAGAACAGTGGTCAGGTCTGGAGAAGTTTCCTTCGGTTGTGCACTACCTCACCGAGTCGATGGGCGACAAGCTTGACCTTGACTGGGAAGTGCTGGAAAAAATGCCGATAGGGATACAGGAAGATTACATGGAGATCTCCTATTGGGCTTGGTGCATTAAGCAGGCATGGAATGAACTCCAGCGTCGGATCAAAACTTCGACCCCCATGCGTCGGAGAGGCATGGCTCCACCTACCTTCCATCCTTGGGTTCTGGTACTAGATGAGCATTTTTCATGTCTTGCCAAATACGAAAAAATGTCGTCCAAGGCTAAAGACGCACTTCAGGTTAACGCGGTAATGAGTTGGCTTTCTGACATTGTCACAAAGGGGCGGGCTCTTGGTGTTCGTTGCGTTCTGATCTCTCAGTCTCATTTGACCAGCGAGCTTGGTTTTTCTAGTGCGATTCGTCGCTCATTCGGCGTGCTGGTGTTGGGGAGGATAGACCCGCTGACGGGAATGGGAGATTTATCGATGATCTCTGCTGCCATCAGCGATCGCTACTTAATTCCCTCTGATCAAGCTCGAGATGCTTTGAAGTCCTTGTTTTCTTATGTTCAAGGCACCAAGCTCGTCAAAAGGGGATACCCTATCGCCCTAAATGTGACGGGGGTCAATCCCAAGCTCGGTATTCTGCCCAACCTAACTGTTGTGGACAAAATTGCCACTGGAGATGCTTACTTAGGTTTCCACCCTGAGATTGCGAACGATATTTTGAGTTTCTCGGATGGGTTATCGAAATCTGAGGAAAGTAACTCTCTTGAATCAGACGGAGCAAAGGAAGCTATCTCAGAGGTTCTTCGCGTTGCCCGTCACTTCAGGGAGCGGGAGAGGGAAAAGAAAGAAGTGATTACGGCCTCTGACGTAAGGAATTACTCAGCGAAAGCCAATCCGGTTAAGCATATGCCGCTGAACGGGATTCGAGAACTATTTCGAGAGATTGTCCAAAAGAAAGAGGAATTCCTGGGAGAAGGTGGCAAAGCATTTCTTCTGGGTGATGGCTCTTCTTTGTCGTTAAAAATTGAAGGTTAGATATTGCTATGGAAAGAAAATTCTCTAGATTCCATCTTTTTCTTGCTTGTGTCCCATGGGCCTGTCTTGTGGGGTATGGGTTGTGGAGTTTGTTGGGGTTTGCTCGAATTACTCAAGGGATTAAGGATGGCGTTGCTGTTGAAGGGGTTTCTGAGCCCTATCTTGAGATTTCATCGCCAGCACCCTCCCCAAACGATGACAATGTTTTTGCTAATTACAGAGGCGTTTCTGAGAAGGCGATGTTTGAACGCCTTTCTCAAGAAAATATCACCGTAGTGGATGCCAGCAAGTCTACTCAGCGATTGCGCCCTCAGTTTATGGCAAGTCGGATGTCGAACGAATATGGCGGGCATGTTTTCCTGTCTGAGGTTCTGCCGTCCTTTGAGTCACTGTGCTACTCCACGGTGAAAGTTGTTCCATCTGGATCGGAGGCAGGAAAGTTGCCTTTAGGGGTAGTGTTCTATCCTTCCTGCTTTGACAAAATTCCAGATTTTGAAGGCTCTTTGATGGACAAGGCATATCGCACCATTTACAAAAGCTCATCCCCTGGAAAGCTTGAAGTCCTGAGGGAAGAGCGATAGCCCACCTAGATTGATTTATTGGAGAGTTTAGCTCGGTTCTTTATTGAAGAAAGATGATGACATTCAATCGAATAAATCTAGTCGCTAATTCTATTGCAAGGAAGATTTTTAGGTGCTTTTTCCCTGTTCCAAGAAAGTTCAATTCGCGTCTTCCCATGTCCGCATTGCGCTATGACTTGTCCTGTCGAGGATAGAGCGAAATGAGCGATTTGTGGATACAGTTGCACGTTTAAAGCCACCAGAAAACTACCGTGACACAATTGACGCGATCGCCTGTTTGTCTACGTAGCGGCTGTGATCTTTTTCCTGATACCAACGGCACAGATTATCTTTCATTTGGCGCATTTAAGGTTTTTTGCCCTTGTCGATGATCTTCTCCAAATTTCCCTGTTCTCAGCAGTTTCAGGAATATTTGCTCTAAAGTCCTGGTGCGCATTGAGAAGGTGGACATTCGCTCGAAACAACCCAGGCTTTCCGTTACTAGATAAGGCTTCAAGGCGTTGTGATTGAGAATATGACTCTCAAAAAGCCACTTGATAAAAGAGTGATAAATATATGTCTTTACCACCTGCATTTCCCATCCATTTAATTAAACAAGCTGTTAACTCCCGAGGAGTCTCTGACAAAGAGCTGGATGCTTTGTTTTTGGCTATTAATGGCAGTTCTCTTGATGATGTTGCCAGCATTCTTAGCATTAAACCCCCAGCAGCAAGGAAACGGCTTGGGGAGGTTTACAAAAAGTTCAAGATTTCGGGTTCAGGACCTGGAAAGCTTGCGAAACTTCAGTCAATCATCCTTTCTGAAGGGGGGATGTTAAATGAAAGCGGCTCTACGTCTTGGGGTAAAGCTACCCACAGAAAGAGAGATTCAATAGGAGTTGAGGATGGGAAAGACTCTTTCTTTCTCAAGAAGACTTCAAGGTCCTTAGCCTCCCGTTTTAGTATTGAGACTTGTCCTCGAAAAGGATTGCCTCCTCGCCAAGCTTTACTTAATGCTCTAGGTAACTGCGTTTCTAATCGTTCAGTTTCCATTCTGTTGGGGGAAGAAGGGAGAGGGAAAACCACCTTGGCCTCCCATCTGATTGAAGATGCTTTGGCTCATGATTCGTTCAGTCGAATTGTATGGCGATCGCTCTCTAACATCTCATCTGTTGAAGAGTTTATTGGTGACTTGATTTGGCACCTCAACGGACAAAAAGATATTTACATTCCACACTCTCCGCGAGGCCGGTCTCAGTTGCTGCTCAATGTCGTCAGAGATGTTGAGTGTCTAGTTGTAATCGACGACTGGGATGTTGCTCTTTCTGGATTGTCTGGGACCTACCTTCCAGAGTTCCAGGAGTTACAAGATCTGCTGCGGTTGCTGTCATCGTCCAAGTATAAAGGGCGTTTTGTTGTTATAAGCAGCGACCCTTTCTGTGATGGCAAATCTTCTGAGTGGCAGTCAATGGTAATGAATGTGCCTCCAGCGTCTCCTCAAGAACTAAAAGTAGCTCTAGCCCACCAACTAAGTCTTGATTCAGTGGAGTTTTTGCATGGTTTTTATCGAGGAAATTATCGGGCCATTCTATCTGTCGGAAATCGAATTAGGACCTTGTTGAATGGTGAACCTGGAGAATTTTTAGAGCTTGGATGTCTGCTGGTAGGAGAAATTCGAGAAATTCTGGAGCATACTTTTTCTCGTCTTTGCCTAGAAGAGATTCAAGTCCTAAAGTCGCTGAGCTACTGTGGCGCGGCGTCCCTTTCCTCTCTTGAGAAATTGCACCCTGAATCCATGTCAGGAGCAATGCTTGTAGAGGTTTTATATTCTCTATCCTTGCGGTCTTTAGTTAAGTCAGACGGAGGAGGACGATTCTGCCTTGATTCATTATTAATTGCTCAATCTGTAAAGGAGCTTCTGCTTCAGGAACCTGGAGAACCTGTGGAGGTGAGTTCAGATGGTGATATCTGACCTTCAATCGTTGTTGTCTACCCATGAAGGCTTTTGCATTGAAGGCGATCTCTGCTGGAGTATTTGGATTGATTCCGTCCTGGCTAGGGCAAAAGCGAGGCGATCATGGTTTCGCTTGGAATCTCCGCTATTAGGACTAAAAACTGACTCCAGAGACATGCACGACCCATGCTTCTATAAATTCATTTTTTCCGGAGAAATTGTTCCCAAGTCACGCCCCAAAGTGACCAGAAATGGAACTTACTTTCCTCGACGCCATACCAATTCCCAGAGAAGTCCGGTGGTGCAAATGCGATCACAGTGGAAGCCCTGTTTGTACTTGACAGGGAAGCATTCTTGTCGGGGAGATGGAGACAACATTCTTGGCGCTGTCCTGGAAGCCCTTCAGTCGGCAAACATTGTGAACAAAGATAATTTAATGAGATTTCCCTGTCACGAATTCTCTCTGGAACATAGCAAAGATCCACCCTCAGCAACGTTGTTGTTGGTCCCGTTATTTTGTTGTTGATTCTGCTGGATAGATTCTCTAAAAATGCCCCCATTCAAGCCCTTAGATTCTGAATCTTTATGGATTCTCCCTGATCGTCCATTTACCTATGAGATGGGTGATAACCCGTACTCGGTACTCTATACAGTCTCTTGTTTTATCCCTGGGAGTGCAGTTGATCGTTGTGTCTCCACTTTTCACTGGGTCGTAAAAGGTGTCTCGATTCTAGAGTTGCGAGAGCAATATTTACCTCATTGCGAATACCTGGAAAAAATTGCTTGGCAAAGAGTGACGGAACAACATCCTGTTCTTCTTAGGCATCTGAGAGTGCAAGTTGTTCCCACTTATTTTGCAGGGACGAAGTGGATTGGATGCCTAAACTCCACACAGACAGAGTCTTTATTGCGTGGCGACTCGTCAGGAATATTTCGTGTGGTCGACGTTGAAGGTATTGATCACTCCCCTGGGGCAATGCGATGGCTCAGCGGGAAGCTGCGTGAATCTAATGGACTTGCTCCTGTCTGGATTGCGGCGATGCATTGGGTTGGGGCGATGTCCCTTGGGGCTCTTGCCGTTGCTGCTACCGCCCTAATCCCTGTGGGGGTAGTGTTCTATTTTTCAACGTTGGTTTGCGAAGGGACTAGGAGTATCGTGCGCAAGATAAGGTGCAGTACCTCCTCCACTCCAAAGAAATCATCCTCTTCAAAAATAATTAATTAATTCTGCCGTCATGTCATTAAGTCGCATGTATTCTGTCGATCCTGCCTCGAATTACATATCTATCCCGCCTTATTTTCCTAACCAAGCAGATCATCCGGTTACTTGCAGAGATGTTCACTTAGACCCCGGCACTATAGACGGGAGAAGAGATTATCCATGGGCACCTACCCCTGAAGAAGCGATCAAGATAGTTGACGCTTTTTGGGACGACATTTCTTCCCAAGTCACCTCAGTTAAAGAGGATTCATTTATGGATCGTCGTGAGTCAGAGTCGCCTGAGGATTATGCTCTGCGAATTTTTTGGACTTCCGTAGATTTGTGGATGGGGCACGCTGATGATGTGCTGTGTGATGCATACGCTCACGAAGATTTTCGTTAAGAATTCGTGATTTTTGCTTTTTGTGCAGGCTATTTATTCAGATACCTAGTTGACTGTGGAGAGCGATAAATGAACAGACAGGAATTGCTGGAAATAATAGAAGATGCTCAGGTACGATCTCTGAAAATACTTAATCTTGAAAGAAAACAGCTCAGTGAACTGCCAGCAGAAATTGGTCAGCTAACTGCCCTGGAGAAGATATACCTCGGAAATAATCGGCTCAGCAAATTGCCGAAAGAAGTTGGTCAGTTAACCGCACTGAAGTTTTTGTACCTCAATAACAATCAACTCAGTGAACTGCCAGCAGAAATTGGTCAGCTAACTGCTCTGAAGTTTTTATATCTCGAAAACAATCAGTTCGGTGAATTGCCGATAGAAATTGGTCAGCTAACTGCTCTGTAGTCTCTTGATCTAGAAAACAATCAACTCAGCAAACTGCCGAAAGAATTTGGTCAGTTAACCGCACTGAAGTTTTTGCACCTCAATAACAATCAGCTCTGTGAACTACCAACAGAAGTTGGTCAGTTAACTGCACTGGAGTATCTAGATCTTGAAAACAATCAGCTCAGTGAATTGCCGACAGGATTTGGTCAGTTAACTGCGTTAAGGACCTTATATCTCAATGACAATCTTCTCGGCACATTGCCGAAAGAAGTTGATCAGTTAAGGTTTCGGGTTGAGGTTTCAGGTTTTTGACGGCAGGTAGCGCCAAAAATGTGTCAAGTATTATCAAGAGTGAAAAATAATGAGAGTAATTAAAACCGATCTAGGGAGAGGAGTTGAAGGCACGATTGAAGAGGTGATTTCGCACCGCCTTGTTCAACTTGGAATGAATTTGAGGATGGTGGACCGTCCAAAACCCCTCAACACCCAAACCCAAAGAGAAATTGACGCCTTAAATGATCTGTGCGCTTTACTAATTTCTTGGATCCAGAATGGACGATCCCTCACGGAAGTGCGCCCAATGTTTGCCGAGTTTGGAGGAAGGATCCCCGATTCTTGGGTGCTGGATGAATCCATCTTTGTGCGTACATTCGTTGCTGTGCCCCCATTTTTCCCTCGACAAGATCATTTCCCTGTTCTGACTTCTCAGTTAGAGGAGCTAGCTGAATTGACGGAAGGGGAAACCATGGGGGCATATTGGTTTCCTGAACAGGAGGAAGCTCTCAGTATTGTGCGATCGCATGAACAGGTGATTCGTCAATATGCTCCGTCTGATGGGAGTTGGCGAAAACGCCCCAATGAAAAATCTTCTCTTTATGCTTATCGCGTGTTGATTGACTCAATGTCTGGGTGGGCAGCAAAGACGCTTGCGGCAAGGGCGGAGAACGAAAACTGGACGTTCTGGGAGGGGTTTGAGGCGCCTTAGGCGTTCGTGTCGATACTTAAAGTCCACCAACAGGGGGGAGTTACATGAGCAGAAAGCTTGTGATTCTGAGGAAGAACGGATTGATTATTCAGGGCAAGCACGGAGAACAAGCCCCGGTAAGTCCTTTCGAGCAAGTTGTTTTGCCTAAGGTTTATCGGTTTATTGAATCTCTACGTTCTCGTCATTTTATCGCTGCTGGCGTTGACTTTGCCTGGGCTAAAGATTTCTTCGGATGGGGTGAGTAAATGCAATTCAAAAAAGCGCCTGATAGTGAGGGGCTCACTAGTCGATGGGTATTTTTGGATGCTGAGGGGAATGAAGTTTATGAAATTGGCGTTTATCCGGTGATTTTTGGATTTCGTGTTCGTGCGGGGATCATTGATGCAGGTGTTTACCACCTGGATTATTGTTGTCGAGATGACCTGTCAATGGTCTCTTCTCTTCTAGCTATCTGCGTACACCGCCTTTCTTCTCTCACGTCCTTCGACGAAGAGTCGGTTCACTCTGTATGTCCCGTATTTGGCGATAAGTTGTTCCGCAATCTTCCTTTGTTGAAGGAGTTTGGAATGGAGCAGTTCTACGATCCTCCACACCCTGTTCAGGAGAAGGTCAAATGACGGGCAAGTATGAAGGGAAAGATTTTGTTGTTGGTCGCGTTTGGGACTGCGATGTTCGGTGCGATCGCCAAACCCCTCGAGGGAATCCTTATGTGCTGAGAAATAAGCACTCCTCGACAGAGCGGCAACAAAGAGTCGAAGAATTCAAGGCTGATTTATGGAAAAGGATGAAACGGCGCGACCCTAGGACGGTTCGATTGTTGAAGGATTTAAGCGATCGCCAAGAAAAGCTAGGAAGGCCACTTAAGCTTGGATGTCACTGCTCCCCATTGCTGTGCCATTGTGATGTGTGGGCGGCGGCTGTTGACTGGTGCCGAGAAACGGGGTATTTCGACCCACCCGTTCAGGCGCAACAGCAAGAGCTGATTTTGATGTAGCGGAGTACATCGCGAAAAATGCGACTGGACACGCCCCCCGCCAAAGCATTCGCCTTTCAGAGCTGGCAGCTAACTCGAAGATTTCCGGATCGCCACATATTCTGGGGTCTATTCCATCTCTATTATGGAACAAGGGAAAAGTTTGTCCTTTTTCGAGGTTGCTGTGTTCTCTCCCCTTGAAATAGCCTTGTTGGTAAATTGTGTAAAATCACCTCATTCTATTGAGGTTTTGTTGCTCGAAAAACATCAGATGGCGATCAGAATGATGCGAGTTTTATTGATCTTGGGCGGATGGAGGACTGTGCCAGAGCTGGATGCTATGGTTTCCGTTGACTTTGGGAAAGGGCATACCCCAGATCATGCTTACTTGCGAAGAATCATGTCCGGGCTTGTTCGTAGTGGAGCTCCTGTTTGCTCAATCCAAGGAAAAGGATTTCGATGGTGTGAGGATAGACTGTAAATATCCAGCCCTACTTAAGAGGTGGTCTATGGTTTCCCGCGCTTTGCTTGAGACTCGTGATTTCCGACTCATCAATCTTGCCTTGTATGACTTAGTTCCAACTTTCATGATTACTAATGGAAGCATGTCGTTTGGGACAGTTACGGCAGTGTGTGCCTTGAACGAAGAACACCATCACGTACTGATGCATGTCGGATATCCCACGGAGGATAAAGCAATGTCCGCCGCTAGAAATGTAGCGGCGGACATTAGCAAGCTGAGTCTAGTCTCTGATTTTATTAGTTTGGAAGAAATCAAGAAAATAGTGGCGAAAAATTAAGCCTCTTCCTCGTTTTCTAGGTGTCCTCACTGAGAACGTCATCGCCTGTTTCTGGGGGGGAAATACCCAGCAAGTCCATTTCAGATGGTGCGTCAGGATACTTCTCGCGATAATCCGTGATACTGCCGTGGTATCTGACATCGTAGGGAGGATACGGCAAATTAATCCAGTCTGATAAATTACACCGCAAAAAAGCATTATCCAGCTCTGCCTGCTCAGACTCTCCCCACTCAACTCCAATAGCGGACAATACGTCCGTCTGGGATGTCATAAATTCCTTTACCTGACTCCAGTAGGAATGAACGGCAACCTTGCGTCCTTTCTCAAGGGCGGCACGTAATTCTCCGTAGAGAAGACTGAGTTGCGGGGCTTGCGTAGACGTTGCAGCAACTGCGGAAAAGACCTTAGATCCTGAAAGCAGAATAACAAGACGCTCCCAGTCAACTTCACCCAGAGAGCGGTAAAGCAGTGCCTCCCCGTCCAATTCTCCGTCAAAGTAGAGATTTTCAGGAGGAGCCGGGACATGATACGTCAACTCTTTCCCATTCTGCTCATTTCGGTAGTGCAGACTGATCGCACTTCCTTTCTCTCCAAGATCAGGGTCAGACCCTAAGTATGTGTACATGATTAGTTACTATTCTCCTGGGTTAAGATAAGCTTTGGTTTTCATGAGAGAGGTTAAAGATAAAGAAGATCAATTTGTTGATCAGCTCACCCCAATCGTTGAAAAGTAAGTGTTCATTGCATTGTTCACCGCCGTGATCTGTGATGAAGTCATCGAATAACCGACAAGTCCGGCTTTATGTCTTGAGCCGTACCCGAAGAGTTGAGCATTCTGCGACGAGAACGAGTAAGTTGTTGAGGTAGGAGAAGCCGTTCCGTAGTGAGTTCCATTCGCGTAATACTTGAGCTGCCCGCTAGACTCCCAAACAGAGCCAAAGGAGCTGGGAACGAAGCTAGAGATCCCTTGAGTTACAGGGAAATTATTTGTGGGAATACCAAAGTGGGATGCACCCACAACATAGGAAGACCCAAATCCAGAGACTATTCCCGGAGCATAAAGGTTGTTGCCACTATATTGCATTCCGCCCTGAGTAATAGAGGCATTGCCAAAGCTGCCGAAATTGGCAATCCAATTCATTACTGTTGAATTTCTGGTGTACGAGGAGTTTACGGATGCTGCGTAGACATAAGCACCATTTTGACTTGTATAAAGCCCATACTTGTTGGCGTGTCCGTAGTTGCCAACGGTGAAGCCAGGACTACGCCCAATCTTCCCTTTGATGTCGTACATTGCATCATGAATGTTAGCCAGCACTGGCAAAAATAACGCAGTAATACGGTCCCAAGCTCCGCTATTTTTAAGGGCATCAATTAGGTCTGCCATTGCTTGCTGATCCGCTGAGCTATAACTCCCGGTCAGCTCCGCAAAAATTTCGTCTGCTGTCTCCTCTCCAAATGTCTTAGGCTCTTCTGGAGGCAAATCTGGACTCCAAACACCAAGGGTGTTCAAGTAGTTCATTACCGCATTGTTTAAAGCGGTGGATTCCGCCGGGGAGAGGTAATCTGCGTAAGCCCCCAGCAAAAACCTTCCGCCCAGAGGGGGGGTGCCGCCTTCACCCCCACCAAACATGACCATCTCGTTCGCTGCGGAATCGCTCGAATCCGTCGTGGCGTTCGGGCTCCCCGACTGTGGAACCGTTAAGGTCCCGTCAAAAAACAGTCCTGAGTTGTTACTCCCGGAGGATCCAAAGTTACTGCCAAGGCTCTTTGGTTCTGTAGATGGACGAGGAGATTGGAGGAAGATATTGTTTGAGGCGTCTGTCCCCCAAAACACATTATTGTTGGCTAGCCTCAGGTATGAGTGCCCACCTTTTGTGGCAGATAACATCCCGTTCTGGGTGTTGGGGTTGGCCAGATCATCCATGAATACCCAGGACGAAAAGTTTTCAATTCGCTCGTTGGTTAGCTCTAATCCGGACGCAATTCCCCGAGTGGGGGTGTGAGTGGTGGTAGAGGCTCCAGTAATTCCTTCTTCTTCTGTGAACGAGAAGGTTCCTAGAAGAGAATGTTTGGTTCCAGATACCCAATCTACCGGGACATCTTCAATATCAGCGGAAGTTGCTACGTAGAAGCGGTGTAGTTTGATCCACACCCCAGCATCAATCAGCGCCTGAATCATGTTTACGGCAGCAGATTCAGCCGTTGGGGAAGGAGTTCCTGTGAAAGTTAGACCATCCCAGATTGATTGCCCTGTGGGGACAACGGGGGTGCTTCCGCCCCCACTTCCGCCTCCACTAGCGGCTGCTGCAAATGCTGCGGCTAGCTCTTCCTGAGTTGCGTATCCAGACAGAGCATCGGTCAGCTCTGGGGCAGTTACCGCGTCACTTAAATCCGGACTATTTGCGATCGCCTGAGCGTTAGCCGCCGTGTCAGATTGCAGTTGGTTGATATCTGTCTGAATTTGCCCTAAATCAATTTCAAACCATTCCACATCGTTGCGTCCGTCAGGGCTTTCAGAGTTTTTCCGGCGCAGGAAAAATGCTCGGTTTCCTTCTGCCGCCGGGGGCATCCCAATTGATTCAATGTTTAGATGTGTCGTCTCAAACCGCTTGGTGCTGGCGTTCCATACTGGCACCACACCATTCTGGGGAAGAGTGTTGAGTGGGGCAAACACGGCTCCACTGGGAAGAGCGAAACGTACTCGCATGTCAACGATTTCGCCAACTTCTCCGCCAGATGTAACGACACGGGCCAACAGCAGACCTGCGGAAGGCATTGCCGTATGAACTTCGATGGCACCACCGTCCACAACGACAATGTAATTGTTCGGTTGATCGTCGTGACATTCAACGAGCTGCTCTGAAATCATCAGAGCATCGGTGCCTTGACCTACCTTGCCTGCCTGAACAGAAACGTATAGACCACTGGAAGGTGACACCTTAAGTTCGTCAGCGATCGCTGCAAGCCGAGCCTTAAGATGTCCTGGAGCATTCGACAAAGAATTGTCATCTAATCGGGAGTTGTGCCCATCAATATCCTGATCATCAAATACAGGATTGGCGATCGCATTTAGATATTCAGGAGTAACCGTAGAGTTCGGATACTGGATTGTCTTGGTCATAGAAGAAGCCGAGCCCACGCAAGGGCAAGGGGAAGCTGTTGTAGTTCATGGTTTCGGCCAAACGGTTACGGTAAAAATCAAAAAATCGGGAAAGAATCAAGTGTTGCCCGATTGAAGCTCTGCGATCGCAAATATAAGCTGCCCAAGGGTTACGTAATTTTGAAGCGTCGTCTGCAAAGAGACAGTGGTTACGTACCCACTCAAGTCAGGGGCGTTTTGAATACCCACTACGTTTGCGTCTACTGCTGATCGCAAAGAAGATAGCTCGCTCTGAACAGATTCCACATCCCACGGAAGCCATTGCAGGTTGCCACCCCCAGATGCTGACTCAGTGTTTGCCCGACGCAAAAAGAAGAGTCTGTTAGAAGGTGATGGAGGCGGTTCGCTAATGTCATTAAAACTCAGGGGGCGAGTATTGAAGCGCTTTTCTGAAAGGCTCCACACTGGTGAGGACTTGTCTGGAGTTGCGTCTGTCAATGGAGCAAATGTTGCACCATCGGAGATCGAAAAGCGGGCTCTCAAGTCCAATACCTGGACAATGGTGCCGCTAGACGTAATCACCTTGGCTAGCAAGAATCCAGAAGCTGGGAGTGCTGGGAATGCTTGAACTGCGCCACCTGAGACAATCGCTATGTATACGTTGCGTTGATTGTCAGGGCATTCAACGATTTGCTCGGGAATGACATGATGCTGGTCATTTTCACGGACAATTCCAGACTGGATTGAAACGTAAAGTCCGGAACTTGGGGCAACTTTAAGCTCTTCTGATAGCCCCCAAAGTCGAGCCTTGGCGTTTCCTTCAGTGTCAACGAACGAACCATCTCCTAAGCGCTCGTTATGCCCATCCAGGTAAATTTGCCCATCAAACTTAGGACTAGCGATCGCATTTAGAAACGCTGGTTTGACAGTCGTATTGGGTGCATGGGTCGTTCGACTGAAAGGCATGGCAGATTCAATTAATCAGCATCACCAATATAGCCCCCAATTCAAAAAACTTAATAGCTTTAGTTTCCCGAGGTTAAGCTGGGCACACCTCCCCTTCCATCTCAGCAGATCATGGCAAATACTTTTGATATTTTATGGGCATTGGCGGCTGCCGCCGCCGCGTGTTTGATTTTCGCTTTCTTCTGGTCACTTCACATGAATGTGTCCTACAGCTCGGCCCTTTGTCGTCTTTGGGATATGGTGTCAAAATCTCATCAGTTCTCTTCTGGGCAGGGAGCAATTTGTTTTTTGGCAGGTATATCGCTGTTTGAAGGTAGAATTCATCCTCTGATTACATCTTTGGGGATCCTTCTGATTATTTTGGGTTTTGGTTGTGCTGGATATACCGTTGCGTTCAATGTGATGTTTGGATTGTTGAACGCCAGGGACCAGTGGAATGAAGAGAAAGAATTATCTATTCCTTACAAGGGTGGGTAATAAACCCATAGACGCTCTTCTTCCCCTGAGGCACACTGGGTAAAGCTCAGATAAATGATGTTCTTCACTTCCACAAATTCCGCCACTGCCGCGATCGCTGTATCCTACGGCGTTGGCGGTTTTTTATTGCTATGGCGCGGACGTTCTCGCTCCCGTCCATGTCGTCGAGTCTTTTATTCGATGGCATGGATGTTTTTGTCGCTTTCACTGGAGAGCGCAGCATTCCTTTCCCAAGACTTTTTGCCTCCAACCCTTTACTTGTTGCTAGGGTTTATCCCTTTAGCCTTTGGACTGTCTGGGCTCAGCGTGATTCTCAAGCAAATCCAATTGGGAGGGGCAATCTTGCGCAATGCTCCTGGCGGCGTGATCTTACTCAGGCTTGGCAAGGGGCAACATCTTCAGGTTGAGGCCTGCTCTGATGCTGCCACCAGAGACATGGGGCAAAATTCCTGGGCAAGTTTTTTGGACTTCAAGATCCCTTGCGCCAACTCTATAAACCCTTTAGATGAAGGGCGATCGCTGAGAGAGGCGGTGACGGAAGTAATGGCAACAGGGAAAGAAATACATGGCCAAGAGATTCACAGGGGTGCAACGGAGAAACAATCCGGGTGTTGGACGCTTCAAGATATTGTCCGAATCAATTCGTCTCACGCCTTGGTGAGCTGGTCTAATATCTCAGCATTGAAAAGAGCCCAATTTCGATATCAAAAACTTGCCAATGTTGACCCTTTAACCAAGGCATTTAACCGCAATATCCTTGAGCGCCTCGGATCTATACCGTTCGCAGGCGTCATCGTCGTCGACCTGAACCAGTTCAAATCGGTGAACGATACATTTGGGCATAAAGAAGGCGATCTTTTGCTCAAAAAAATGGCGTCACGCCTATGGACTGAGATCGCCTCCCAAGATCGACTGATCAGAATGGGTGGGGACGAATTCGTGATCTTGGTGCGCAGCTTTAATGGACTCGCCGAACTTCAGGCGATCGCCAAAAGAATTCACAAAACATTACAACATCCTTACGAACTAACCTGCGGTGGCACTGTCAAAATGGATGCATCGCTAGGGATTGCTCAGCGTGGACATGGCGGGATAGACAAGCTCCTCAAGGCAGGGGACTTGGCCATGTACAGTGCCAAAAACGCGGGCGGCGGCGTTGAGATCTGGAGTGAAGCCCTTGAACGAAAAGAGCTGCGCAGAAAAAGGATTGAACAGGCATTGCGTGACCTGAGAGGAAATCACGATTCTCAGATGACGCTTCAGTACCAACCAATCGTATCCCTACACAATCGAAAGCACATTTGCGGGATGGAAGCCTTAGTGCGATGGAATCACCCCACGCTTGGGGCGATTTCTCCTGGGGAGTTTATTCCAATCGCAGAGTCTTCTCGAGAAATCTGCCACATTTCGGACTGGGTTCTGGTACGTGTAATGCGGCGGTGCCGTTTGTTTTCGGGGATACCTGTCTCAGTCAATCTTTCCCCTTGGGACCTGGAGCAAATTGGGTTTGCTGAGTCTTTTAAGTCCATGTGCGATCGCTTCGGCATTTCCCCTGGCGATATTGCTTTGGAGGTAACAGAACGCCCCGTGAGGGATTTCCCTTTCAAGCATTATTCAGATTCACTAAGAATGCTTGGATCTTTGGGGGTATCCCTGAAGGTAGATGACTTTGGGGTTGGAGAGGCCAGCCCAGGACGATTAATGGAGTCTGCCTGGGCTGATGTAAAAATCGACGCATCTTTGGTTCCCTTTCGACGAAGCGATAAACGAAAGCTTGCGATCTGCTCTGCCCTTATCACGTTGGTTAAAAGTTTTTCTATCCATGCGACCGTTGAGGGGATAGAAACTGAAGAGCAGGCGGCGATCGCGAAAGAACTAGGGGCAGATGCTGGACAGGGCTACCTGTTTGCTCGCCCTATGGACCTGGAAGATGCCTTGCATTGGATAAAGAAGCGGACCTAAAAAAGAGTTGCTAGCATGGGCTCAACATTCCAATAAAAGTTGATAGAGCTATGTCATTCGGAAAAATCAAAGTCCTCATCAAAATTCTTCGCGGACTGGAAAGGGCGGGAGAGCTGATCAAAGAAGCTGCCTCTGATGGAAAGCTTACCGCTGCTGAGTTGGGGACAGTTGCGCTTCATTGCTTTTTGCCTGTCTTGGAAGAGATGGAGGTCCCTTTGCCTGAGGTGACGTTCGACCAGAAAGACGGTGATGCATCTTTGGAACACATCGTCAAGGAGTCTATGGAATCCGTTGTTGCTTAATGGTCAAAATTCTTGGCAACATAAAGGACTCAGGGGGGGTTCCTGTAGAAGGGTTCTTATCCGTTTTGTTGGACGCCCCCCTTTTTGACTCAGGGACTAATAGCGTCAATCTGGAGATCGATCACCTCACCCCTATCGTTGGCGGTGTTGTAGATATTGACTTGCCCGCGTCTCCGTCTATCTCTTACCTTTTTAGGGTGCTGGAGCGAACTGAAATCGTCACTTATCTGGATTCTGGTGGGGATGAGTGGACTGGTCCTGTCTTTACCTGTCCTGAATCTGGCAGTATTTATGCTGGGATTCCAGGAGACCCTGGGGGGTTGCTTGTCAAAGACATTGAAATTGAAGATAAGCCCCTGTTTGAGTTTCGGGCGATTTTGCCAGATGTCGCCTCAGTGACCTTGAATGACTTGCTGCCGACTGGCGTAACCACAGAAATTCTCGATACAAGCTTGGCCCGCCTAGCTCAAATTATGGTTAGCGATGTAAGTGCTATGCAGCGCCTCGCCTCTAGCCTTTCCGCTATCCCCTCTTTCGTTGCTGCAATGCAACAGGAGCTTCCATGAACCTCCCCATGGCTAAAGAGTTTGCGTTAACGCAACTATTAAAAGAGTTTGCGTTAACGCAACTATTAACTAGTTTAGACGCATTGACTGTTGCCGACTTTGAAGGGCTTCGAGAGATCACTAAAAAAATGGCTCGTCTGCATTACGGAAGAGAGCATGTATCCAACGAATTGTTTGGGGCAAATTTTGTTGGCGAGTTCCCGGGATTCAAGGCTTTTCAGTCAAAAGATTCTTTTTCTGAGGGCGGTGATGAGGGCGATCGCTGTCCCTGCTGCGATTTGGTGATTGCTGATCGCCATTTAGCCATGGCATCTCGACTGAGATGGCAGCATCACGGCGGCAGCTTATGCCACGGTGGCGATCAATAAAATCTCTAAATATAATATCTGTGTGGCGGTAGCTCAAAGGTAGAGCAACGTTTACCCCTTGTTCACAACTTGCCTGCAATGGCCGAAGAATTTAGGGTTATCGCATTAGGAGCCGTTGTTGTAGGTTCGAGTCCTGCCCGCCACACTTACAACTAAATCAACCACTGTGGAGTAGGTGTCCATGACATACAGCTTCCTGACTTCTTCCACCTCTAGCTCTCCACAGTCCTCTCCTATTCCTGGCAGGCAGTCTGAAATGGTGCAGGGACGAAGTGGTGGTTATGGATTTACCGCTGACACGTGGTCTATGCTTCGGCGTTATCTGCTGCTTGGAACTTCTAATGGAAGTTATTACGCAGATCGCCGTGAACTGTCAGAAGAGTTTGTTGAGGCCGTGAAGGCGGTGATCGCGGAAAATCCGGAGAGGGTTTCGCAGGAAATCGTCTATGCCAGTGATGGACATTCAGTTAGCAACAGTGCTCCCATTCTTGCCTTGGTGCTTTTATCAATGGGAGAAAGCGCTGCTGCTAAGCGTGCTTTTGAAGAGGTTTTTCCGCTGGTAATCCGCACAGCATCTCATTTCTATGAATGGCTCCGTTATACCAAGGATCTTCGCGGGATGGGAAAGATTGTTCGTTCCTGTGGAGAAAAGTGGCTTTCCAACCCTGACGTTAAGTGGCTTGCTTATCAACTCCTAAAGTATGGACAGCGCCATGGATTTAGTCGTCGGGATTTGCTGCGATTATTCCATGTTCGTCCGCCATCAAAAGAGCATCAGTGTTTATATCACTGGGCTGTTGGTGGATGGAACGGTTTTCCTCCAGAGCCCCCCTGTGAGGAGATGACACAAATTTGGTGGCATGAACGCCTCAAGCACCCGATGGTACATGACCAAGATTTAACCCTGGAAGCGATCGCCCAAGGACGCTTAACCCATGAAATGGTTGCACCCATTGGCAATATGAACTGTGATGCTTGGCAACTGTTGTTTGAGGACATGCCGATAGGTGCGACATTGCGCAACTTAGGTTCTTTGTCAGAGATTGGGGTTCTTCGCTTTGATCAGATTAAAAATCTTGATATTCTAGAGCGCCGATTGCTTGACAAGAAACGAGCCAGGAAAGCACGAATCCATCCCCTCAACATACTGTCTGCGTCTAAGGTATACGCTTCAGGGGGAAGGCTAGGAAGAAGCCAAAAGACATGGTCTCCGGTTTCTCGGATTATGGACATTCTGGAGAAAATGCTTGAAAATTCGTTTGAATTTCAGGAGCCTACCGGAAAGGTTTTTCTTCACGCTATTGATGTTTCAGGATCTATGCAGTGGTCACCTCTCCCCACTTCAGGGCTGACCTGTTCTGAGATTGCAGCAACTTTGGCGCTGGCAACAGCCAAGGTTGAACGAAACTATGCAATTCGTGGCTTTAGCAACAGATTCATTGATCTTGAAATCACGTCTCAAGATAGTTTCCGATCCGCGCTCAATAAAGTTGCCCATCCTTACGGATCTACC